>JAYURJ010000023.1:0-20042 GCA_043756275.1 Betaproteobacteria bacterium | reverse complement strand
GTCACGTTGTTGACGTAGAGGACTGCCGAGAATCCGCGCTCGAAGTCCATCCCCGCACTGAGGTTGACCACGTTGTACTTTGGCAGTTCGAGATTGAGCCTTGTCGAAGCAGTCGTCGGGGCGCCCTGGAAAGCCAGTCCGTGCACGAACGTGCGCGGGTTGTTCTCCTGGTCTGAAGGCTGCGTGAAGCGGCTGCCCACGTGTTGTACCGAGCCAGTGATATAGGACTCGCGTCCGGCCAGGCTGAAGTTGTAGGTGAAGCTGGCGGTGAACGAAAGTTTCGGTACAGAAGGCAGGCGGTTGCCCTCGCGAATGCCACCGAGCACTGCCCCGCTGCCGTCCTTGACGCTCGAATCGAACTCCGCATTCACCGCAGCGCCGGAAAGCGACAACTCGAGGCCGTCGGTCGGCCTTAACGTCATCTCCAGTTCGATGCCAGACGAATGCGCCTTCGGCACATTAAACACCACGCGCGACGAGCAGGAACCGGCATCCAACGTGACCTGCAGGTCTTTCATCTGGGTATAAAACGCCGCCGCATTGAAGCTTAAGCCCCGCTGCTGCATCTTGACGCCGACCTCATAGTTCATTAGCGATTCGTCGCTGAAGCGCTGATAGCCACCGAAGATGGCGCGGTCCTGGGCCGTGCACAGGGGCACGTTCAGCGGATCATTGACACCGCCGAGGCGGAATCCTTTTGATGCCTGGGCATTGAAGGTCACGTTATCGGATGCCTTGTACGCAAGCAGCACGCGAGGGTTGAAGCCGTCCGATTTCGTTTTATCGAAGTTATTGTTGCCGTCGGAGAACAAGCCGCCCGACTTGAACGTGCGCTCTTCCTCGTAATCGTAGAAGCGCCCGCCAGCCGTCACCGTCATCTGCTTGTTCATTTCATAGCTGAGTTCGCCGAAGATCGCTTTCTGCTTCAGATTGTATGGAATGTCGGCGTTGTAGGGCGACTCCAGCGGGAAGCCATTGGCCACGGCCGCCGCCGTGCCGGCCCCGAACCGCGTGTTGGTAAAGCCATCGTAGCCGGGGGTGGGCAGGCGCTGGGCGTACTTGCGGTCGGTATCGGCAAAGAAGGCGCCAACCAGCCATTGCAGCGGGCCCTTGCCCGTGGAACTCAAGCGCAATTCCTGCGTGAAGCCCTTGAAGTCGGTGGTGTCGTTGAGGCGCGAGGGCAGCAGCACGCCGGCACTCGGAAAGCCGAGATCAACCGACACCGAACCGGTCAACGCGCTGGCATCACGGCTGACGAGGATGTCGCGCTCGGTACGGGTGGTCACCGAGGTCAGGTCAAAACCGCCGAAGTCGATCTTGACTGTCGCATCGGCGATCGTCGTCTTGTCCTCGAATTTCTCGCGCAGCAGCAGGTATTGCTGGCGCTCCTGCAAAGTCACCGGCGCTACCGTGGTGGTAAACCGGTTGGCATACAGATTGAATGCCTCCTGGCGGTTGAAGCCGTCTGCGGTTACCTTCTGGGAGATTATCCGCGGCGTGATCGTCACGTCCTTGGTGGGCCGGAAGGTGAAACTCACCCGGCCGCCTGTACGTTCACCCTCATTGACATCCTTGCCACCGCCGGGGCCCAGGGCATCGACCCAACCGCCAAATTTGGTGTGATAACCAACCACCCGCATGGCGGCCGCGTCGCTGATGGGGATGTTGATCGCCGCTTTCACGCCGCCGCCGTTGCTGCCGTCGGAAATCTTGTTGAAGTTGGCTTCGATGGCGCCCTCAGAGACGCCGATCTTCGCCTCATTGGTAATGTATCGGATCGTGCCGCCGATGTTGCCGGAGCCGTAGAGCGTGCCTTGCGGGCCGCGCAGCGTCTCCACACGTTTCAGGTCGAAGAGATCCAGGTCGGGTGTGAACAGCGACATCGAAATCGCCGTCTCATCCAAGTAGACGCCTACCTGTTCCTTGACGCCGGGCTGGTCGCGCACGATCTGTCCCGAGGACACGCCGCGGATCGACACCTGGCTCTGCCCGGGCCCTAGATTCTGGATGGCGAGACCGGCGACATTGCGCGCCAGATCTTCAAGTGTGACCGCGCCGGATTTCCGGATGTCCTCTTCGGTCTGCGCGTTGATCGAGAACGGTACATCCAGTACGGTGGAGTCCCGTTTCGTCGCAGTGACGACGACGCGATCGAGTACTTCGGTGCCAGCCTTGGCGGGCGGCTGCGCTTGCTGGGTGGTTTGGGCGTAGGCAACATTCGCCACGCTGATCGCCAAACCGGATGGGAAAACCAGCAGTATGGCCTTTGCTATTGGACGCAATTTCATGATGACATCATCTCCCTGAAAGTTGTTGGAATCCTACATTCATGCCAGCGCAATCCTACTACAAGCGAGGACGGCGTGGGGGCAAAAGGATCAACCGCAACTGTCCACTGCGCCGCCGGAAAAGGCTCAGACACCACTCATAACTCGTGACGGACTCAGAAGCGGACTTAAAGGGGCTCGTATTTTGCCAAGACTCCAAAAATATCAACCCTTGTCCTTTAGCTCGCTTTAACATCACCGGATGATCAACACGCAAAAAATCCGCGAACTTCATCTCACCCACGGCTCCAGCGGGTCGCGCTCACCTTTCATCAGTGCGGCGAGCGGCTTGGTGAAGGTGAACAATCTGCTGTACGTGGTGGCAGATGACGAACATCACCTGGGCGTTTTTTCGGCCGACCATGCTCTGCCCGGCGAACTTGTTCGGCTGTTTGATGGAACGCTGCCCGATAAAACCAAAAAGCGAAAAGCGCAAAAGCCGGACCTGGAGACGCTGTTGGTGATTCCAACCTTTGCCGGCTATCCGCACGGTGCGCTGCTGGCAATGGGTTCTGGCTCGAAACCCAATCGCGATACGGGCGTATTGCTTGGCCTCGGTGCGTCGGGAAACATCAATTCGGCGCCAAGGCTTTTTGATTTGCGTTTTCTGTACGACGCGCTACGCGCCGAAGTCGACGGACTGAATATTGAAGGGGCGGTTATTGCAGGCGGCCAGTTCATGCTCTTGCAGCGCGGCAACAAGGGTGCTGCAAATGCCTTGATTGCCTTCGAGTTGTATTCGTTCATCGACGACATTGCCGCAAACAATGCGCCGCGATTGCGCAAGCCACCTGTCGTGCGCGCCATCGAGCTCGGCGACATTGACGGCGTACCGCTGTGCTTCACCGATGCCGCAGCCTTGCCAGATGGAAATCTATTGTTTACGGCCGTCGCTGAAAACAACGACAACAGCTTCGACGACGGTGCGTGTGGCGGATCAGCGATAGGTATTGTCGATGCCAATGGCAATGTAGTAACGATCAAACGACTGGATCAGCCATACAAAGTAGAAGGTGTTGCTGCCACGATGCATGCCGACGGGATTCATCTGTTACTGGTGACGGATGCGGATGATGCGAGCAAGGCGGCTTGGTTGTTGTCGGCGGTGTTGAATCAAAGCGAATGACGGTGTCCCGGGCCTGCTTTTCTTCCAAGCTCTGAAAATCAGGGGCAGTGCTTCCGCTTCGTTCCCTTCTCGATATAAGAAACCGCATCAGGCGTCTTGCAGGTCGTGTCTCCGGCGATCTGGCTGCGGGCCAGCAGTCCGGATAAATAGCAGCCGACGAAACGAACCGGCCCCTCCTTGAGCAGGCGATCTGCGTTCGCACGTGTCAGCAGCTTCGGGTCGGTGACCAGAAGCGATAGCACGCGCGCCTCCGCGTTCCCGGTCTTCCAGAGTTCCTTCGCCAGGGCGTCGTCGACCCTGATCTTTTTGTGAAGTTTGCTGATCTCAGAAGTCAGCGTGCCGAACACGTTATCCCCTGTTCCGTAGTGCTTGTAGATCGCGGCAGTCTGCGGTTTACCGGCCTTCTTGAGCGTCGCTAGAATTTCCAGAGTATTCATCGCATCTCCTCTACCGTTGCAATTTCGCGAAGCATACATCGAAGACTGGCGGGCTGCATCCCGCGGCTAAAAACTCAAGCATTAGCGAGGCTTCGCAGCCGCTTTCTGCCTGACAAGCGCGCCAGTGCTAGAGATTAAGTAAGCGTTATGATCTGCATGTCGAGTGTGGGATCAGAGCGCGCTTCAACGCCGCGGCGTGTACACCAGATAATTCATCCCGGTTAGCGTTGCCCGCGACGATTGGAGATCAAGTTGGATCGGTGGTCCGCCGTGTTCGAGCCATCGGCGTCCACTTCCCACAATGACCGGAATATGGATCAATTGTTTGGAATGTTTTTTACTGTTTTTCACCCGTTGCCCTGCCAACCCCGCTAATCGGGCTAAATAAAATACAAAATCAAAACGTCACCTCAGTCTTCACCACAAACTGCACCGATTTAATTCCCGGTGTTCGATTCAACGGCACTGCAATATCTGCGTGCAACACATTTGCGAACGCGCTGCGGTCGAGCGCGAAGCGAAGGCCGACACCAGCGTCGGCCAGCCAGCCGGGATTGGAAATATTCTGATTCAGCCCGCCCCAAGCCCTGCCGACATCAAAGAATGCCGCACCGCCAACGCGCACCAACCGAAACGGATACCAATCGGTGTAGACCCGCTGCTCCAAGGTAAGCAGTGCGCGGTGTTCACCCGCCTGATAGTAGGACGGATAGCCGCGCAGACCATTATTGCCCCCAATCAGCAATTGATCTGCGATACCGCCGCCTTTGATACCGTCGCCAGATAGCGCCGCGTAGAACAACGCATCCTTGCCTTGTGGGACGTAATAGCGCACCGCAGCGCCCACCTGCGTCATCGGTGTGCCGGTGGTCGCGAGACGTCGTTCGGCTTTGCCACTCACCAGCAGGTCGTTGCTGGAGGCGAACGAAAATCCGTTGCCGACAAAGGCCGAATAAAGCCACGCAGAGCGCGTAGAGCCTAGCGACTCCAGCGCACGTGTGACCTGCAGTTGGGAGGTGAAACCGGTTCGAAAAAATTCCGGCCGCCCAATCTGATCGCGATTTTTCAGCTTGATGAATTTGTCTTCCAGCAGTTCGTGTCTGAAAAACACCGAATGCTCATCGCGCTGCACCGGTAGGACTGCGGGCGCGGTTTTTCCCGGCGCCAACGCGTAGGTATCGTCTCGGCTGCGTAAGCCCAGCAGAAAGCGCTGTGTCCAGCCGTTCATCAGTCCGGGCGACCATCCGCCAAAAATTTCAGCGAAGTTTTGCCGGTGACGATATTGGCTGACGGCATTACCTGAGTTGTAGATAGAGTCAATGCGGTCATTGTCATTCCATCTCGCCCCGCCCGCCCAGCGCGTATCCAGCGCGTAAAAAGGTCGATCAATCGAGGCGGACTTGCGTCGGCCATCGTCGAATCGTCCCTGCGAATAACTCAGGCTGGTCCAGCCATCGAACGCCTGCGGATAGAAAATATCAAATTCCGTCCCCTTGCGATCAACGTCTGAGGAGCGCGAAAACCCGATGCCCAGCCCTGTGCCGAGCAGGTTGTACTCGCGCAGGCCGATACTGGTTTTATTGTTGCCCCCCGCGCGGGATACATTGGCGGCGATATCGATTGTCCATGTATCGCGGGTGACGACATCGATATCGACCATGCCATCAGCATAGGCCACAGGTTTGATATTGACGTCGTAGATCAGACGATTATTGCGCAGCAGCCGTTCGGTTTCGTTGACCTTTTGTTGCGACACGCGCTCGCCACGTTTGAACAGCAATATTTGCTCGATCACCTGCGGGCGGGTTTGTATGTGCAGTTTATTGGCTAATCGAAACAGCCAATTATTTTCCTCGCTGTCGGTCAGGTCGAATATATTTTGCGGGTCAATACGAATTTGCCGGATCACCGTGCCCGCCGATTCCAGCTCGGCAAACGTGGGCACATTGTGCGTCGATGCAGTGCGATCCGGCAGCGGATTTGGCGCGGGCGCTTGCGCAAACAAAGGTTGTGCAATCGACAAACAAGCCGTTAATGCCCTTAAGCTGCGCGCGAATCGGCGCGTTTTTTTCGTGTCGATGGAAACAAATTGGTGTCGAATCATCATTCAAGCATATCGGTTTTTAAGCAACTGCGGAGATGGCCCGGCAAGCAAACAATGCACTCAATAAAAATAAAGCTTGCAATTATCCGTGTAGCTGTATAAAAATACAGATATGAATGAACTTACATCCCGCCAGCAAGAAATTCTCGCCTTTCTCAAAGCATGGATTTTAGAGAACGGTATGCCACCCACCCGCGCTGAAATCTGCGGCGCACTAGGCTTTCGATCACCGAATGCGGCCGAAGAACACCTGCGCGCCCTTGAGCGCAAAGGTGCCATCGAGATGCTGGCCGGTTCATCGCGTGGCATCCGCATCCGCGAAGGCGGCGCGATGGGATCGGAGGCGGTCAACGATGAAGAAGGCGGCATGCCGCTGATCGGTAAAGTAGCCGCAGGTTCGCCAATTCTGGCGCAGGAAAACGTCGTGGGCCGCTATCCGGTGAGCCCGCTAATGTTCAAGCCAAAAGCCGATTATCTGTTGCAAGTTTCCGGCATGAGCATGAAAGATGTCGGCATCATGGATGGCGATTGGCTTGCTGTGCACAAAACCAGCATTGCGCGCACCGGGCAAATCGTCGTTGCGCGCATTGAGGGCGATGCCACCGTCAAACGCCTGAAATTAAAAGGTCGTCAGGCATTCCTCATCGCCGAGAACCCTGATTTTCTGCCCATCGTGGTTGATCTGGATAAAAAGACGCTGGATATCGAAGGTCTGGTCGTAGGAGTCGTGCGTACCATCTAAAGCGAAGCGGCCTTGGGCCATCGCACCTCGCATACCGACCCTCCCCACGAAGCCGCTATACTGACGCAAAAATTCGTTGGGGTAACCGTTGGCCAAACTCTATTTTCGCTTTGCCGCGATGAACGCGGGCAAATCCACGTCGCTGCAACAAGTCGCCTACAACTACGAAGAGCGTGGCCAATCGGTAAACCTGTTCACCGCGGCAATCGATGATCGTCACGGTGCGGGCCGCATCGTTTCGCGTCTGGGCGTGGCACGCGAGTCGGAAGTTTTTTCCCAATTGACGAATTTCACTACGCTTTATGAATCCCGCCCGCTGCCATCCTGCATCCTGATCGACGAAGCACAGTTCCTCACTGAAGTGCAGGTCATCCAACTACATCAGCTCGCCTGTATACGCGGGACACCCGTCATCTGTTACGGATTACGCAGTGACTTTATCGGCCAGCCATTTCCCGGCTCGCGCGCACTGATGACACTGTCCGACGACATCGAAGAAATGAAAACGATTTGCCGCTGCGGTCGCAAAGCGACGATGAATGTGCGGCTCGATGCGAATGGGGACCGCGTTACAGAGGGTGCGCAAGTTGCGATCGGTGGCAACAATCGCTACGAAGCGGTATGCCCGAAGCGGTTTTATACCAGCGCTTGTTGACGCCTAGATAATTTTTTTGCAGATCGCCATTTGACGCGGTCGCTGGAACCAAAATAGCTTGGGGGCCGCGCCGATATTAGCGTTTTAGAATTTCAGGGTTAACCATGAAAGTGATCCCAAATGGCATTCATCTTTTATTTAACGCACATCCACATCGGCACCGACGCGCTGCTTCAACTCAAATCCGAATGTGAGCGCATCGGCATTCGTCGTCCGCTGATTGTTTCTGACAAAGGCGTTGCCGCGGCTGGCATTGTTGAACGTGTGGCCGCAGCGCTCGAAGGTTTGCCGTGCACGATCTTTGATGACACCCCCTCGAACCCGACCGAGGCAATGGCCCGACTTGCAGCCGATTTGTATCGCGATAGTGGCTGCGATGGCATGATCGCCGTCGGTGGCGGCTCATCGATGGATCTGGCCAAAGGTGCCGCGATCCTCGCAACACATCCGGGCGAACTCAAAACTTACGCCACCATCGAAGGCGGCAGCACCCGCATCACGGCGGCGGCTGCACCAGTGATCGCAGTGCCCACCACATCAGGCACCGGCAGCGAAGTCGCCCGCGGTTCCATCATGATTCTCAACGACGGCAGGAAGTTAGGCTTTCATTCGTGGCATCTGTTGCCGCGCTCCGCCATTTGTGACCCCATCCTCACGCTCGGTTTGCCGCCTTACCTCACCGCAGCCACCGGTATGGATGCGATTGCCCATTGCGTCGAAACCTTCCTGTCCGCTGCATTTAATCCCCCGGCAGATGGCATCGCGCTCGATGGGCTTGAGCGCGCATGGTCCAGCATCGAAACCGCGACCAGGGATGGCAGCAATATCGACGCCCGACTCAACATGATGTCGGCCTCGATGCAGGGCGCGATGGCTTTTCAGAAAGGGCTCGGCGCGGTGCATTCCCTTTCGCATCCGCTGGGCGGACTGAAAATCGATGGCAAAACCGGGCTTCACCACGGCACGTTGAACGCGATCATGATGCCGACCGTGCTGCGCTTCAATGCCGAAGCACCCTCGGTGATCAAGGAGAATAAAATCGCGCGGCTCAAGCACGCCATGCACCTGCCAGAATCAGCCGATATCGCCGATGCCGTCGCCACCATGTGCGGGCAACTCGGATTGCCCGCCGGGCTGGAACAAGTCGGCGTGCGCAAGGACATGTTTGATAATGTCATTCAGGGTGCCATGGTCGACCACTGCCACAAAACCAACCCGCGCGAAGCGACTCCTGAGCAATATCGCGCGCTCCTCAATGCCTCCTTTTGAGCGCCCCGTGTTGAATTGTCAATTATTTTAAACAGTGACCAATTCACTTGTAGCTTTTCGCGGCCATGAAAAATACCGACAACATGCTGCAAACCAAAATTGAGGCGCTGGATCATTTGCTTAGCAATCCCCGTCCCGATGATTGCCTGTGGCCTGATCAATTGCTAACCGCACTCGAACAAGTTTCCAAGGTCGCGCTACACCCCCGCGTTCCAGTTAAAGCCATCAGACATGGTGATTATAATTACCCTATCCTCGATCTGAACAACCCATAAAAGTCACGCCCAATGACCGACGGCACGCGCACGTTTCCCGCACTCGACACCCCGGCACTTCTGCTTGAGCACGGTCGGATGACCAACAACATCGCGCGCATGCAGAGCCAGCTTGACCGGCTGAAGGTTGGTTTTCGACCGCACGTCAAAACCGCCAAGAATATCGATATCGCGCTCGCGATGTCAGGTGGCAAACCCGGGCCGATCACGGTATCCACGTTGCGCGAAGCCGATTATTTTGCTTGTCACGGCTACACCGATATCGTCTATGCAGTCGGCATCACGCCCAACAAAATGGCGCATGTCGCAGCCCTCCTCAAACGCGGCGTGAAGCTCACCGTGATTCTCGACAGCCTCGACGCAGCCGAACTACTGGTGAAGGCTGCAACTGCGTTGCCTGCACCCATTCAGGTGCTGATCGAGATCGACTGCGACGGACATCGGGCGGGCTTGCTGCCCGAATGTGCCGAGTTGCTGGCTGTTGCAGGCACACTGGCAGACGGCGGCATCATTGTTGCAGGTGTCATGACCCACGCCGGTGGTTCATACGAATGCCGCGGCGACACCGCCTTGCGCGCCATGGCCGAGCAGGAACGCGCACGCACCGTACGCGCGGCCCGACGCCTGCGAGAGGCGGGGCATGCGGCACCGGTGGTCAGCGTCGGCTCCACACCAACCGCCCTGTTCGCGCAGGACCTTACCGGCGTCACCGAAGTCCGTGCCGGCGTATTTGTGTTTTTTGATCTGGTGATGGCCGGGCTGGGCGTGTGCAGCGTGGACGATATCGCGATCTCGGTACTCACCACCGTGATCGGCCATCAGCGTGAAAAAGGCTGGACGATTGTCGATGCGGGCTGGATGGCGATGTCGCGCGATCGCGGTACCGCCGCGCAAACGGTCGATCAAGGCTTCGGTCTGGTATGCGACGCAAACGGCAACGCCATGCCTGACTACATCATGGTGTCGGCTAATCAGGAGCACGGCATCATCGCGCATCGCGACGGCGCTGCCGGTACGCCGCTGAACCTGCCGGTCGGCGCACAACTACGCATTCTTCCAAACCACGCCTGTGCCACCGGCGCGCAACATGCGCGCTACCGCGTTCTCAATATTGCACAGTCGAAGTCGGCGGTGTGGGAGCGGATTGGCGGGTGGTAGGAATTCAAGTGTCCAGCTTGGCCTGCTTATCGAACACAAAAACCTTGTAATTTGAATGTTGCTGCACGAACCGATGCGCAGCCGCTGAGTAGGCGACTGCTGCCCAATCGGCATCGGTAAAATGTCGTGTTAGCGGCTGGAAATCGTGCAGCACGCGCCGCCCCCACGGTCGCTGCGACAGCCAAACGTCAACCTCAAAAATTTCCTGTAGTGGACGAGTGACGTGGTTGGTCCAGTCCACTTCCCGCACCAGCCGCAATCCTGCCGCCGCACCTGCGGATTGGTATTCCGCTGCCGTGAACAGATCATCCCATTGCCAGACTTCGCGCACATGTCGCGCCAGTTCGTGGTCTTTGAACGCGCGACTCTCTGCAGATTGCCAGACAAAATCGACCACCACCAGCCGCCCGCCGGGTTTGAGCACGCGCGCGGCTTCGCGCAAAAACTGCGCTCTATCCGGAAAATGAAACGCGGCCTCACAACACAGCGCTCGCCCCACCGATTGATCCTCCATTGGCAAATCCTGCGCATTGCCCTGCGCGAAGCTGAGCCCGTCGATGCGCGGAAACATATCGTTGGCCAGCACGATATTTTCGGTCAGCAGGTCGATGCCCGTTACGCGTGCCGCCGACGTCGAACACTTCAAAATATACGCAGCACCGCCGTGTCCGCAGGCGATATCGATCACGTGATCGCCGGGCTTCACGTCCAGATGTTTGATCGCCTCCATGGCGAGCTGCTGTTGTCGGCTGGCCAAACTGACCAGCAGATTCGCGGGCAATCCCAACCAGCCGCGGTGTGGGAAATACCCAAGGTTCATCAGCTCCGGCCCCCAGCCCGAACATCGCAACAGGCGGAAGACGGCGTGCGTGCCGTTGTAAGACTGGGAAATCGGTTGTGGCTCAGTCGTCATGGCGTCTGGAACATGGATTTAATCGGTCTTTTGGAAAGAGAAAGTCATTTACTGGTGCGGCTCTTGGAGCATTTTAATCCTGAGATGCCCGTGGATGCTGGTATTCTTCGAATTAGAAACCGCCTGTGGCATCTTCATCAAGCACCAAACAAAAAACTAACAGCAGCAGAAAAGGACATCACCACCAAATGAAAAAAGCCCTCAATCAAGAGGGCTTTTTTGCACGTTGCCTATGCCACGATCGCGCGGCTCGCTATGCCTTGACGGTATCACGTTTTACCAACGTCGCATGGCGCGGCGCGGCGGTGTCCGGGATACGCGCGTGTTTGCCGGCGGGCTTTGGCGGCTGGCCGGTTGGGGGCGGCAACGACATCACCGGACGGCTGGTGCCATGGGCTTGTTTGACGACCACTGGTGCAACCACTTCTGCGGCTGCAGTCTTGGCTGTGCCGGTGGCAGCGTTTTTTCGCGTTGCTTTCACTTTTGGTGCGGGTTTATCTGCTTTAGTACTCTTCACGTGAATGGCCTTTCCTTGAGTGATTCGAATCAACTCGAATGCTGTCCTATTGTACAGTAGTGGCCCCAAACGGCGGTTTTCGATGCCCGGCTGTCAGTCCAGCCTATTCGCTATCCAGCCCCAACCAATCCGAGCCGTCACCGTCATCGTCATTCTTGCGGGCTTTATCCACCCGTGCTTTGAGCAATATTGCCGTTTCACTGAACTGCTGCAATGGAACCGGCTGGGCCAATCGTAGCGCCGGGTGCTCGACGGCAGTTAGCGTCTGCACGTCGGTGAGCCGCTGGTGGGAAACCCATTGCTGGGCAATCGGGATCACAATCGCGAGCGCAGCAACGATCACCAGCCCGAGCCGAAGCGTGCGCCAATGCCTCGGATCAGCCAGCCGCAAGTGATAGCGCACCGTGAGTGCCGCCACGATCACGACCACCGGCTGGGTGATGCGCACCGGCCACAGCCAGGACGAAGAGAACGCGAGCGTCTCAAGGAGGTTGAGGATGATTGTCCCGCCCAGATAACCCGCCGAGGCAATCGCCAAATGCGAAAAAAACCGCTCTGCACCGGTGATCAGCCGCCCGAACAAGGCATACATCGCACTCCATAAACACAGCGCGGCGGCGAGGCTGCTGAGACCATAAAGATACGGCGGAGATTTTTCTTGCACATCCTTTAACCAAAACTCCCACCCGCCGTGGGAAAGCACCAGTACCAATCCCAGCAGGGCCAGCGGCCACACGACGCGGCGCGAAAGTGAACGTTCCGGGGCAATCGGCCATGTGGTTGAACGCACCCGAACCAATGTCTGGCCAAGCCGGTATGGCTCGTCGGTGTTGATCTCAACAGCAGCCACACGCTTGTTTCGACCGTTGACGATGCCATTATTCGTGCCCATATCAACCAGCCTGGCGTTGCCGTCGGCATCGATTTCAAGCCGCGCGTGGTGGGCCGCGCAGTGTGGATCATCGAGCACCAGATCGTTGTCGAGCGCACGACCGATACGAATGGCCGCGGTGGCGTCGGCTGCTGCGGGTGCTGGGACGGGCACGCGCGTCAGCACGCTGCCGTCGCGCTGCAACTGTTCGACAACCCAACTCATTGCAGGCGCTCCAGAAACATGCGGCTTAAGCGCTGGCCGTTGTCAAACGACACACCATTTAGCGTGAGCGTGCTTGACATACGTTCGCGTGCATCATCGACCTGGGTGGCGTTGACGGCGAAATCGTAGAGTCCTTCAAATTTCCGGAACGCTTTCAGGCAAATCGCGACGCGATACACGTGGATGGCAGAACGGACGTAATCGTCCCGACATTCATCGGCCGTCATTTCACGATTGCCGCTGCGCAAAAAAGTCGATGCAGCGCGACCAAATGAACCGATGGTGAGAAATTGTGGCGTGGACAGTTTGTCGTTGCGTAGCAGCACATGCCGCACCGCCAACGAGCCGGTGTAGAGATTGCCGCGCACGTATAAATCAGAGCGCAAAGTGCAATCGAGCGTGTCGCGCTGGTAACGCAGTCGTTCGCCATCGCGCCCGCCTGCCCAGCATTTGGTCAGGCTGCCATCGAGCGTGGGCACGCTGCGGCCCGCCAGCGTCTGGCTGGCAAACCCTGCGTTGGCATTGGCAACAACACCCGTGGCTGGTGGGCTTGCCTTGCCAGCCGCTTTGTCCAACGCAATGGGTGGCAGATTCAACAGCTTGCTGGCCACAAAACTCTGATGGGCAAGTAATTGCCGGCCGATTTCCGTGCGCCATTCTTTGCGCGGTGCCGCCGTCAATGCCTGATCGAGCAAGTCGCGCGCGTACCTCACAGGCACGAGGAAGCTCAGCAACTCAGCACCGCGACGCGTCGCGACATTCACGCCAACCACCCTGCCCGCCTCATCGATGGCCGGCCCACCGCTCATGCCGCCATTAAGCGCGCCGGAAAAAAGCAATTGCTCATATATGCGCGATTCAACGAAGCCATTGTAGATGCCCTCGGAAATCAAAAAACCCAGCTCGAGCGGATTGCCCAGCGAAAATATGCGCTCGCCCTGCACCAGCGCACTATCGCGCAACGCAAAAACCGGCCACGGCGCAGCGCCACTCACGGGCTCAGTGCGCAATACGGCAAGATCATGAATCACATCCACCGCCACCAGCGTAGCCTTGACGGTGCGCTCGCTCGTTGGGCGTAGTTCGATGCGAAATTTTTCAGGGTCGATCGCGAGCGACGACACAACGTGGTAATTGGTGAGCAGCCAGACACCCTTTGCGCCGTCATCACGCACCACAAAACCAGAGCCCAGGGAGGATTGTTCATTGGCGCTGTTGAGCAAAACACGCACCTGCACCAGCCGATCCTTGTAACGGGAAAATAAATCACGCGCCGACGCTGAAGGTGTGGGCAGCGGGATCTGCGCAGCTTTTCCTGCATTGGCTGCAGCGTCAATGGTGGCCTTCGGTTGCTGCGCTTCTGCGAGCGAAAAATGCAGGCAACAAATGATCAGGCATGCGGAGATTGTGCGCAGGAGTGGACTCATATCGACCGGGTTATTGAGACTACAGGGAACGAAGGGAATTAAGCGGGGTTCGAACGCTTGTGAACTCTTAAACAAGCTACACACCTCAACCATCTTACCGCGAGCGCATCCGGCGCACGCTGCGATAGCAAGAAATCAGCTAACTCTAGTATTGGTGCGGGTAGCGAGCATTCTTTGACCTGCGATGTCCGTGGATGCCAGAGATTGCTATTTATCTTTTAATCTATTTTGACCTCGCGGCCAGCATGCGCGCTGAAAGTCCAAGAGTGAGTTTGTGGGATAATTTGCGTCCAGAAACGTCGAAGGAATATTGTGAAACGAATCGCACTTCTGATGGCCTCCATTGCCGTCACGGTCATGCTCAATGGTTGCGGCGACAAGAGCAGCTCCGCCGATGCGGCCCCGGATTTCACGGCCGTTGCGGGTGACGGTTTTGTCACGATGACCTGGACCGCCCAGCCGGGCGTGGACTATTGGCTTTTCTATGCCAGGGGCGCGACAGTCACGACCTCAAACTGGTTGTCGCTTGGTGGAACTGCCATCGTTAATGCGTCCTCACCCAATACCATCAGCGGTCTAAGCAACGGCACTGCATATTCATTCACGATGAATGCCAGAAAAAACGGTGGCCCCGGCGGTGCGGGTGCGCCAACGCAGGTGGTCACCCCAAGGTTTGCAGGCACCACCTGGACAGCAGGAACGCCGCTAGGCATCGGCAGACTGAATGGCGTTAGCGCAGCCGCCACCACCAACGTGGCCGTCGGTACCGGCGGGGCAATATTTGCAAGCATCGGCGGTGCTCCACCAATCGCCCGAACGAATCCGGCAGCGCCAGCCGATCTGAACGCCACCGCATTCGGCGGCGCAGGCTTTCTGGCTGTTGGCAACGCAGGCACGACGATATTTAGCACCGACGGCGCGACATGGCTCGCGCGGACCAGTTCGACCGTCGCTGACCTCTACGGCATCGCCAGCCCCGGAACCGGTGCGTTTGTGACGGTGGGTGCGGGCGGCAGCACTAACTTTAGTGCCGATGGCATCACCTGGGTTGCCACCACATCGGCCACCACGAAGCATCTCTATGGTGCGGTTTTTGGTGCCGGCAGATACGTGGCCGTGGGCGCGCAAGGTACCGTGGTTACCAGTACGGATGGAACGACATGGCAAGCCGTTACAGTAAACACGACCAACGACCTCCGGGGCGTGGCCCTTGGGGTATTAAGCACGACAACCGGAACCGGTGCCGCAGCCGTCGTCACCAACAGCAATCTGTTCGTCGCGGTGGGCGCAGCAGGCACGCTGCTAACCAGCAGTGACGGCCTGACGTGGACCTTGCGAGCACCAATATCGACCAACAATATGGCTGGCATCGGGTTTGGCGGACAGTTTGTGGCGGTCGGCAACGCAGGCAGTATCTACACCAGCGCTGACGGCATTACCTGGCAGGTGCGCACGTCGGGCACCGTTAATGACTTGACCGCGATTGCCCGCACCAGCAGCGGTTACGCTGCTGTCGGTGCAGCGGGCACAAATTTGTCCTCGTTCTAGTTGCGCGCATTTTCGGTTTGCCGCGCCTCCTCCCTCCGGCAACGGGGGAAGGCGCAAATCAGCCGGTTGACCCGCCGCAAACTCAGGCACACAATGATTCACCCTGATCGCATCACTGGGAGAGTCCATGGACAGCGACGACATTTTTATAAAGTCGGCGAAAGGTATTGAAGAAATCGAGAAGCGCAGTTATCACCTCGATTTTCGTCACCGAACAGCACTGATTCAGGTCGATGGCCGATGCGAGGTTGGGGCGCTACTGGCAAAAATTCCGGGCAATGGTTTAACGCTTCTTGAAGATTTGGCGCGCGATGGCTTTATAGCCCACGCCGATGGTCGCGACGCTGCCACTCCTGCGGCTGCACCCAAGCTGCCAGCCAATCCCGGCACAAAAATCGATCTCGATGTCGCCAAACAGCGTGCGTCACGAAGCATCGAATCATTGCTCGGCCCGGATGGCGATGCACTTGCCGTTGCCATTGAACGCACCTCGACGCTCGCTGAGTTCACGGCACGTGCCGAACGAGCCCGCGACATCATCGGGCAAATGCGCGGTGCTGCGCGCGCGAAAGAGTTCTGGGATTTGACCGGGCTTTAGCTATTGCAGGCTTTGATACTTAGGCGACGTGATGCGGCATCGGGACGTGATTTAAAATCCTCCGAGCGACGTTGAACAATTTTTGAGGCTGCGCGGCCATACGCCGGGATTATTTTTTCACATATTCGTTTTTTCTGACCGCTCCAACATCCCTTCTCCTTCTTTTCACTTTCTTCACGGATTCATCAAATTTCGCACACTGATCCAGCACCCCATGCATACAGGTTGTCGGCCAGATTCAAGCGGTGTGGTCATCCCACGCGATTTGGTGCGGCGTTTCACGTGTCATTTTCAGTCGGCTGAACCCAGCGCGCAACGTGAATTGGTACTGGATGCAGAATTGTTTGCCGCCGTCGCAGCCAATCCTTATCTCACATTTCACATGGCCGCGTTGTCGCGCGGAACGCTCGTGTTCAATTGGTCAGGGGATAACGGTCTCGCGCAGACAGAAACAGTTGCGCTTAACGTGGTCTAGCGTCGTGACGCGCCTGCACGAAAAAAAGCGGTTAGTGTTTGTGCCGCTTCTGCTGTTGACGCTATCGGCTGCATGTATGCATCCGCTTGAGCAATCGGCTAACGTGACAATCAAAAAAGATGTGCGCAAGTCAGGTGCCGAATTCATGAGCGCTCAAAATCAGGCGCTGCAACACGACGACAACGCGAATCCGGCGTTGCTGTGGGTGAAGGATGGCGAGGCGCAATGGTCGCGCAAAACCGGTGCCGCCGACAAATCATGCGCAGATTGTCATGCAGTACCGCAGTCAATGCGCGGCGTTGCGGTGCGCTATCCCGCGTTCGATGAGACGACCAGAGCACCGATCAACTTGCAACAGCGCATTGAAATCTGCCGCGCAAAACATCAACGCGCCGCGCCGCTGGCGTTTGAAAGTCAGCCATTGTTGAATCTGGAAAGTTATGTCGCGTTGCAATCGCGCGGCATGCCGCTGATGCCACCGGCAGATGTACGTTTGGACACGGCGCGCACAAATGGCAAGGCGCGTTATGTGCAACGTATCGGCCAACTCGATCTTGCCTGCACGCACTGCCATGACCGTCACGCCGGCGGCAAACTCGGTGGCAGCACCATTCCCGAAGCGCATCCGACGGCATATCCGCTTTATCGCCTCGAGTGGCAGGCACTGGGCAGCTTGCAACGTCGTCTGCGCAATTGCATGACAGGGGTGCGCGCAGAACCCTACGCGCTGGGCAGTGCAGAATTGGTGGGGCTGGAGCTTTATCTTCACGAGCGCGCCGCTGGCATGACATCGGAAGCGCCCGGCGTACGGCCCTAACCAACTTTGGCATCAAACTGGGTGGCGTTCTTGCCATTGAACGGCGCGTAAAACGCCTTGATGATTTTCATGTCGGCCTCGATATCGCCGCTCGGCTTAAGCATCGGGCCCAATCCGGTCAGCTTTTTCGAGTAATCCAAATACGCCATCACAATCGGCACGTTGGCACCGAGCGCGATGTAGTAAAAGCCAGTTTTCCAGTACCGCGTTTTGCTGCGCGTACCCTCCGGTGGCACCACCAACTGTAGCGAACCATGTGCCGCTTTAATCGCGTCAGCGAAAATGGCGACCAGATTATTCGACTTTTCGCGATTGACGGGAATGCCGCCCAGCCACATCATCACGCCGCGAAACGGTGGCGAAAATATCGACGCCTTACCCATCCACCGCACGCGCAGCCGCAACTGAAACGCAACCATTAGCATATAAGACAGATCCCAGTTGCTCGTGTGCGGTGCCGCGATCATGACGCATTTTTCGCCGCCCAGTGGCAGCGCGCCAGTCACTGTCCAGCCACTGAGTTTGAGAAAGGAAATCGAGAATAACCGCAGGAAAGTATTGACGACGGGCGTGTCGAAGATGGTGATGGACATGAAAAAAAGAAGGGTTTGCGATGTGCGGCTTTATGCGCGCTGATCATCGCTCATATTTTAATTAACTCTAGGAACCTCTGATTAAGTCCTTCGACAGGCTCAAGACGAACGGTAAGTTATTGATTCCGTTCGTGGTGAGCTTGTCGAACCACACTCAAAATAGATTTAATCAGGGGTTCCCTAGCACTGGTGCGCCTTTTCAGGCACATTTGCCCTGAAACACCCGTCAAATGGCGTTCTACGTAAAAATACTCAGGTATGCGCTTAGCGAGGCCAACCGTATTAGGAATAACTGGCCACAAGCATTTCGATAAAACGCGGCGGCGATATAAACGCTTTGCCCCACTTTTCGTCGAATTCTGCTGATGGATTCGCGGCCTTGATGTCCTCAAGTTTTTTACCCGCCTTCAGCATTGCTTTAATTCGCCCTGTGACGGTTGCGAGCATGTCACGATAGGCCTTCAGATCAGCTTTGCTGCTCACCGGACCGTGGCCGGGAATGATTTTAGTATTGTCGTCGCCCAGCATCAGCACACGATCTGCCACCGCGATAACACCATCGGGATTGCCGCCGCTGGAGGTATCGATGAATGGATACAGGCCGTTAAAGAACGTGTCGCCCATATGTATCACGTTACTTTTTCTAAACTGCACTATCGTATCGCCGTCGGTATGCGCCTTGGGAACATGAAAGCCGAATACTTCGTCACCATTGATATGAAACGTGACGTCCGTGGAGAACGTGACAACTGGCAGTGCAGCTTTCGGTGAGGGCGGCGTCGTTGATTTGAACAGCGCGATGAACTGTTCAGTCGACATCCGCTTCCTGACATTGTCGTGCGCCACGATCAGCGCACCAGCGTTGCCCAGATTCTCGTTGCCGCCGGTGTGATCGCCATGCCAGTGCGTATTGAGAACAAATTTAATGGGTTTGTCGCTGAGTTTTTTCAGCGCCGCAACGATCTTGGGGCTAACCGGCGCGTATTGGTCGTCGATAATAAACAATGCATCTTCACCAACGGACACGCCAATGTTGCCGCCCGCGCCAAACAAAACGTATGTGGTCGGCGAAAGTTGCTCAGTTTTGATCTCGACCTTATCGAAATTCTGTTGCGCTCTGGCAGCACTGAGCGTCAATGCACAAGCGACAAAAATTGAGAAGGTGCGAATTTGTTTAAGCTGCATGTCTGACTCAGTGACGTTGAATGTTGACGAATTATGCGCGATTGTGGGCATCTTGTTGTGACTGCTTGCAATGCTTATTCAGTTGCTTTTTGAGAACCGCAATTCCTAGCATTGTGACGCGTTGCCGATCAGTTTGAGGGACAATAACGTGAAACCTGAATGAAAAAAAACAATATGCCCGACGCTGTCCTGACCGAAACGCAATGGGAGGCCCTTCCGAAAGTCTTGCTGCACGAACACCTTGATGGTGGTCTGCGCCCGCAAACGTTGCTGGCGCTTTGCCAGCAGCGCAACGTACCAATGCCCGCGAACACCGCCGCCGATCTTGCCGCATGGCTGCTCGCCAATTCCAATTCGGGAAGTCTTGAACGCTACCTCACCGGCTTTGGGTTGACTGTCGCTGCAATGGCGTCTGAACAGGCGTGTGAGCGCGTCGCGTTCGAGGCGGCGGAAGACGCGCTGGCAGATGGCTGCGTGCTGGCGGAATTTCGCATTGCACCGTTGCTGCTGGAGGCGCACGGATTGTCGGGCGAGGCCGTTGTTGAAGCGCTGTTGCGCGGACTGAAAAAAAGCACCCTGCCCTGCGGATTGATCATCTGCGCCATGCGCACCGATGCGTCCGATGCCACGGCCAAAAGTGCGCGCCTCGCCGCGCGTTACGCAGCGCATGGCGTAATTGGTTTCGATCTGGCCGGTGCCGAGCGCGGCTTTCCGCCCACACCACATCGAGATGCCATCAACATCGCGCGCGACGCAGGCCTCGGCATTACCTTGCATGCA
>JAYURJ010000022.1:0-20053 GCA_043756275.1 Betaproteobacteria bacterium | reverse complement strand
CAGATACCCAGCCTATCGCGAGGACATCGCAGCGCATCTTGCGGCTGACCCGGCACGCGCGTTGAGACGGCGTGTGGATCTGACCCGACTGGCAACCTCAACCCGGCCCCGACTGTTGTTTATCACACACGATCGCGGCGGCATTACTGAGAAGGACGTCAATACCCTCGCGGCGAAGTTGTCAGAATCGATGGAAGTGTTGCTCTTGAATCCTTTTGAAGGGCAAAGTCTGTCGCTGCGCTGGGTGCGTCAGGGCGAAGCGTTTGAAGCATATGTCGAGGATCGACAAGACCCGCTAGCGTTACTTCAACTGCTGCGCGTAATCGGCATATCGAGGACTCACCTGCATCATGTCGATGGTCTGCCAATGTATCTGCGCGACATCCACCGCGAACTCGGTGCGCAGTTGGAGACCGCAGTGGATGAGCTTCCGCAGTGCATGCGAGAGCATTTGCCAGATGTTGACGTGCAGAGGCTGTCAGAAGCGGCGTTCGAATCTGTGATCGCAACTACGACGTGGCATGCCCGCGAACCATCGCGATCAGCAGCGCCCCGGCACGATACGGGTGTGACCAGCATCACGGTAGCCTTCAATCCCGATCCATTGCGATTGGCTGCGCAATTGGCCGCCCTGCGTAATCAGGTAGATCAAATCGTCATCGTCGATAACGGTTCGATGCCATCGGTCAAAAATATTCTTCAACAACCTGACATCGCGGCACTCGTCGGTGGCTCACCCCAAATCAGTTTCATCGTTTTAGAGCATAACGAAGGCGTTGCCAGCGGGTTCAATATCGGTATTGAAGCTGCACGCGGGCAGGGTGCGAAATTCGTGTTGCTGCTGGACCACGACAGCGTTCCTGCGTCAGGCATGGTCGGTAAATTGGTGTCGGGGTTCGAGCAAGCAATTGGTTTGAATCCGGCCATTTCTGTGGCGGCCGTTGGTCCGCGTATTGTTGATTCGCGCGATGCCCGCCAGTATCCGTTTATCCGGCTCGGGTGGCTTCGCAATCAGCATCTGCGCTGCGCGCCAAATAATGAAAAACTGATCGCCTGCGATTTCCTGATCAGTTCCGGCGCACTCATTGCGATGAGTACGTTCGATAAAATCGGCGACTTCGACGATACGTTGTTTATCGATAGCGTCGATATGGAATGGTGTTACCGGGCGCGCGCGAAGGATTGTTTGCTCTTCGGTGTTTGTGATGCGACGCTGGATCATCAGCTAGGCGATCAACGCCGGGTGATCCTGAATCTGATTAATCTGGTGGTGCATTCACCGACGCGTACTTACTACCAGACCCGCAACCGCATCCTGCTTTATCGCCGCGCCTACGTGCCACTGAAATGGAAACTGAAAGACGTGCTGCGGATGACCGCGAAATTTATCGCGACCATGTTGTTTGTCGCGCCGCGCTTAACCTATCTGCGCATGACGCTACTGGCGATTGGCGATGGACTGGCGAATCGTGGTGGACGCTTGCCGGATCGCCAATGATCGCGCTCCCATCTCATGGCCAAGATACGAGAGATGGGAATGCGGTCAGGTACAAGACCAGAAGTTATTTGCCCACCTTGACCGCTTTTCCGCTGGTGGTGTCAAATGCGGTGCCGTCGGCGAGGTTGATGCGATAAAACTCGCGCAGCACGTTGCCCATAAAGCCGATCTCGACGATTGATACCTCTTTGAACTGCGTCTTGATACCGTCAGGCAGAATTTTGTTCATGTCCTCGGCAACCGTTTTCATCGCAGCCTGGATGCGTTCATCGTATCTGGCCATGCTGTAGACAAGCGTGTTGTGAGGATTGTGCGAAGCTGTTTCTTTGCCGTCCTTGATCACGTTCACGCCGCTCACACCCATCGTGCGCGTGAGTTCTTTGGCCGTGTCGCTCATATTGGCGTAGACCGGCCCGGTGCAGCGGGGCAGGGGGCCATCTCGCAACGGCGTGAGTGCTGCGGTGGCGGCAGTATTGAAGGACATCATGTCGGTATAGCCCTGGCCGGACTTGACGATACCCAGATCAAACCACCACGGCGCGCCAGCGCCTTTGGAGGCTTCGGTGTTGTAAAAATCTTTTAGCGTGTAATTGAGTACCGGCGGCACTTTGGGCATCGCTCGCAGCATTTTTGCCGGCGTTGTCGGGTCCGCGCTGTGCAAATGCACGACGGTCACGTGTTGCAGATTGAACGTGCGAGCCTCATCGGCAAGGCCTAACGCGATCAGTCGCTCGCGAAGCGGTGGGTAGATTTTACTGTTGAGGATATCCGTGACTTCTCTGGGCAGTCGGTACACCAGGCCGTAGGTGGCCTTGTGCTCGCGAAATTCTGGTTTGCCGATGGCGCTGTTGTCGATGGTGCTTGCTGTCACTGCCGTCGTGACAATCGCACCAGTGATGCCTGCGGCAAGAAAAATCAGTGCGCTGCGAAGAGTTTTCATGATCTGGTCTCCTTTGTTGGTTGTGATGGATTGGGCCGAAAGCCCACCCGGCGAAAAGTACTGGCAAAGTTTATTTACAAAGCCCCAGAATGCGCTCCTCGGCGGCGCATTTGTTCGTGGGCTTCACCACTGCTTTGGCTTTCTTGCCGCCGCACGCACGCAGCTCTCTGGCGGTGGGCGGATAGTATGTCCAGCCCGGGCCTAGTGGCGGCAATGCCAGTGCAACTTCACGCCACTTGGGATGACCTTGTGCCTGGAGGGTGGGGAAATTTTCGCAGAGGGAGCGCGCAAATTGCGTCATGTGGTTCATCGTGTCTTTTAGGTTGTAGTCATAGGTGACCAGAAACGCACCGACCGCGATGGTGGTGAAATTTTCCGTCAGCAGATTCGGATAACTGGTGGTCGTCACGGTGGCCGATGAGTAAACGGTCAGCGGCTGTTTGCTGGTGGGGTGGTTTGGATCAAACTTCAGCAGCTTGATAAATTTTTGCGCTTCCGGCTTCATGTTGGCGATAAGTGGTGCCGGCTGGCCCGCCGCGACTACCACCACATCGACCGACTTGTCCGAAATCAACTTGACGAGCGCTTCCTCGTTGGACAAAAAACTGCCATTGGCTTCCGGCATCGCGCCGTTGAACATCATTCTGTAAAGCGTGTGGGTGATCAGCGCTGCGCCGCTTCCCACCAGGCCACCGTTGATTTTTGCATTCTTGATGTCGTGGAGAAAATTCATTTCTGAATCGGCCCGGACGATGTAGTGGATCTCGGTGTTGTAAAGCGGCAGGATCACGCGTAACGGTCGGATGATTGATGCGGCCTCGGTATTGCCACCACCGGCTCTATCCAAAAATGCCTGATACACATCAGCCTGAACGACGGCAAATTTCACGCCCGGCTCAAACCGCAACAGCTTGATATTCGCTGCTGAACCCGATGTGGGCATGACTTCAAGTTTGATGTCAGCGCTGGGGGCGACAAACTTGGCGAGATCGGCACCGATGGCGAAATACGTGCCTTTTTCGGATGCCGTGGCGATCTTGTATTCAGCCGCTGCGATTGCGGCACCGCTGGCAAGCAGCAGGGCAGTCGCAAACAGAAAACGGATGAACGCCGTTGCAGGTGCTTGCATGAATGTTTCGCTGGTTCGCGTGGCCATGTTATTACCTCCCTTTTGTTGGTTCTAGTGTGCACAACCCTAGTGCGGCGATCGCTTCGGTGCAGGGTCTCGCCTGCGGCGGTGTTTTTTCCATTGCGCCGCTGGCGGGTGCGTTGGCAGCGGGGACGGCGATTTCCGGTGCGGTCACGGTCTCTCCGGCACCTCGTCGGCTGGCCCGTCTGGTCGGCGTGGTGGTGGGCTGGCTGTCAACGGCGGCGACTGCCGGGGCGGCCACCGCTGTTTCAGGCTTGGCCACGACCGATGCTGGCGCAGGATTCGCGGAAATTTCTTTACCGGCAGCGGGCGCTGTCGACGTGTTCGCAGCAGGTGCAGGCGACGCTTTGTTGATCGTGCCCGCACTCACATTGGCGGGCGCAATGCTCGAAATTGCCTCGACACTGACATCCTTGGCGGCGACTGACGCTCGCTGGCGGTAGGCAAAATAGGCGGCTGAGGCGAAGGCTACAAAAATGATGGTGACGACGAACAGCGGCTGGCGCTGGGGCGTGGCTGGTGGTGGCGTATAGGTGGATGGCATGGCTGCGGATGACTCCGCATCGCCGGCAGCTGCCTCCGACGCGCTCGCGGGGGCGTTTGCGAGCAGAATTTCCGTGCTCTCACGTAATTCTCCATGGCATTGGTAGCAAGATTTTGATGTTTTTTGATTGACGGCCCCGCAGGTCGGGCAGGGAATCAGGTGCAACGGCGCGCCGCAACCAGTGCAGAATTTCGCGTCCGCAGGGTTGGCGTGTTCGCAGTATTGGCATAACGTCAGAGAGGCGGTCGTGGTCATGGATAAGGATTCAAGCGGGTTTCAAACGGTATCATACGAGTTGACGCCTTGTGCGGTGACCAATTTTATCGTGCCCGATGGTGCGCTCGCAGCAGCGGGCAACTGAAACAAAGCCCCGCGCATTGGGTGATTATGCGCCCCGCCGCGCCGGTGCTCAATACCAGCACGGTTGCAGTGGCGCTCGCGTGCAGCGCCCGCTGCCGGTACAATGCGGGTTGCACCCGTTTTCTGTAGTCCGTTTCCGCTCTTTCGGCTACCGCTGTCGCCAGCTATTATTCTCAAACGCGCCATTGCAAATCCTCAAAGGGCATTTTTAGGTAGGCTGTTTGAATGTCCTTCGCATCACTGAACCTCATCCCCGAATTACTTCGTGCCGTAGAAGCCCAAGGCTATACCGAGCCCACCCCCATTCAGGCCAAGGCCATTCCCGCCATCCTGGAGGGCCGTGACATCATGGGCTGCGCGCAGACCGGTACCGGCAAAACCGCCAGCTTTACGCTGCCACTGCTGCAATTGCTGGCACCCCACGCCAGCAGCAGCAGCTCCCCCGCCAGGCATCCGGTGCGCGCGCTGGTGTTGGTGCCCACGCGTGAACTCGCGGCTCAGGTGGAAGAATCGGTGCGTACTTACAGCAAATATCTGCCGCTACGCGCGGCGGTGGTTTACGGCGGTATCGATATCAAGCCGCAAATCAAAGCGCTGCATAGCGGTGTTGAGATCGTCGTGGCTACACCGGGTCGCCTGCTTGACCATCTTCAGCAAAAAAGCATCAATCTTTCACAGGTCGGCATTCTGGTGCTCGACGAAGCTGATCGTATGCTTGACATGGGCTTTATGCCGGATATCGAGCGCATCCTCGCGGTACTGCCGCCGGTTCGCCAGAATTTGTTGTTCTCGGCCACGTTCTCCAACGAGATCAAGAAGCTCGCCGAACAGTTCATGCGCAGCCCGACCATGATCGAAGTCGCGCGCCGCAATGCGCCAGCAGAGTTGGTGACGCATCAGGTTTACGAAGTTGCCGGGGCAAAAAAAGCCGCGCTGCTGGCGCATCTGATTCGTTCGCGCGAAATGAAGCAGGTGTTGATCTTCACGCGCATGAAACGCGATGCCGACCGCGTCGCGCGCCAGTTGCAAAAGGATGGGCTGCCCGCAGTGGCCATTCATAGCGATCGCAGTCAGGTTGAACGCACCCAGGCGCTGGATGAATTCAAACAAGGCAAGTCAGCCATTCTGGTGGCGACCGATATTGCCGCGCGCGGTCTCGACATCGATTCGCTGCCATTCGTAATCAATTACGAATTGCCACATACGCCCGAAGATTACGTGCACCGTATTGGCCGCACCGGTCGCGCCGGCACGCCAGGTGAGGCGATTTCGCTGGTCAGTCCGGAGGAAATGGAATTTTTGTCGCGCGTCGAGAAATTGCTTAAACATGAAATTCTGCGCGTGGCCACGCCGACGCTTGTGTCGTCCGGTCGTGAACGCGAAAGTTCGCGCGAGCGCAGTAACGAGCGAAGTAGTGAGCGTGGTGGCAGTAGTGGTGCTGGTCGTGAACGGGAGTCGGCACGTGACGGCGGCGCAAGGCGTGCGCCGCGTGAAGAACGCGACACCAACCGCCCCGCGCCGCGCTCGCATCACGCCAAATCATCCGCATCATCATCTGCCCAACGTGCGCCGGTCGATAATCTTCCGCATTTCGATTTCAGCAAGCCCTATGAGCCGACCGCCACTGATAATACGGCAGTCACCGCGCCCGAACCCGCCGCCGGGCATCGCCGCCAGACCAAACGACCGACAGGGGCGTTGCTGGGTCGCAAACGGCAGGAGAAGCCGGAAGAATAATTTGTTGCCATGCACCACAGCATAAAACGGTATATTCGCCAAACCGAACACGCGTAGAGGTGGCCTGATGAAAAACCGTCCGCTGATCCAAACCTGTTTATTTGCCGCGTTGGCGGCAATCCTGCCGACGTTCTGCGTGCTGGCGCAATCGCCACCACCGACACCCGCACCCGCACCCGCACCCGCACCCGCACCCGCACCCGCACCCGCACCCGCGATGGTGCCCAATGAGGGCGTGATCAAAATAGGGAAAACGCTGAAACAAACCCGCGGTCGCGTCACGGATATCGACAAAGGCGATAACGGCTGCTACATCACCTTACGCGACGACAAAAAAAATGAGCACATCGAGGTCGGCAGCTTCGCCATTTGCACACAAAAACCGCCCATCAAAGGAAAGCTCGTTGAGATGACCTTCAACATGGAATCCATACAGGCTGGCGATTGCTATGGCGACCCGAAATGCACGCGAACTGAAGAGGTGCCGCTGGTCATTTCCGTGAAGATTGTCGAATAATTTTTATCGATCAATTGTTAAAGCACAAGTATTGACGGGCATCTTAGACCATTTGTAGCTGGAACGCCGCGCCAGTGCTGGTGCTTTTTCTTTTTGTGCGGGTCGCATGAACTCGCACCACTTACTGACGCGCTGACATGAGTGATCTCCTGAAAAATCGGTTTGCCACACACGAGGTCGCCAATCAGGCGCCGCCGCTGACACCATACGACGTTTACGCCACCGACACGGCACTGCAGGAAGCGGTGAAGCGCGAAGGTGGCGCGTGGGCCGGGAAGGACCTCCACGCGCTTGGCTTGGCGGCCGGAGGCGAACTGATGGCCGCAGGTTTTTTGGCGAACGAAAACAAGCCGGTATTCAAACCGTTTGACCGCTTCGGTCATCGCCTCGACGAAGTCCATTTCCATCCCGCCTATCACCGCCTGATGACGCTGGGACTGCAGCACGGCGTGGCGAATTTTTCTTGGCGGCACGCCGATCAGGCGGGGGCGCATGTCGCGCGCGCGGCGCTGATGTATCTCTACACACAAGCCGATCAAGGCACGTCGTGCCCATTGACGATGACCCACGCGGCAGTGCCGGTGCTGCGGCAATCGCCAACGCTGGCGGCAAGCTGGCTGCCACGCATATTGGCGAATGAATACGACCCCCGCCATGTCCCTGCATGGGAAAAAACCGGCAACACGATCGGCATGGGCATGACCGAAAAGCAGGGCGGCTCAGATGTGCGCGCCAATACCACCCGCGCTTATCCGGTCGGTGCCAGCGGGCCCGATCAACTCTACGAATTGGTCGGGCATAAGTGGTTTATGTCTGCGCCGATGTGCGATGCATTTCTGGTGTTGGCGCAAACTGAGCGCGGAATATCTTGTTTTCTGTTACCGCGCTTCGCACCTGATGGAGAGATCAACGCGGTGCGTATTCAGCGACTCAAAGACAAGCTCGGTGATTGGAGCAATGCGAGTGCCGAAGTCGAGTTTCACGGGGCGTTGGCATGGATGATCGGTGAGGAAGGCCGCGGTATCGCAACCATCATTGAGATGGTCGCACTGACGCGTGAGGACTGCATGATCGGCTCCGCTGGCATCATGCGTCAGGCGTTGATGCAGGCTATCCACCATTGCCGCCATCGCAGCGCGTTTGGCAAACGGTTGTCTGAGCAACCGCTGATGCAAATGGTGCTGGCCGATTTGGCGCTTGAATCGGAAGCGGCGATGGCGTTTTCGTTGCGTGTTGCCCGTGCCATTGATGCTTCTGCGCGCGATCCTGAGGCAGCCGCGTTCGCGCGCATCGCTACCGCCATCGGCAAATACTGGATATGCAAGCGCGGTCCGGCGTTCGTCAACGAGGCGCAGGAATGTCTGGGCGGTGCGGGCTATGTCGAAGAATCGATGTTGCCACGGCTGTATCGGCAGGCCCCGTTGAATTCGATCTGGGAGGGTAGCGGCAATATCCAGTGCCTCGATGTCCTGCGCGCATTGACGCGAGAGCCTGCGACGCGCGAGGCCGTGTTTGCCGAATTGGCGAAAGTGAAGGGTGTACACGCGTTGCTCGATGCCGACATTGCTGCCTTGACCACGCAATTAGCCGATATGACCGATCTTGAGAGGCGTTCACGCCATCTGGTTGAACGACTGGCGCTGGCCTTGCAGGCGGCAACCCTGATTGGTGCTGGCAACGACGTTGTCGCTGACAGTTTTTGTCGGGCGCGATTTGGCAATTTGAGCGGCAGAACCTTCGGCACGCTGCCTGCTACTACACCTGCGGCCAGATTGATTGATCGAGCGTTTTAATCGGGATTGCGCGATGATAACGGGCGCATGTCCGACCGGTGAGATTCACGTGGAAACTTCTAAAACCTCCGTTCGTGCCGATCCTTCGACGTGCTCAGCACAGGGCACGCTGCGCGTATCGAAGCACAGACGAGCTGAGGCATTGATTCAGCTTAGTCAGTTCCCGGCGGGCGCATTACCCAATCGCTTTACGCTCCCTGAACCCGCCACCGACCGCGACACCTTCGCGTCGCGGTTGTAAGCCACATCGCCCGAACCTGCGGCAGCGATACTGTCTAGTGACTTCACATTGATGGTCATCCTGAGCGTCTTGGTGCTCACAGACATGTTGCGAACTTTGAAGCGGACGTTGAGTTTGTCACCCTCTACAACGGTTTCAATCAGGGGCAGGATGTTGTCATCGCTTTCAATGCCGTCCTGAACGATTTCTACTTTGGCAGGAATGTTCAACGAAACGCCAGTGAAACCGCTCACGCTGCGCGCCTCTGTTTTGATCGCGCCAGAGCCGATACTTTCGCGCCCCTCGACCAATCCCGCGCGACTGCAGAGTTGGTAGCCACCCCAAATGCGCTGACGACGAGCAGCATAGAAAGAAACGACGAAAATCGTTTGAACGATTACATGGTTACCCTCCGAAAAAGTGGAATACAAGCGTGACGCGCGTCCAGATTGCGTTTCGGATTTGGCGTGCGAACTAGTTTCTGGCGAGGGCTCGCTTGATTTCCAGGGCAACGCATAGGGCAGTGTTCGGATCTGCGTCGCAGATCGTCACATGCCCCATCTTGCGACCGGCACGGGCCTGACGTTTGCCGTAGAGATGCAGATGTGCGCCCGGGTGCCGCAATGCCGCCTGCCAGTCAGGCGGAGTTTCCCTGCTCGCGCCGCGCCAGATATCGCCCATCAGATTCAACATCACCGCGGGTGTATGCAGCGAAGGGTCGCCCAGTGGCAAACCGCACAATACACGCACCTGTTGTTCAAACTGCGAAGTGCGGCAGGCGTCGATCGTGTAGTGCCCGCTATTGTGCGGACGAGGGGCGATTTCGTTGACGAGTAATTTGTTCTCGCCCGCATCACCTTCGACGACAAAAAATTCCACTGCCATCACACCGACGTACTCCAGTTTTGCCGCGATCTGCGAGGCGATGTGCTCAGCCTCAAGCGCCAACGCTGGTGCAATGCGCGCCGGGGCGATGGTGATATCAAGAATGCCGTTCACGTGCTGGTTTTCAGCGATTGGAAAAATAGCCGTCGTGCCATCTTCCGCGCGTGCGAGCACGACTGATATTTCCTTTACCAGCGGCAGAAATTCCTCGAGCACACAAAGTGCGCCATTCCAGTCGGCCAGCGTGGCATCGAGTTCAGCGCGCGAGCCGATGCGTGCCTGTCCCTTGCCGTCGTAGCCAAAGCGCGCTGTTTTCAACACGGCAGGCAGCTTCACGAGCCGCAAGGCCGCGTCAATATCTTCGGCGCTGCGGATCACCGCAAACGGCCCGACGGGAAAACCGTTCGAGGTAAAAAATGCTTTCTCGGCGGTCCGATCCTGCGCGATTGCAACCGCGTGGCCGCTGGGGCGCACCGTGGTGCGTTTGGCCAATTCAATCAATGCTTCCGCGGGCGCGTTTTCAAATTCTGTCGTCACAGCCGCACAGGTCTTGGCCATTTCCTCCAGTGACACCGGATGTGTGTAGGCGGTATTCAAGTGGCCGCTGGCAAATTCTGCTGCGGGAGAAAGCGGATCGGGGTCCAGCACCGTGACGCGGTAATCGAGATTGCGCGCGGCCATCGTGAACATGCGGCCAAGCTGGCCACCGCCGACCAATCCCAAGGTGGCACCGGGCAGAATCATTGCTACAACACCTCGGGGAGCTGCATCGCAGCGACTTGTTCTTTCAAGCTTTCGCGGTATGCACTCAGCTTGGTCACCAGATTCGCGTCGCCACCCGCGAGCAGGCTCACTGCAAACAGTGCCGCGTTGGCCGCACCCGCTTCGCCAATGGCAAACGTGGCGACAGGGATTCCTTTGGGCATTTGAACAATGGAATAAAGCGAATCCTGTCCGGCCAAATGCTTCGATGGTACCGGCACACCCAGCACCGGGATGGTGGTTTTGCTGGCAATCATGCCGGGCAAATGTGCCGCACCGCCGGCACCGGCGATGATGCATTTGAGGCCGCGATCACGGGCACTCTCGGCGTAATCAAACATGGCATCAGGCGTGCGGTGCGCCGACACCACCTTGTGCTCGAACGCCACGCCGAAATCGCGCAGCACTTTCGCCGCATGCTGCATCACGTCCCAGTCGGACTGGGAGCCCATCACTACGCCGACGATTGGATCACTCATTTTGGTCTCTCAGTTAGGGCGAGCTTGATGCCGATGGCCACGGAATGAATAACGGTAAATCGTGAATGCCAAACATGAAGATTGCTCCGAAATAATCTAATCGACGAGATGCTTGGCTTCTTCGAGCTCTTTGCGGTAGTGATCAAATATTCCCTTAAGCGCATCGGCCATATTGACTTCCGGCGACCAGTTCAAATCTTTCATCGTATTGTCGATTTTCGGCACGCGGTTTTGTACATCCTGATAACCCTTGCCATAGTACGCGCCGGAAGTGGTCTCGATCAGCGCGACCTTGGCGGCGGTGTCTTTGTATTCCGGATAGCTTTTGGCGAGTTCGAGCATCATGGTGGCGAGTTCGCGCACCGAGTAATTATTTCTGGGATTACCGATGTTATAAATCTGGCCGCTGGCGACATTGTTTTCGTTGGCGATAATTTTAGTCAGGGCCGAAATGCCGTCAGTGACATAGGTGAAGGCACGTTTCTGCGCGCCGCCGTCGACCAGCTTGATCGGCTCACCACGCACGATATGACCAAAAAATTGCGTGATCACACGTGACGAACCTTCCTTGGCCGTGTGGATGCTATCGAGTCCTGCACCGATCCAGTTGAACGGACGAAACAGCGTGAAATCGAGTTCGTCGCGTGAGCCATAAGCATAGATAACGCGGTCCATTAATTGTTTGGAGCAGGAATAAATCCAGCGCTGCATTTCGATTGGGCCCAGCACCAGATTGGATGAATGCGGATCGAACTCCTCATCCGCGCACATTCCGTAGACCTCGGAGGTTGACGGAAAGATGATACGTTTTTTGTACTTCACACAGGCGCGCACGAACGGGAGATTGGCCTCGAAATCGAGCTCGAATACGCGCAGCGGATCTTTCACGTAGGTCGATGGTGTCGCAATGGCCACCAGCGGTAACACCACATCGCATTTCTTGATGTGATATTCGATCCACTCCTTATTGATGGTGATGTCGCCTTCAAAAAAATGAAAGCGCGGGTCACTCATAAACGGCTTGACGCGATCAGAACTCATGTCCATGCCATAGACATGCCAATCGGTGGTGTCAAGAATGCGTTTGGAAAGATGGTGGCCAATAAAGCCGTTGACGCCGAGAATGAGGATTTTTTTCATGCGGATAGGATGGCTGATTTAATAGGGTAAGGAAATTTGACTTGGCTTCGATGCAGTGCTTCGTAACTGTAAAGGAAAACTGGTGCTTGGCATTTAACTTCCCAAGGTATAGACACCAACACCGAATCTTGTGGCCAGCATGATTTCATTGTGCGGCTGTCCGTCAATCTCGGCATCCATTATTCGCAGCATTCTGCCATCTCCACAAAGCGCAATCACCCGCTCGGAACTCACATTCAACATGCCCGGTTTTGTGTGCTGAAAATGCGCAGGTGCCAATTGTGTCCGATGAATATTGATCGCCTGCCCGGCAACGGTGGTCGTGGCACCAGGATAAGGCGGTGCCACTGCTCGCACCAGATTATGAATGTTTTGCGCACTCTCAAACCAATTGATGATGCCATCAGCTGGTTTGCGACCCCCATAGTAACTACCCTGCGAAAGGTCTTGCGCACGCAGAACGGCGTTGCCCGCGATCAGTGCGGGCAGTGATCGGCCAAGTATCACGGCAGCCGCGTCGGTGACGTTATGAAAAACCTGTTGTGCGTTTTCATCCGGGAGAATGGCAACGGCTTCTTGATCGACGATGCCGCCGGCATCAGGCTTTTCCACCATCTCATGCAGCGTCGCACCGGTCTCGGCTTCACCTTTGATAATCGCCCAATTCACCGGCACCCGACCGCGATATTTAGGCAGCAGCGAGCCATGCATGTTGAATGCACCGTGCGTGGCAGCGGCCAGCAATGCGGGTTTTAGCATCATGCGGTAATAAAATGAAAACAGAAAATCTGGCTGAAGAGCAACAATTTTGCCAATGAACTCTGGCGTGTTGGCATCATCCGGCATGACGACCTGAATGGTGTTGGCGATCGCCAGTTTTTCGACACTGTCGAACCAAATATGTTCGTCCGGATTATCGCGATGCGTGACGACAAGTTTTACGTCGATCCCGTGATCAATAAGCACAGACAAGCATCGCACACCGACGTTGTGATACGCAAAAACAACAGCCGAGGTCATTCGGTTTTTTCAAGCACTGCTTGAATGAGATAACGCGGTCGTTCACGCACTTGCTGATAAATTCGGCCGATATATTCGCCCAGCAGACCGATGCCAAACAGTGTGACGCCGATCAGAAAGAAAGCAATACCAAACAGCGTAAACAGGCCTTCCGCTTCCGGGCCAACGACCAACCGGCGGATAGCCAGAAACACCACAAACGTCAGCGAAAGCAGCGAGATGATGATGCCGATAAACGAAAACACTTGCAAAGGCACGGTCGAAAAACCGGTGACGAGATCGAAATTGAGACGAATGAGTTTATATAGCGAATACTTTGATTCCCCCGCAGCACGCTCCTCGTGTTCGACTTCAATTTCTGTCGGATTGTGCGAGAACGAATACGCCAAGGCCGGAATATAGGTGCTCACTTCACGCGACTGATTGATGGCGTTGATGATGTCGCGCCGATACGCACGCAGCATGCAACCCTGATCGGTCATTTTGATATGGGTGAGTTGTTCGCGCGTCCGGTTCATGGCTTTTGATGCCCAGCGCCGCCAGGCTGTGTCCTGACGTTTTTTACGGATACTGCCGACGTAATCAAAGCCCTTATCCATTGCGGCCATCAAGTTGCCAATTTCTTCGGGCGGGTTCTGCAAGTCAGCGTCCAGCGTGACCACGCGGTCACCCCGGCAGCGCTCGAATCCCGCCATGATCGCCATATGCTGGCCGTAGTTGCCGTTGAACAGGATCACGCGGGTGACGTCGGGTCGAAGCTGAAACTGTTCACGCAAAAGTGCGGCGGAACGATCTGTCGAGCCGTCGTTGATGAAAATAATTTCGTAGCTAAGTGCAAGCGTGTCCAACGCCGGATAGAGGCGGCTGAACAATTCAGCCAGACCGGGCTCTTCGTTGTAGACCGGGATGACGACCGATAGTGTTGGTGCCGCGTTCATTTGGTAATCCGATTTCCGGTCAGGACATTTGACATGGCCTCACATACGCGCGTCACATCCGCATGTGTCATCGCCGGATGTAGCGGCAAGGTCACGGTTTGGTTGGAAATGCGTTCGGCGTTCGGAAATTCGCCTTCACGATGGCCTTTGCTGCGGAACAGCGTGGTGAGATGCATTGCCTCGTACGAAACGCCGATGCCGATTTGATGCTGATGCATTTCGTCCATGAACTGTTTCCGCGTAATTGAAAGCACATCCAGTGGCAACAACACGCAGAACATGTTCCAGCTATGGCCAATTTCATCGCCGGGATGTGCCTTGGCGGGCAAAGTCACACCGAGTTTGGTGGCAACCGGCTCCAATAGATTGAAATATTGCTTCACGATTTCGCGTCGCTGGGCGCACCACGCATCGAGATGCTTCAACTGTTCGATGCCCAAACGGGCTGAGACATCGCTCATATTAAATTTTCCGCCGGGATATTCAATATCGCGTGTGCCGTCGGCAAGTCTGGCGATGCCGTGAAAGCGCAACATTTCGGCACGCTTGGCTTCAGCCTGATCCGTGAAGATCGCAGCGCCGCCTTCGATGGAAGTCATGTTCTTGTTCGGATGAAAACTGAATAGCGCAATATCGCCGAAAGCGCCTATTGGCGCGCCTTTCCAGCCACTGCCTATCGCCAATGCGGCATCCTCGATGACGCGCAGGTTATGTTTTTTTGCGATGTCATATAAGCGATCCATGTCGCAGGGCAGGCCCGAAAAGTGCGTCGGCACGATCGCTTTTGTTTGCGGCGTGATGGCGCGCTCAACGTGGTCCAGATTGAGATTTCTGCTGATTAAATCACAATCGACCATCACCGTTTTAGCACCGACTTTTTCGATCATGTTGCCGACGGAAAAGAAAGTCATCGCCGAGCTAATCACTTCATCGGTTGCTTCTCCACCGCATGCAGCGCCAATTTTGCAAACCTGAAACGCAACTTCCATGGCTGCCGTCGCCGATGTGAACACCCGCGCGGGCCGTCCACCATGATAGACCGACAGCGCTTTCTCAAACTCCTGTACGCGCGGCCCGCTCGCGATCTGCAACGAGAGTAGTGTTTCTTTCACCATCTCGGCCATGCTCTCGGTGATGGTTGGACGCGCAAAGTTAAGGTAGGGCAGGACTGTCATGATTTGGCGACCAGATAGACGCCGATGATGATGAAGCCGATGCCGACCATTTTTTGCGAGGTAAGCGATTCGCCAAACAAGTACCAGGCGGCAATCGCGCTGATGATGTATCCGATCGAGAGCATCGGGTAGGCAATGCTCACGGGCACCCGTGAGAGCCCCATGATCCACACCACCAGGCTGATGCCATAGCAGCACACGCCGGCCACGATGAATGGTTGCGTGACAAGCTGCCAGCCAATCGGGATGATATTTTCCGTGCTGAAGGCGAACTCACCGATACGCATCGTGCCGGCCTTCAGGAGCAACTGTGCCGCCGCATTGAGCAGCACACCGGCTAGCAGGAGAGAAAAAACGGTGAGGTTCAAATTCAAGGCCCAGGTTGATTTAGTTTTTCTTGATGGCAGCGCGGCGTGGATCCATGTGAATGACCTCGAACGCGATGCCCAGAGCACGCATTTTATCGACATCGCCGGGGGGAATGATAGCAATCGCCGCGCCGGGCGCATTCCATGCTGCAGGGAAATCGCTGATTTTTTCGATCCATTTTTGCGGCTCGCTCCGCTGACCCATTTCAAACTCGTCCACATAATCGACCAGCGTAAGCGTGCGCTTGAGGTAAAACGGTAGCGATTGTTCGTAATTGCCGACCGAATAAAGCCGTGTTTCAGGCTTGAGGTGCGGTTTGATTGATTCCGATACGGCAAAGCCAGACTGCAATGGGGAAATTCGCTCGTAGCCTTGCTCGATCAATTCCATCCCGATCATGGTGCCCACTGAGAGCACCAGCACACCCAGCCATTTGCGTTGTGCACGTAACAGAACGAAGGATACGATTGCCGCCACGGCGATGGAAAGCGCCGCCGCAACGACCCAGCCGCTCATGTCCTGATAAAGCGTGCGGCTGAACCCCGCCGCGCGCGATGCCGGTGCTGCCCACGCCGCGTACGCACCTGCCAGCGCCAGCGGAAAGACCGGCAGCACCAGCCAGGACAATCGCCTCGGCTCAGCCGCGCGCAGGTAGCTGCCGATGACTAAAGCCAATACGGGAAACATCGGCAAAATATAAGCCGGTAATTTAGAGCCGGATTTGCTGAAGAACAATAATAGGAAGGCTGAGAATATAAGCGCAAATTTTTGTGGCGAGAATGCGTGCGACCCGGCGTGCGAACCCGACCCGCCTGAGAGTTGCGCCGGATGTCGCCAGCCATGCACGCAGGCAGGAATCAGGGCGATTGCCCAAGGCAAAAAACCTGCGAACAACAACGGAAAGAAATACCACCACGCCTGTTCCCGTCGATGAGTGGTACTCAGGAATCGCTCTACATGCTCATGAATGAAAAAAAACTGCGGAAACTCAGGATTTCTGACCGAAACAAGTACAAACCACGGCACGGTAATGGCGAAAAAAATAAGCGGCCCCCACAGCCATTCCAACTTGAAAATCAAACGGAAGTTGCGTTGAAAAACACAATAGAGAAACACTGCCGCCGCCGGAAACACGATGCCAATCAGGCCTTTGGAGAGAACAGCGGCTGCCATGCCCGCCCATGCAAGCCAAAGCCAGCGCCTGCGGGAGAATTCTCTTGATGCGCGTTGCGAAATCATCAATGACGATATTGACAGCGTCATCCAGAAGGTAAGCCCCATATCCAGCGTCACAATCTCGGCCATTACCGCGAAATAGGGGGCGCTTAGCATGACAAAGCCGGCCAGCATGCCGGTTTCCTCGTCATAGATGCGCTTGCCTGCGTAGGCAATCATCAAAATGCAGCCGAGGCCGCACAGTGCGGTGTAAAGCCTGGCAGTGAAGTCGCTTTCGCCGAACAATGTGAAGGAAATTGCGGTGGCCCAATACTGCAAGGGCGGTTTTTCAAAATACTTCAAGCCGTTCAACCGCGGCGTAACGAAATCGCCAGACGCGGCCATCTCCCGCGATATTTCCGAATAACGTCCTTCATCAGGATTGGCGAGCTTGCGGTCGCCCAACCCATGAAATAAAACGAAGATTGCCAGCAGCGCAATCAAGATGAGTAATGGTCGGGGGAGATTAAAGGACATGGTTTAGTAACGGCAAGAGGGATATTTGACACTCGCGAACTGCCATGATTTTAGTTGCAATCGCCTTGCATTATCCACCGTGCCAATGTTACCAACGGCTCCATCACTGTGTCAGACGGATCCACGCGCTCGGTATCGCGACGACGAGTATGCCGCATACCACCGCAACGGCGCTTCATTGCATCCGCATCCCGGTCAGCTTCCGCGTCTCTACGATCCGATAAGAAAGATTTCCCAACAGCATCGTTAACGTCAAGCCTGCAACGGTCGCGATCACGTTCGCTTGAAACTCAAAATACCCAAGCGCAACTACAATCGGCCAATGCCAAAAATAAATGGGATATGAGCGCGTGCCCAGCCATGCACGCTGACGCATGCCGAGCTGTAGCCGATGGGCCATCAACTAAACCAGCCCACCAGCGAGCATTTCCCACGCACGGGTGGGCAGCAAATAAAATGCCACAGTCGGCTCACGCCGGCGTTAGGAGGGCCGATAAACAGAGCGAAGCCACCAACCCAGCAGCGATTGCAACGGTAATCGTCTGTCGGCCAGAGCGCCATTTCCATACTGCCGGCAAAACCTGCGGCAGCAGCATATAAAACTGCCACTCCGCCGCTAACGACGACGTGTGCGGTAGCCACTTTTCGTGAGATTCCGCGTCGAAGTAACCGGGTTCTCGCCAAAACTTGATATTGGACACAAAGGCAAGACCGGCGATGACATGCGTCCCCGGAATTTTGTAATCGACCGGCATCAACACCCACCAGCCGAACGCGATCAACGCAGTGCAGAGCACGATCAGCGCGGGGAGAATGCGTCTCGCACGCGCCAGGTAAAGCGCCCAAACCGAGCAACCCTCACTGCGCTCGAGCCCGGCAACGACGATTCCGCTCATCAGGAAACCGGAGATGACAAAAAATACATCCACGCCGACAAGCCCGCCCGTGAATCCGGTGATGCAAAAGTGATAAAGAATGACCGCAACGACCGCCCAGGCACGTAAGCCGTTAATGTTTTTTCGAAAGACTGAAGGGGAAGCTGCCTGCTTCCAGCACTCTAAAATGACCTGAAACCGCCCACTCGACTTCCTGAAGGCCCTCTTTTTATAACTTGCTCAACTGCGCGCGAATGGCCTCAACACGTTTACGGTTTACATCAAAATCACGAACGCCCAGCCGTGAAGCTGAACGTACCTGAACGACGCCCGCTTTTTCATCGAGCGCAAACTCCGCATCGTCAACATAGCCCATCCCGGCACTTTTGAATTCGGCATAAAGATAGCTGGCGCTCTCGGTTATCACTGTCGTGCGCGCGCTGGCTTTGATGATCGCCACCAATTTTTTCCACGCATCCGCACCGCTGCCGCTATAGCTGATGGGCGCGATAAAGTGTTTTTCATCGCTCTTGTCGACCGTGGAAGAAACGCAATTGGGTTTCCAGCTTGGTGGCGCAAATTTGCCGGCGTTTATGCCGAGATTAGTGGGGCGTGAGCCGCTGAAAAGTCCCATGGGTTGTCCTCCAAAATATTCGATGGCGATCACGAGGCCCGCCAATGCGATGAGCGCAAGCAGCGCGTAAGCAATCTGTTTAAGTAAAATTTTCATTACTTAATTTTAGCCTATCGCCCGCATGCCAACGGTGGCATCGCATCAGGACATCAAGGTCTTTACGCCGTCCGGTGTGCGAATGTAGGCACACATCGTCATGCCCGAATAGGGTGGCGTTGGGGTTACTTTCATGGCGTTCGCAACACCTAGTTCGTTTAGCAGATACGCCACCTTTGCGGGGTTGGGGTGCGCCGCTTCCATCCATTCAAAACGGCAACCTAAGTCTGGCAAGCGCTCGCAGGGATGGGCTGGGCTATCCCATTGAATCAGGTTGGGAATGAGTCCGGCTTCCACCGGGTAGCCATCGTCAGGAATCGTGATGCGCCATTTGAAATTATTGCGTTCCATCGCATGCACGTTACCCAGCAAGCCCGCAGTTTTCGCGGTCAGGCTTTCGATGTCAGTCGTGCGCGCCACCCAGCCCAGCAAGCGCGGCTTGGTCGCGATGCGTTCGCGCACGTCGGGTGTGTCCAACCCAAACCAGCGCTTCATAAAAGGGGTTTGGCCGGCAGGGTCAATGGCGATCAATTCAAGGTAGCAGGATGGCCCGAGCGAGAGCAAGCGGTTGTGAGTACCCATGCGTGCGTGCGAGCCAACAGGAGACAGCGTGGTGCCAAAAAAACGTTCCAGCCAAGCCGCCCCTTTGGCAAGGTTTGACGTGCCCAATACGAGATGATCGAGCATCGTTGTCACGTTAGCCCGGTGGGCGATGTTGCCCTCTACCGTTACCCTCTGCGTCACGCGACAAACGACGTTGAACCGACAATTGCACTGTCACCACCACCCAGCCGAGCACTACACCCACCGTGTCGGCGACCATGTCGAGCCACTCGAATGACCGGTACGAAGTCATGCCTTGCAGCCACTCGATCAGCGCGCCCATCACGATAAAAGTAATCGCGAGCTTCAGGCGCGGGACAGGCAATGTCACCCACTGGCCCCAGACAAACATGCAGGCAAAATAAGCGAGCGCGTGGTGCCATTTATCGTTGCCCGGCACAGACGGCACGGCCACGCCGGGAACAAACGAAAGTATCCAGATGCTGATAACAACGATCACACTGGCATAGCGGAAAAGGCGGGGTAGGGACATGGCAATATTGTAGTGGGAATGTATGTGCTGCCGAGTTGTAATTCCGTTTCTCGATCATTAATTTAATAAGCTGATAGCGAACATATCAACATTCGTCGTCCCCGCGAAGGCGGGGATCCAGTGACTTTAAGGC
>JAYURJ010000021.1:0-6421 GCA_043756275.1 Betaproteobacteria bacterium | reverse complement strand
TGCGCCCAACGATATTGTCGCGCGGCGCTACCCGCCAGTTCAATTGCGCGCCAACAGTTTTATCGCCATAACGCGATACCTGCACAATATCGAAGTCGAGCGGGAAATCGAGCTGCGGCAGCAATTGCCCCGAGAACACAACCGCACCGCCCATCACAGAGAGGATCAGCGGATGCTGGTCGGCGAAATCGCGGTTGATCTCCCGTGCAACCCGTGAGGTTGCCGCGTTGACCTCACCCACCGTAAACAGCACTTCGGAGTTAGCGAGTAATTTTTTGGCATCTTGTGAATTCATAGATGAATTTTATCCTATCTATCAATGCGGCAATTCAACATGTTGTGGATGAAAAGCCATTTCGCTGTGATTAGGGATGGAGCACGGCATTACCCCAAAGACACCACCGTGAAAAACTCTTGTCATTTCGAACGAAGAGAGAAATCTGCTTTCTCCCTCAATAATGGTAAAGCAGATTTCTCACCCGATGAAGCTGGGTTCGAAATGACAGTGTTTTTTACAGTAGTGCTGTTGCGATCTACACACCGTTAATTCCAAGGTCAGGAGATCGGCGCATCACCGAGCCCACGCTCAACGTCGGACAAATATTGCATCGCCGCCGCTTCGGCCGCCTGATTAATACTAACGGGTGGATTGGCGCTTCTCATGGATTTGTAAATGTCCGCACACACACGCAACGCACGCGCACAATCTTTTGCATCGTAAGTCGCCACAGTTTGCGTTAGCGATTTGGAAAATGTCGGCGCGAATTTTTCAAGCTTGCGGACACCATTGGGCAAGGCACCCGCCATTTGCAGACCCATCGGCCCAAGCACGTTCACTCGCATGTATGAAATGAGCTCAATCGCTTCAAATATTTCTCCCCTGCCAATTTTTCCGGCGCCGTAGTGGAACCAGATCCAAAACCGGTCCTCAATCCATCGCCGTTTCGGCGCAGGGTAGCTCGCCATTCCCTCCGCGAGTGCACGAGTAAGTTGCCCGTCGCGCTCCCACAACACCTGAGGGTCCTCAACGCGATGAGCAAGGTCTTTGGACGTGACGAATTTAAGGTCAACGTGCAGCAGTGGCGGCCCATACAAGCAGATCAATAAACGCGGCTCGCCTAGATGCTCGCCCGTGAATGCCTCCAGCAGCGGCCCAAGCGCACGCGCGATACGAGGCCTGTCCGCCATCACCTCTGCATGGTTTTCTATTTGCGTCACGACGAGGATATCTAGGTCGCTGAATTGATCCATCGTATTGGTGAGGTAAGAGCCACCGGCAGCGATACCTGCGAGTCGCACGTCAGTTCTGAAAACTGCCAGTGCGTGGGAAAGAAATTGCCGATGCATTTGCGGCAATGAACTCGGGGTTGGTGCGATCATTTCATTTGCCGTTTTTCTGCAGTGAAGCAATCGATAAAGTCTGCGTGAATTGGTTTGCAAAAGCGGACAACGTTGGTTTTGCCTAAATTCTTACTCTGCGTAAACACCAGCATTGGTGCGGTGTCTCAGGCTATATTGCCCTGTAAAGCACGCCGACAATAGTGCTGCGATATCATCCAAATGCTATATTGCAAAACGTGACGCTGCAAGCTCGATTCAGAAATTTCTTCTCTAGCCAACACAATGAGATTTGCCTTTCCATTCCCGATGCGGATCGATGAGATGCTATTGAGTTCTAATGTCGGCTTGTTTTTTGTTGCAAATAATTCGACCGGTTGAATGAACATGCTGATGAGACGCGGTGATTTTGTGATTGGTCGGGAGTTTTGGTGCGGCGGAAAGCGTTGGCGCTGTACCGACGTTGGCTCTCGCGTAGTCGTCGCAGTTTGCCTGGAGCCGCATGAGATCGTCGCAAGTTTGCGTGACAAACAAGCCGACGAATCTGTTCACGAAATTCCCGCGATCACCAGTGATTCAGAATGGCTGCATGGACCGCCCTACGCTTTGGCAGAGTTGGCCTTTGACGAGCACGACATGAAAGGCTGCTCTCTTACAGCTGACATTGAGACATCGTGAAAGATTTGACGGCTAACAATGGGTTCAAGTTCATTCGCTTCGCTCTATGCGACGCGCCGATAGCGGCGCAACCCCTGACCTTAATCTTGTGCCACTTGAAATCTGCGTCTAGACACTAATACTCCTTGGGAGTATAGTTCTTTTATGTTCACGGTTGTCGAAACGCTCCTGTTCCAGAAGCAATGGCCATACTACTGGAGCGAGGACGAACGGGGTGAGTTCGCGGCCTACATCGCCACATTTCCCGACGCCGGAGACGTAGTGCCAGAATCCGGTGGGATCCGTAAGGTTCGCTGGCGGCGGGCTGGTACTGGCAAATCCGGCGGTGTTCGCGTCATTTACTTCACGCGCACGCCTAAGGAGGAGATTGTGCTTCTGACTCTGTACGCGAAATCCAGGACGGACAACATCACCGGCGCAAAGTTAAAGGAGATTCGTCGTGCCCTCGAAAACTAAACCACTCACAGATAAACAGCTTCGTGCTCACGAGGCCACGCGTGACCTTGCCGCCGAATTACTCGAATCTGTGCGGCAAATGAAAGCGGGAAAGACTCAAGTCGTCTTGTCGCCTGCTGTTGAAGCCCGCGAGCGTACTGGCTTGTCGCAATCGCAGTTCGCCATACTGCTAGGTGTGTCCGTACGCACCCTTCAGGGCTGGGAGCAAGGCCGTAAGCAGCCCAGCGGCGCTGCGCGAACTCTCTTGACAATTGCGCGGACTAATCCGAAGGCACTATTGGCAGTGGCTGGCAAGTAGTGCATCGCCGAACAGCGGAACGCGGCATTCGTGTATCGCGGGCATGCCTCCACAATTCAGGCGGCCTGGAATCACATACGCAATGTTTGGCTGCCGCGCAGTGGTTAACAGTCAGCGCATAAGCCTGACTTTGAAGTTTACGATCAACAATATGAAGCGGTCGCAGGCGATGGTGCCATTGAGAATTGGCTTTCCATTGCTGATGCGGATCGATGAAGCGCCAATGAGTTCTAACGCCGGCTTGTTTATGTTGTATACAATTTGATCGCTTGGCGCACGTGTGTGGGCAATCGTGACACGCACAGCGGTGTTTTTTTACGTTTTGGTAGGGGCATGAGTAGAATGAAACATCGTGCGTAATTCCATGAATATGAACATTAGTCTGCATAAAAACTTCTGGACGTTAGGCACCCGCCAGAATGTTAGGCGACGTTTTGGCGTCGAAGACTAGTTGGGCGGCATCATGGCTGGCATAGGCAGGTGACATGGACGAACAAGACGGCAAGTTCACAACTAACGAGCAAGCTCAATCGAACGTGCGCGTAATGGCAGTTGTTTTTCTTGCAATCGGCTTGGCCGCCGCATACTGGGTTTGGCCGAGTGGGATTGCTGATCTAACGCTTTCTTCGATTACGTTGGGTGCATTATTGCGGGCAATCGCTTCTGGCGTGATAGCTCTCGCGTCTTGTGTAGTCACTGTGATGCTTTGGATTTGAGCGGCACAGTTCCTATGACGCAGTAGCGCCGCCCCATCCTGCCTCCTTGCCAATGTCTACTCTTCTGTCAACAAGTCGGCGCAGCATGACCCCTCAGCGTAGACCATGCGTGACGCGAATATAATAGGATCGTCTGTCATTGGAGAACTCCATGGGCATCCATAATCGCGAGTACAAAGGTATTAATTTTACGATCCATACGGATGAGGAACGGGGCCGATGGCATTGGTCATATACGCTCGGGATTAAATTCCATCAGCTTCGAGAACGACGTCTTCCATCTGAGGATCTCGCCGTCGGAGAAGCTGAGCACGAAGCTCATTGGCGCATTGATCAAAGTGCAGGAAGGTAGTGGCATGCCGCCCAACGCGTCGGTCAAAACCGCTCCCTACGGTCGCTTGACGCCGCAAAAACGCGGCGCCTTTTACCTCGGACGTCGGGCATTCACAGCTATGCCTCCGCGCCGATCAGCAAATGAACTCGATGGAACATGATGGAAATGTGGAACAGCATCGATAGCCTCAAGTCGTTATCCCACACATTGATGTGGGCTACAGCAATTTTCGCGATATTTGCCGCGTCAGCCACCGGCATTCGTTTTTACGTTGATCGCCGTACTAGTGAATTGTCTTCCCAAGTGCAACGCGAGCGTGAGGCGGAATTGAAGCTGCAAGTGGATGCGGCCCAACATGAGCAACAGGAAGCCCGCAACAAACTTTTGAAAATCGAACAGGCCGTAATAAGTCGTCACCTGAGTTCTGAGCAAAACGCCACGCTAACAAAAATGGCTCGTAAGTCCTGCCACTTACTCACCATGGTTAATGTGACCGCGGCAAACAGTAACCACGAAGCTCAAGTTTATGCGACTGACTTTGTCAAAGCTCTAAAAGCGGCTGGCTGTACGGCAGATTTGGCGTTACCAATTCCTGGCCTCACACCCGACGTCATTGGTATCCATATCGGAGTTAGAGACACAAAAAATAATTCGCCAGCAGCCATTGAGTTATCAAAGATACTCTCACGCATTGGTATTCAATTCGGGGTCAGCCCAATGAAGCCGGACTTCTTTCCTGAAGCTCAGTTTGTGTTGGTGGTAGGGGCGAAGTAGCGGAAAGCCATTGATCTCCTACAACCCATGCCCAACCCGGCAGTGAACCGGACCTGCGCAAGATGCCGCGCGGGCCGGTCACGTTGTGCGTCATGAAGACATTCGTAGCAAGCATTGCATCGCTATTCGCATTCGGTTTCGCCTGTTCGGCAAACGCTGCGAATCCAAGCTGCTCTAGCGTTGAGGGATGGGCAACCTCGATGGCATTTGTACATCTGAAGAATGCTGGTCTTACAGACAACAACAAGCTGGACTTCACAAAGACGAAGACTGTTCGCATCGCCTCGGAGAAAATCGGCAAAGATCTCTACCGTCAGGTTCACTTTGTTGTCTTCACTGAGAAGGCGGGAGGAACGATCGAAGTCATCACAAGCAATCAGGTATCGAGCGAAGAGTGTTCAATGTCGGGCGTAGAGGTGTTTGTGGTTTCAAAACGGCTCGGCGGCAAATGACGCCCCCACCCTTCCATCGAGGGGACGACCTGAAGGCTTTTCCTCCTGCAAAACGTCGACAACCACCAGCACCAGCGCACCTCCCATAGCCAAACAGCCCGAAACACCGCACCAATACTGGTTCTACGCAATTGCGACCCAGAAACCCCAGCTACCGCGCCTTCGCCCCATCACGAAACCACACCGCAATACTTTCACGCTCCGTGTCAGTCATTTGCGTCAAATTACCAATCGGCATATAGCGCGAGGCAACCGTTTCTGCGATCTTCGGTGCGTGCGTAATAATTTGTTCCGCATTTTCCAGCACCACACCTTTGGGCGGCTGGGCAAAATCTGCCGTGGTCGGTTGCGCCGCGTGACATCCAGCACACCGCACGGCAATGATCGTTTTTACCTCTGCAAAGCTGGCCACTTTTCCAACGGAGGTGCTTGGGGGTTTGGGCGCTAACGCGACGATCACGCCCAGTAACAGCAACACCGCCACCACCACGAACAGCCAACGCGTTTGCCCGCGATGGCGCAGCACAAAGAACTGCCGTATCACCGCACCCGCCACCATGATTACCGCGAGAATCAGCCAGCCATAGGGATGACTGTAGGTCATCGGGTAGTGATTGCTGATCATGATGAACAGCACGGGCAGCGTGAAATAGGTGTTGTGGACGGAACGTTGCTTGCCGATTCGGCCGGGCTCTGGATCAGGCACAACTCCCGCGCGAATTTGGGCAACCATTTTTTTCTGGCCTGGAATGATCGCGAAAAAAACGTTTGCGGCCATGATGGTGCCGAGCACCGCGCCGACGTGAAGGAAAGCGGCACGTGCACTGAACACTTGGAACAGTCCCCAATCCAAAACAATCACAAGTACAAACAACAACGTCAACAGCACCTTTTCGTTGTTGCCAAAAAATTTACACAGCGCGTGATAGACCACCCAGCCACCGACGATGGATGCGACGCTGATACCAATCGCCTGCACCGGCGTCAATGCCATCACGTTTCTGTCGATCAGGTAAGTGCTGGCACTGAACCAGTAAATGATTGCCAGCAATCCCATGCCGGAAAGCCAAGTGGTGTAAGCCTCAAATTTCGACCAGTGCAGATTGGTCGATAATGCTTCGCCTCTGGGGCCTGCCAGGAATTTTTGGCTCTGATACAAACCACCACCATGCACAGCCCACAATTCGCCGGACACACCACGGGTTGCGTCTTCGGCCTTCGCTGGCGCTGAGAGTGAATTGTCGAGCATGATGAAATAAAACGACGCGCCGATCCACGCGATGCCTGCGATCAAATGCAGCCAGCGCACCAGCAAACTCAACCACTCAACGACGTAGGCTTCCACTACGATGCGATCCGTGTGGTCACAGATTCA
>JAYURJ010000020.1:0-6435 GCA_043756275.1 Betaproteobacteria bacterium | reverse complement strand
ATGGGTAAGCAGAAAAAGCCGTCATTCCCGCGAAGGCGGGAATCCAGCGTCGTTCGCCGCAAAGTCGCTGGATCCCCGCCTTCGCGGGGACGACGAATGTTTGATATGTTCGCTACTACATTATTAAATTAATGATCGAGAAACGGAATTACAACCAATTCTCAACCTTCAACTTACTGACGCGCCGGAATTCCTTTTCATTGTTCGTCACCAGAATGAGTTGGCGACTTAGTGCAGACGCGGCAATCAACATATCGAGTGGGCCAATAGTTTTGCCCTGCTTTTCAAGTGTCGCCCGAATGTCGCCATAAATCATGGCCGCACCGGCATCGTAATCCACCACATTCAGCGGCAGCAAAAAAGCCTCCAGCGCGGCGCTGTTTTTAGACGACCCACTCTTCGCCACACCAAATGCAAGCTCCGATGCGGTAATGCTTGAAATACCGATATCCCCAAGTGAGTGGCGCTTGAAATGCGCAAGCACCTTCTTGGGACGTTCATTGATGAGATAGATACAAATATTGGTATCGAGCAGATACTTCATTTCAGCAGCGTCGCGCGCTTTTGCTGCGCCTCTGGCTGCTCGCGCGTGAGCGTAAAGCCCGACTCAAACTGTGCAAGGCTTGAGAAAAGCGTTTCCCACGAATGTTCATATGGCAACAACACGACCGCGTTGCCGACGCGCTTGATCAATACCTCGGTGCCCTCAAAGCGGAATTCCTTGGGTAGCCGAACAGCCTGGCTGCGCCCATTCTGAAAAATCTTTGCGGTATCCATGCTGGCTTGGCTCCTGACGGTGATAATGACCAATAGTATATATCACTTGCCGGGACAATGTCCTCCTGACTTTGGGCGACTAGTGAGATTCAAACTGATGTGGAAACGCGAATTGCTTTGCTTCCCCCTTTGGAAAAGGGGGATCGAGGGGGATTTTAAATCTTCGCACATGCGGGTACGTGCATATTTGTGATGCCGTAAATCCCTCCCAGCCTCCCTTTACAAAGGGAGGAGCCAATCACCACATCACTTTGAATCGCACCTCTGGGAGACTAAGATAATGGGGCTCTTACCGCCGACTTATTGAAACTGACGGATAGCCAACTCGAAATCGCCATCGAGGCTGGCGCACTAACGGAGATATGCCATGACCGCCACTAAACGCAGCGGCCGTATCCTTTTGACCGTAAACGAAACGGCGCAAGACCTGAGCGACCTCGGCTTTATCAGCGCACGCCGAATGAAAGAGTACGGTGTGCTGGAGGTGCCGCCGGTCAAGATTTTCAGCGACGCGAAAATTCGCGCGCTACGCAAGAAACTGAACGTCAGTCAGGCCGTTCTCGCGGCGATCCTGAACACCAGCAAATCGACCGTGCAGAAGTGGGAAATCGGCGACAAGAAGCCGAGCGGTCCGTCGCTGAAATTGCTTAACTTGATTGAGCGCAAAGGGCTTGAGGCGGTTGTGTAGTGCGGGCACGTAACCAACAAAAGTGACGGCACCATGGCCCGTTTAGTCCCGTTTATTTTGCGTTCGCTAGGAAAAATTCAGACTACGAGGACCCAGAAAACCCACTTCACCAGAATCATCGTTAAATTCGGGAAGGTCGCTTGCAACAATGATCTCCAGGCGAATCGTCGATGCAAGTTGCGCCAGCAGACCGGTCTCTATTCCTGCAAGTTCCTGTTTGACCTTCGGAACGTCTTCATCCAACTCGCAATATCGCTCGAATGACAACATTGCTACATCGGGGTTGAGAAGATTCATTATCGTAACAAACTTCTGTAAGTCGCCAGCTTTGTGAAGAAACTGTGAGGCAGTGCGTTTCACTTCTACCGCATAGTGAAGTCCGTCAACTATACACAAGAGGTCTATTTCACTTCTTTTGTTTGGTTGATCATATTCCTCGTATAGATCTACTTCCGGCAAATACCAAAAGCTCTTTCTTGATCGGCTCCCTTGAAGGAACCCCAAGGTCCAAAGAACGGGAAGCCCGTTGTGCTTCGCAAGTGATCGATGCACGAAATCATTCAGTTGATATTCCCAAACCAGATCGATTGGCGCTAAATAGCCAGCTTCGCATATCTCGCAGTTACCACTTATTTTCATACCGTCAAAACTACGTGAGTTTAGGTGGCCGCAATATTTGCATCGCCATTGATGAACCTGATAAAAGACTTTTGTGCGGACGAGATACTCGAGCGTATCTGTAAGGTTGCAGGTCATGTATTGCTTCACCCGCCCAATGTTTTCTAGGTTGAGTGATTGCATCAAACGTTCTCGGGTTTGTCGATCACTTGGAAGCAGCGCTTCCAGGGCCTCCCGACTGAAAACGAGAAACTTCGCGGAATCTTCTTTTGCCTGACGCAATACTTGTCGCCAAAACTTGTTTGTGAGAATTTCGTAGGCACTTGAGAGACTGCCGAACATTGAAATGATGCCGCGTAGATTTTGACCCTTGTCGGATATTTCAAGGTGCTCATACGGTGGCCGCAGGGCTGCGGCTCGAAGGTCGGAATTCGAATACCTAGAGTCACTCAGCAGAAGATGACGAAAAAAATCCTCGTCGCTTGGCAAGAACAATTCAAAGGTAGGAGTATCGAAGGCCGAACCGTCGTAGAACATTGAGTTGACCATCGCGGGCAATAGTGCAAGGTGGCCGTGGCGAGTAATCTTGCCGCGGCGTTTCGTGAACGCGCGTACTGCGCCGTGCCTTCGCGGGAGCAGCCAATTGTCTACGACGTTTGAATACCGCGACAAATTGTTGTGCCGACCGATCTCAAGCTCAATGATCCATTGCCCATTTGCTATCCCCTTCAACCGAGGCGGAATGAATTGAAAATGTTCTGGCTCATCCGCAGAAAGCACGTTTGAATCTTCAACTATCCGCAGCACTGAGGTCTTAGCGTTACGAATTCGCTCGCCTCCCTGCTTAAGATCCGTATCCGATGGAATGGCCGTGATAGCGATGTCCTTAGCGAGGCCGATAGAGTTGTATGTGTGAGGCTGCAGTTTTTCCCGCACCGCGTTCAGCGTGACTTCGGATTCACTTTGGCTACGTAATGTCACCTCGTATGCACTGTTGCTTCTTCCCAAGAAATTGGTCCGGTTGAAGAACTCCCCCAATTTCTGGACTTGTTCTTCATCTTCGAAAAACTCCTTCGCCAAGATTAGTGCGCCAAGCGACGCAGAGTGACCGGGGGTAAAGTGTCTAGAATTCCAAAAATTGATTCTGTCTAGCACTGAATCGCCAATGAACAAGTTATAGCTCCGGCTCCAGAAGTGAGATTCAGCCTTGGGGATTGCCTCGCTGTGGCTTTTTGAAAATTCTGCGATTGGCCTTGCTTTTCCACTCGCAATTGCGGAGAACACATCCGCGATCGTCGCGCACCTCTCGCTCCCCGTAACAAAATTTACCGGGAGGCTAGGCGGCGTTAAGCAAAGTGTTTTGTACAGCCCCGGTATTGCGTGGGTAACTGCACTTACGTCAAAAGCTATTCCAAAATTGTCAGCCACAATGCGGTTGTGCGGTGGACCTTGGTGAGCCGTGATTACGGTTATCTTTTGTTCGTCCGCGTCTCCCGAGAAACGTCCGTTGAATCGTGGGCTTTGAGTAGTTGTGACAGAGGAAACCGGCTGAGCTTCGCGTCGCCAATCCGCATTGAAACTATTCCATTTGATATCGTCCGTGTATTGGGCTGGTGGATGCTGCAGGATCGAAATCGGAGAACAAAGGCCTTCAATTTGCTCGACCAGTGAGGCAGTCATCGTTACGTACGCGTAAACGATGTCTGGGTCGAGGAATGCTAGCCAATTGCTAAAGGCTTTATCTGCAAATTCATGGCCATTGGTCGGCACAATGAGTGTGAACGCGCCGCCCCAACGCGTATAAGACTCCGCAAAAATAGCGTCCATGATGAGGTGATTCGCCAGTATTTCATCCGCCGATACTAAGTACGCGACCTTTATCGGACGGCTGGCGACCCTCACGTCAATGGGGTTTTCTAGACGATTCGGGCGATCTGTATTCATGGTTTATTCGTGACATTGGCTAAGGTGAACAAGGGCCGCCATTGCGATTTCAAAGACGGGCGGCTGCTAATTGGATACCCTAGGGGTTTGCTTGAAAATTCTTTAAAGCACTTAATCACCCGCCTCCGTCCTCACCACCCCCATTTGCTGAAGCATCTTCAAAAAATCAAGCCGTGTGAGGGAAGTGTAGGCGTGAAATTAACGAATTGCTAGTGGCAGGTGTGCGGCCATTATGCGTCGTCGTTTAGCTCCGAGCGTAGAAAAAGATTGGACAGAGATTGTGTGGACTGGGTCCCCGTCTTCACTGGGGACTACGGGCTTCTTTGAAAGTGCAGAATGCCAAATGTCTAGCACTGGCGAGGATTGCAGGCCATTTTGGTTCGAAGAACCTCGTGGATACTGGGGTTTGTCATTTTGGCAGGGCAGTTTCCTAGCCGTCGCTACGCGTTTTCGATAGAAATCCTGCGCGGCATCATCGAATTGCCACATTGCTGTCACTTGGGCTTCACATGCGCACGTCATGATGCGCTTGTGAGAAAGCTCACAGCTTTTGAAAAACATTCGCGCTATTCTGCAATTGACACCCATGTTATTGAGTTCCGTCAGATTGGGCTCGATGGCGCGAAATCTCTACAGTAAATTGTCGATATGCCGTAGTAATAAGTTACACCCGAATTTTTAACCCGAGCGAGAATTGAAATGTTGAAGTGGGCGAAGCAAAAGGTCCGTGTGTTGATACTGCATCAGGCGGGCGATGAGAATGCCATCGCATCGGCAAACACCGATGTGCCGCAATCGTTGATGATTGCCGCCGCCGCACAACGCGCAACCAATCGCCTCGTCGCAATTTCTTCGGCAGGATTCGATGCGCTGGCTTTAAGCAACAATTCGCGCAACAGCTCGCGCCGCGTGTTGGCGGCGCCTGCGACCGTCGCTGCCCGGGCAACGCTGGCCCCGCGCCGTCCCGGCGTGCATGCACGCTGGAAAGAACAAAACCGCGTGCCATTTCAGAAATCAGGTTAGCTACACAACGCGCGGCACTTCCGCTTTCACAGGCTGGGCAGTGATGCCACTGACTGGTACGGCGGCAGATGTGTTTTCCGGGTTCATGGTTAATCGATCATTTACAACACCAATGGACCGCCACGTTTACCGCGCAGCCGATCTGCCATCCCCGCAATCGCCTGATCCATTCGCACCAGCGTGCCGGTGAACTTGATGCCGGTTTCATCCTGCAAGCGGCGCGCATCCGCACGCAGCATCACCATTTCCAGCGCCACTGGTTCGCCATTGGCCGCGAAGGCAATGGCATTACCGCCTTCGACCGGTGCCAGCGCCAGCACACGGCCATCAAAAGCTACGGATAAATTCTCGATTTGTTTTTTATAGCCGTGGGTGCGCCCGAACAGATTCAGCACCAGCAGTCCACGTTTGCTTAAACGCTTGCGGCAATCGCGATAGAACGACTCGGTGCCGAGCGCACCAAAGCGGGCGTTTTGATCGTAGCCATCGACCATGACGCAATCAAATTTATCGCGCCGGTCTTCATGCATCCACGCCACACCATCGGCAATCTGGATGTCGATACGCGCGTCGTTTGCCGGCAACTTGAACGATTGCTGCGCCATGAAAACCACCGCCGGATTGATTTCGATAATCGTCTGCTTGGCTAGAGGCCGATGCCGGTACCAGAACTTGGTGAGCGACGCCGCGCCCAGCCCCACCTGCAAAATGCGCTGCGGCCAATCGCTATCGGGACGCAGCAGCAGGCATGCCGCCATCTCGCGCGTGTATTCAAGCTCGAGCGAATACGGCCGCGCGATGCGCATCGCGCCCTGCACCCACTCGGAACCAAAGTGCAGAAAGCGTACGCCGGCTTCTTCGGAGGTTTCTAGGGTGTGGGTGGGGAGGCGCGCGGTCACTTGTGCCTAGGCCGCGACTGGTTCGTCTTCGACACGGCCTTTCCAGCCGCGCCGGGTTTCCTCAACAACGATCTTCTGATTGACCAACTGATCAATCAAGTTGATGCGGTCAACGACATTCTTCACCGTTTCATTTCCGGCTTCCTGTGCTTTCCACAGGATTCGGACATGCTTGTCCGCCCACAGCGGCACCCGCCCGGTTTTCTCCCACAGCGCGACTGCCTGCTCGGTATTGCCAAAACACTGCGCCAGCGTTTTTTGCGACAGGCGCAAGTGCAGCCGAAGATAGCGAAACTCCGCACCAGAAAGGCGACCGATCTTGCCTGCGAGGGCGAGGCAAATGGCGCGCGTCAATCCGGGCACATTCTCAATGGCCACGGCTTTGCCGTACGGTGTCTTCTTTGTCTTGAAGCCGTTGACCAGCCATACATTCTTCAATCCACCGTCTTCATAGTGATACATGTTTGTCCCCATTAGAGTTCCATG
>JAYURJ010000019.1:0-6443 GCA_043756275.1 Betaproteobacteria bacterium | reverse complement strand
TCCTCTTGCCATGGTTCTGCTCCTTGTCTAATGCCCTCTCGGACGTTATTGAAGCAGAAATTGCACTTACCTGATTATTCAAATTTCCGGGGCTACCTTTGTGCAAAAAAAGCGCGGCAACTTCACGTTTTTATGCACTTGATCAGAGGTTCCCTAGTGTGGAGTTTTCCTCAAACGCTCGTTTGGACCACCATCGTCTTGGGGGAACCGACGACTCGTCTCACTCTCACGCAATGCTACTTTTTTAATAGTCCGTCCGACAATGCGCATTAGGAAACTTCTCTCCCGATCCAGCGGAGTGGCTTCAGTACGCACCGGCACATAAAAAATTTTGTGGCGGGCATTGGAAAAAATAATCATTTTCTGTCTCCCAAGCGAATGGGGCATGATTCGAATTATTCAGTCGTGTCTACGCCTCAACGCGATCCCTGAGCAAGCACTACAACGCGTACCGAGTAGAACAAAACGAGGATGTCAAAAAACAACGTGTGGTTCTTCACGTAATACAGGTCGTATTGCAACTTGTCGGACGAATCATCAACCGACGCGCCGTAGTGGTGGCGAACCTGCGCCCAACCGGTCACACCCGGCTTCACGCTGTGTCGTGCGCCGTAAAATGGAATCTGCTGAACAAGCTGATCCACAAAATAAGGGCGCTCCGGGCGTGGGCCGACCAAGCTCATCTGGCCAGTAAGAACGGTGATCAGTTGGGGTAGTTCGTCGATTCTGGTGAGGCGCATAAGGCGACCAACACGGGTCACTCGAGCATCGCCAGCCTGTGCCCACTGTGGCTTGCCGTCTTTTTCTGCGTCGGTGCGCATGCTGCGAAATTTGAGCACGTCGAATGATTTTCCACCCAAGCCCACGCGTTCCTGACGATAAATAACCGGGCCAACGCTCTCTAGCTTGATGGCCAGCGCGGCCAGCAACATGACGGGCAAGCTAAGGATCAGCAATATCCCGCTGGCAACGATGTCAAACGAGCGCTTCACAACCAAGCGCGCTTTGTGTTGACGGAACCCGTCGCCAAAGATAAACCAGCTTTCACGCAGCAGATCGATCCTGACTTTGCTATGGTATTGCTCAAAAAATGCCGAAAGATCCGTAACCTTGATGCCTTGAAGCTTGCAGTTGAGAAGATCCGTCAAAGGCAGCGTGCCGCCGCGACGCTCCCGCGTGGCGAGTACGATTTCGCTCACGTTGTGCTGGCGCGCGATCTCGCCAATCGATTTCGAAGGCGGCAAAATCTTGTTCACGGGTAGCGCTGCATCCACTTGCTGGTCGGTATCAATCGGGTAGAAACCCACCACGGATAGACCGCGAACATTCGCTTTATCGAGCGCATCTTTCACCATGGCAGCGTCACGACCCACACCCAAAATCAACACCCGCCGATTGATCATCGAAGACGTGGTGCGGTTAAACGAAAAACGTGCGAGAAGCGCAAGGATGCCGACAGCGATTGCGGTAGCGCCAGAGCCCGAGTGAAGCATCGCGTTACCGATCGCGGGGTAAAAAAGAAAATATCCAAACACAACCACAAGACCGAGGCAAACCGCATTGAGCGCGGCCAGTAGCAGTGTGCTTAGTTGGAAATGGTGGCTAAACATGCGAATCATATTAACTCCCTAAATCTATTCACGTTCTTGGCGTCGGCATTACGGAAAAAATTTCGACTGCGCTGAACCTACACTGAACATTGCGCAGTCGAAACCATCATTCCAAAGCCAAATCCAATCAGTGAATCTATTGCTATTATTTTTGGTGGAGCGCGCCTACTTTGCTTGCCTGAGTGCTGCGAATTACACTGGCAACAATCATTGGATTTACTACCAGATGGGTGTTAACTAGCAGAAAGCATACCAACACGGCCACATTGAATATAAATGTGTCTAAATTGTTGAAACAAAATGACTATTTTTAGCCGCCCACACTTTTTAGGTGACATGATATTTTTAAGCTTGTCGACTTGTTGGGGATAAATCCCCGCAATTGTGGGGATTTATCCCCAATGTTTGTGTCTTGGAGACACAACTTCTCACGGCTTACTGCGCTATTCTTCCGCGCGCGTGAGGCTATATTTTTCCATCCTGGTCCGAAGCATGTCGCGACTCAACCCCAGAACCCGCGCGGCCTTTGATACGTTCCAGTCGGTACGCTCCAGCGCCTGCATGACCATTTCGCGTTCAACGTCACTGAGCTTCGCCCCCTGATTTTGCGCGGCAACACCAACGCCGCTCTGAGACGGACTAACGTCCCGCTCTATTGGCGGTGCAGCGTAGATCGCAAGACTTTCAGCTGGAATCACCCGTTCCCGCGCGAGCAAAACTGTCTGGTCGAGCACATTTCGTAGTTCTCGCACATTACCGGGCCACGCATGTTTGAGCAGCATCGCCTCTGCTTCTTGCCCAAATTCAAGGTCTTTCTTGCCGTATCGTCGCCCATAAAAGCTAAGGAAATATCGCGCCAGCAACAATATGTCGTTATCACGCTCGCGCAACGGCGGCATGTGCAGCGTGATGATGCGCAATCGAAAATACAAGTCCGCACGAAACCGACCTTCGGCCACCATTTTTTGCAGGTCTTGATTGGTGGCCGCGACGATGCGTACATTGACCTTACGCTCACGTACGCTGCCGATGCGTCGCACCATTCGCTCTTCCAGCAATTTAAGCAATTTGGCTTGCATCGTAAAATCCACTTCACCGATCTCATCCAAAAACAGCGTGCCCCCTTCCGCCGCCTCGACCAATCCCATCTTTCGCTCTTTGGCATCACTGAACGCGCCACGCTCGTGGCCAAAAAGTTCTGTCTCCATCAGGGTGTACGGGATCGATGCGCAGTTCACCTCGACAAACGGCCCTTCGCGTCGAAGTCCGTCGAAATGCAGCGCCCTCGCCACCAGCTCCTTGCCAGTACCCGTCTCGCCGGTGATGAGCACCGTTGGCAGTTCGCCATCGGCAATGCGGGATTCTGTCTCAATGATTTGGTAGATCGTGTCTTTCATTCGACGAATTGACTGCGATTCACCAAGCAACGCCTCCACACCGCTGCCGCGCGCCTGATTGCTACGGTAAAACGCCAGCGTTTTTTCCAGGCGAACCGCATCGAGCGCACGCTCCAGCAATAACTTCAGTTCCGCAAGTACGACAGGTTTGCCAACGTAGTCATGCGCGCCCATCCGGATCGCGTCTACAGCGACTTGAATGCTGCCTTCGCCAGTGACCATCACCACTTTGATATAGGAATCCATGGCAATGACCTCTCGCAGGAGGTCCAGCCCACTCTTTCCCGGCAACATGTAATCTGTGACAACAACATCGGGCCGCAAGGTTTCCAGCATTGTCAACGCCGTTTCGACCGATGCGCTGACCGCAACCTCCCACCCATCGCGGTGCAGATATAGGCGAATATTATTGGCCAGAATTTCGTCGTCTTCGACGATCAACACACTTTTCGTCACGTCGCTACCCCGCCAAAACGAACGTGAGTTCGACCTGCGTGCCGGCATTCTCACGGCTGGTGATCTGGACGCTGCCCTTGTACCGCTCCAACGTACGTTTTACCAGCGTCAAGCCAATTCCCAAGCCGCGCGGTTTGGTGGTGTGAAACGGCTTGAAGGCCTGCTCCAGTTGTGTTTGCGACATGCCGTAACCTGTATCGCCAATGCTCACCTTTATGCGGCCTTGTAGCGTTTCCAGTTGATGCTGCACGGTGAGCTTGCCGCCGTTGGGCATGACCTCTACTGCATTTGCGATAATGCTGTTAAACGCCTGCAGCAACAATGACCGGTTACCCATCACAGGCGGGACACCAACTTCAGCGTCAATCCAATCAACAGCAATACCAGCCTGCGAAAATCGGCCGGCAAAATTGCCGATCGACTCACGCAGAACCGCAACCATATCAACGTTTTCGGCACCCGCGTCCGGCAGGCGCGAGAACACCAGCAGGTCGCGCACCCAATAGCTCAGACGATCCGCTTGTTCGATAATGCTCTTCACATGATATTTCGATTCGTCATTGATCTCGTCGAAGATAAGCTCCGCACTGCTTCGAATATTGGCAAGCGGATTACGAATACTGTGTGCAACTGAGAGTGCCATTTCGCCAATCACCACCAGCGCCTCCGTCTCGGCACGGCTCTTTTCTTCTTCAAGCTTGACGGCCATCAGCACATTATCAAAACGCGCCGACAGTGCATTGAGTAGTGCGCGGTGCACCTTGGTGTGCACCACGACCAGCAATATCGTCAGCACAAGTAGTGCGCCTCCAATCAAGACAGTAGTGCGGACGCCAGAGCGGACGAGCAACACGCTCATTGGCAAGAGTGCCACCATCGTGGTCACGCCGCAAAGCGTGCGATGCGGCGCAAAGTAGGCCACCGAGCCGGTCGTCATCAATGCAATCAGCATGATCACCGGCATCTGGCTGTTTTGCCCTTCTGGCAACAACACCGTTCCCATCACCGCCCACAACAATGCGATAACGATGCTGCCTGCCACGAAGCGCCATTCCCACGTGGCCAAGTCGCCGGCCGCCGGATTTTTGCGAATGAATAATTTGTACAGGCCGTATCGACCAAGCATTACCAAAAATGCCGTGATAAACCAGGCGAACATCACCGGCCGCGACATTTCTTCCCAAAGAATTGCGCCGAGCAAAAATGTGACCATCAATTCGACGAGATAGCCGACGACCGAAAAGCGATATAGCAACCGAGTCTGCTCCGCAAAAATCGGAGACTCAATGAACGCCCGGTCTTGTGGCGTCAATTTAAAAAGGGGCTCTCTGGTGACGGGTTGTATTTTTTCGTTAGGCATTCAGATGGCCTCGGTCGCTGAGTAGATTCAATCAGCTTCTTTCGCTGTATTAGGATTGATACCAGCGGTTCGACTGATTAAACTCATCATTCCGCCAAGTTTATAAATACGTTTTTTGCTCGTATTGATCTAAAAAACGCGCACCCTGCAAAATGTTTCATCATTGTATTCCTGATGAGTTACTTGCCGCCAAGCTTCGCAAAATCGCACTGATTTCAACTAGCTAGCTGCAAAATCGGATTGAGTGCGAACGGAACACAGCCGCAGGAGATATGGGATTCGGCGGGCGGCAGCCCCAAATAAAAAGCCGCGTTCGAGGATTTCTCCTCAGCAACGCGGCCTACTTTTGCAAATTTCAGGATGCTTTCAGGTGAGGCGAAAGCGACCTTCGATACCGACGACAGTGTTGTGTAATTCAATCCCGTACTGCCCTCCGAGTAGAGAGCCGCATGGATATTGGTGGCCTGGGGCGGAATTGAACCACCGACACAAGGATTTTCAGTCCTCTGCTCTACCAACTGAGCTACCAGGCCAAATTCGTTACTTTTCCAACTACGCTTACAAGTCCACTGCTCACCGCAGCAAGCCCATTATTATAGCGGCTACCGTCCATAATTCCAATCCTTGGCTAACCATCGCAACATCATCTTGGGACTTTTTGTCTCCACATTCGGCGGCGCGCTTTGCGCCTGGCTGAAAACGCCGCTGCCGTGGATGATTGGCCCGCTGGTGGCAATGGCGATTTGCAATTTCAGTGGTGCCCGTCTGGCCGCACCGCCACTGGGGCGGGAACTGGGACAACTGCTCATCGCCGTCACACTTGGGCTTTATTTCACACCCGCCGTGGCGAGGGAAGTGTGGGGCAACGCCGAGGTATTGGTGGTGGCCGCGTTCGGCGCGATCCTGATCGGCACTGCGGCTGGTCGGGTATTGGCACGCTTCACCCGCGTCGATCATGCCACCGCTTTCTTTGCCAGCGTGCCCGGTGGCGCGACCGAGATGGCCCATCTTGGCGAACGTTTCGGCGCAGCGGCGGACAAGGTCGCTGTGGCGCATTCGCTGCGCATTTTGCTGGTGGTGTGCACCATCCCGGTGTTGCTGACCTTAGCCGATGTGCATGGCGGCGATATCTACCGCCCCGTGGTGATTGCGTTTTCATGGACCGGATTGGTGTCGCTTTTCGGCATCGCCTGCGCAGGCGGCGTGGCACTATCGCTGATCCGGTTTCCCAACCCGTGGATGATGGGGCCGTTGATCGCGACCATTCTTGCCACGGCTTCGGGCATGGAGTTTTCGTCGATGTCGGGGCTACTCACCAATTGCGGGCAGGTGCTGCTGGGGTGCGCGCTTGGTAGCCGTTTTTCTCGGCAGTTTTTAAGTGACGCGCCACGTTTCGTTGGTGTCATCGTGCTCTGTATTGTGCTGATGATGCTGCTATCGGCTGGCATGGCGTGGGGATTGGGGAGAACAGCGGGCATTTTTGTGCCGAGCATGATTTTGGCAACTGCGCCCGGCGGCATCGCTGAAATGTCGATCACCGCACGCACGCTTCAACTCGGTGTCGCGCTGGTCACCGCGTCCCACGTGACGCGGGTGCTCATCATCGTATCGTTCACGCTA
>JAYURJ010000018.1:0-20228 GCA_043756275.1 Betaproteobacteria bacterium | reverse complement strand
CGTAAGCGACATCAAATTTGGGGAAAGTCAGTTTGATGCCACGCTTTTGCGCCTGCGGTTCGATCATGGCCTCACACTCCAACATCAATTCGGCCAGCGACACCGGCTCTTCCGATAGCGACAGTTTTCCGGACTCAATGGCGGCAAGATCGAGAATCTCGTTGATGAGTTCCAGCAGATACCATCCGGCATGCAGAATTTGGTCAATGCTGGCTTTTTGCGATGCCGTCGCAGGCGGCGAATCGGAGTCCATCAATTGTGCGAAGCCGAGGATGGCGTTCAGCGGAGAGCGCAATTCATGGCTCATGCTTGAAAGGAAATCTGATTTGGCGAGATTGGCTTTCTCAGCCAACACCTTGGCGCTTTCAAGCTCGACGTTTGTTTCCTGTAGCGCCTGATCGAGCAGCTTCCTCTCTGTGACATCGCGCGCGGCAGCGAACACGCCCTGTAGCGTGCGCTCGCGATCATAGAAGGTGGTCGCGTTGTAGGAGACCACGGTTTCTTTCCCGTCGCGCGCGCGCGCGGTGAGTTCGTAGTTGGTGACTTTCTTTTCGCTCAACACCCGTTTGATACCCGCCTCAGCCCGATCCGGATCGGTGAAGTAGTTCTTGAACGGTGCGCCGATCAACTCGTCGCGGGTGCAGCCGGTGAGTGCTTCCATCTGCTTATTGACGTCGGTGATGATGCCGGATGGATCGGTCGTCATTAGCGCGTCGATATTGGATTCGATGAGCGAGCGCGTATAAAACTGCTGGTCACGCAGGCGCTGATCCAGTTTTTTCTGTTCAGCCTCGACCTGTTTTCTCGCCGTATTGTCGGTGCCGATCAACAAATAGCCAATGATGGTGTCCTGATCGTCGCGCAGCGCGGTGACCGATACAATGGCCGGAAAGCGGCTGCCGTCTTTTCGGAAATAGGTTAATTCGTAGATGTCCTCGATCCCGCGTGAGGCCTTGAACACCAGAGCTTCAAAGCCGGGTGTAATCGGTGTCGAAAGCTCGATGCTCAAGGCCTTGGCGCGCGCGATGACTTCTTGCGGATCGGAAATGTCAGCCGGGGTGATCTTGTTCATCACATCGGCAGCAGCATAGCCCAGCATGCGCTCGGCACCGACGTTAAATATCTGGATGACGCCGCTGGCATCGGTGGCGATGCTGGAGAAATTGGCACTGTTGAAAATGGCACTCTGCAACGCCCCGGCCTTGAGCAGTGCTTCTTCAGCCTGTTTTCTGGCGGTATTGTCAGTGCCGATCAACAAATAGCCAATGATGGTGTCCTGATCGTCGCGCAGCGCGGTGACCGATACGATGGCCGGAAAGCGGCTGCCGTCTTTGCGGAAATAGGTTAATTCGTAGATGTCCTCGATCCCGCGCGAGGCCTTATATGCCAACGCCTCGAACCCTGGCGTAATCGGGGTGGCAAGCTCAAGGCTGAGCGCTTTGGCGCGCGCGATCACTTCCTGCGGATCGGAAATATCGGCCGGGGTAATTTTGTTCAGGACATCGGCAGCCTTGTAGCCGAGCATGCGCTCAGCGCCGATATTGAATAGTTGAATGATGCCTTTTTCGTCGGTGGCGATGCTCGAAAAATTGGCACTATTGAGAATCGCATTTTGCAGAGCCCCGGTTTTGAGCAGGGCCTCCTGACGTCGGACCTCGGTGATGCCATCAACCGTGTCGGTAGTGGCCGCAATGGCGGCAGTGGTGGCAGCGGTAATCGGCGCGACGGAATCAGGAGTTATTGTTGACACACCGACCTTTTTGCTCATGCCGCAAAAAAACTGTAGTTGCGTTCAGACATCCGGACAAGAATTCGATTCAGCCGCGTAAACACTGACCGTCATACCCATCATCACCGCTAACGATGTCCCGTTCCGTGCGCTAACGCACATAAGGTGAAAATTCAGTTTTCGTGCGGCAGCGGGGAGGTCGCACACCGATATTTACAGATCGAATGTCGCGCCCTCCATGCCGGGAGTGACTTGATAGTCAGGTTTCGTTTCTTCAATGGCCTCCATCATCAACCGGTCGAGGTCGCTGTCGGTGTGATCGGGATCGTGGTGGAACGGCACGAGCTGTTTCACTCCGGTGAGTGTTCCAAAATCCAGCGTTTGATTGATCGAGCTGTGTCCCCAACCACAGTGGCAGGGATATTCAGCCGCACTGTATTGGCTGTCGTGAATCAACAGATCCGCCTCTGTGGCCAGCGTTGCGCCCGAAGTCCAGTCGCGTGGGAGCGTCGGAAATCGAAGCACGCCGAGTGCAGGTTCGTGATCAGGCAAGTACGTGAGCACCCGTCCTTCTGGGGACAGGATGCGATAACCGACCGTCGGCCCTGGATGACACACCAGCGCAGATGAAACGCGAAATTCGCCGATGTCGGCGTCGCCGCGCGGCACGCCATGAAATATCAATTTGCATGGCAACTCATTCAGGCGCACCGGAAACAAAGGCGGCGACAGATAGCGCTTTAAGCGGGCTTGCAGATTCTGTGTGGAACTGGCGGGCCCCCAAATATGTACTTCGACATCAGGCCGATACAGCGGCGTAAAAAATCCCAATCCCTGAATATGGTCCATGTGCAGGTGCGTGAGCAACACATCCACGCGGCGCACAGATTCGGGAATCGTTTTCGCGAGGCGGCGTATGCCGGTTCCCGCATCCAGCACCAGTATCGTGCCCGCGCGTCCAAGCACACCCACGCACGATGTGTTGCCACCGTAACGGGTTGTTTCAGGTCCGGGCGTCGCCAGCGAGCCGCGCGTGCCCCACAGCGTTACCTGCATCTCAGACTTCCCAAAAAATCATCTGCGCGCCAAAGAACTGACCGCCCTCGCCGATGAGCGGAAATACGGTGATATTGATGTGTCGCCACTCCCGTTCTCCACAGCGCATCCATACTGTTCTGGAGATCGGCCTGCGCTCGGAAAGCGCCATCATCATTGGGCGGTCTTCCTGTGCAATCGCATTGCGCGCCTCATCCGCGACTGCGAACAGGGCGGTCCATTCGTCTGCGGGCATCTCTCCGGTGTGATCAAACAATTGCCCCAGAATCACTTCGGCCGGCTCGTTGTAGAAAATGAGCGTTCCTTCGGTGTCCACGATGAGAATGGGCATGGCGAGACTGCTGGCCAGTTGCCGGGCCAAAATAATCTGTATGGATTTTGGAGATGCCACGCGTTGCTCCTCACGAAAATGGAATTGCGCCCGGAATCGCACATATGTTGTTGTTATCAATTTGCGCATTCGGGGAACGGCTTACTTTTGAAATGATATTTCGCCGCGCGTAAGCTGGTCTGTCTGTTAACGCACATTGGGTGGTTGTGGCTGCAAGATCGACTCCGTGCAGTCCTGACGCGTTATGTATGCCAACGCACAGATTGCATGCCGACTCTCAACTAATCTTGCCTTGTCGCCTGTTCAATCGGGTCGGCCAAAATGCAAAGGAAAGGGCAGTGTGTATGTCATCATTAATTGCGAGCGTATTGAGTGCAGTCTCTGCCATCGCGGGCATTTATGCCATTGCCACGATCATTGCAACGTCCACGACTCCCACTGCCAATAATGCTGAACCGGTCAGGCGCACCGCCATCGTCGAATTCGGCATCGCGCTCAAGCGTGCTGCGGATGAACATCGAACCGCCCGCACCAAGTGTGAGATTCTCGTCGGCGCGGAAAAAACGGGTTGTCAAGCCGAGGCCAAGTCAGCGCAGATGCGTGCGAGAACCGCAGCGCGCGTCAACTATAAAGGCAACATCACGCCTTCAGTGCAAACTTTGGTACACGACCCTGACAACGCGCGCCGTAACGGTGGTGAGTTGGATGCTGCCTTATACCGTGCGCACAGGCAGTTGCCTGATGAACAATCGGTTTGTTTTGGTTCTGACGCTCCGGATGCTGATCTCCAGCCGCGCCAAAAATCAGCCCACATTGCCATGCGGTGACAAGCGCTCGACATTACGCATTAAACCCAAAGTGAAAACAGAGAACAAGCATGGACGGGTATCACAGCGCGATAATGCGCTGAAAAGCGCACCGGTATTGGCTGCGTATGTTCAAGTTGTGCCAGCCGCATCAGGTACGTCGGCGCACAGATTTTTCTCGTTCATCGCCAGAAAATCATTGAAACGGTAGAAATTGCGCCGCGCATTGCGTGGCGGACCAGTCGGAAGGCCTGACCGATAAATAAGGGTGTCGGCTTGCGCCTACAGCCGGATACGCAAATGTCCCACAACAGTGTAGGCCTCCGCCGATGTTTGAGATGCGAAATGCCGCATAAGGTGTGAGGGTTGGAAACACATCGGGATTTGAATTCCATCGGCGCATTTACGCGCGACAGGCAACCACCTAAAGGATTATTTATGAACTGGAAACTAAAAGCCGCGCTCGGCGCGACCAGCATTCTGTTAGCCACGCAGGCTGTAGCACAAATTACCTTCTACGAGCACGACGACTTCCGCGGACGTGCACTTACAACCGACAGACAGGTTACAGACTTTGCGCAGCAAGGATTCAATGACCGCGCATCATCGGTTGTTGTTGATCGCGGTCGCTGGGAAGTTTGCACGGACGCACGCTTTGGGGGCACTTGCGTAGTCGTGCGTCAGGGCAGCTACGCATCGATCAGCGGATTAGGCATGAACGACCGGATTTCATCCGTGCGTCCGGTGAATCAACAGACAAGTTACTACAATGAAGCACCAGCGCCGCTGCCAGAACCGACGTATGAATATCGTCGTCGCGCCAACGAGCGTGTGTATGAAGCACCCGTCACATCCGCGCGTGCAGTCGTCGGCCCACCTGAACAGCGTTGCTGGGTCGAGCGTCAGCAGGTGGTTGAAGAGCGGCGTGGCGACACCAACGTGGGCGGTGCAGTGGTTGGCGCACTCCTTGGCGGTGTGCTCGGCCATCAAGTCGGCGGCGGACGCGGCAAAGATGTCGCCACTGCTGGTGGTGCAGTTGCAGGTGCGTTGATTGGTGGGAACGCCGGCCGTAGTGGTAGCGGATCGACCTACGACAAAGACGTGCAGCGCTGCAGGACAGTCGAAAGCACGACACCCGCCTACTGGGACGTGACATACGACTATCGCGGCAGAGAGCATCGCATCCAGATGAGCCAGGCACCAGGAAACACCATTGCGGTTAATCGCAATGGCGAACCACGCCAGTAAGAATCTACAAGATCAGCGCCGGTAGCCGGCGCTGATCTTGTGTGAGGAACATGATTGCCCATCCCGCGCCGACAAGGTGCGGTGGGATCAGCCATCAATGCAGTTAGTTTTTTCCAACAGATTACGAAGGCAGCCAATGCACAATTTCAAGCGCTATTCCAGATTCCTGCCGTGGTTCACGGCGCTGCTCGTGAGTGCATTGATTGCCGGATGTGGCGGCGGAGACGAAGGACGAGATCCCGTGCTCGGCTCAGGCGGCATTGCCGTCCTCGTGCCCACCGTGACTGCGGTTGCACCGGTCAACGGCGCCACGGGTGTGCCGGTCAATGGCACCATTATTACTGCGGCCTTCAGCAAAGACATGAACCCCGCTACGATCAACGCGTCAAGTTTTACGGTGACTTGCCCGCAGGGAACGAACATTACCGGCACAGTCGCTTATGTTGCATCCAGTCGCGCCGCGAACTTCACGCCGACCACCAATCTTCCCGCAAGCACCACGTGTACGGCTACGATTACGACCAGCGCCACCGACACGATCGGCACGCCGCTGGCAACTAATTTTGTTTGGGTCTTCACCACAGGTTTGGTACCTGACACCACGCGGCCAAGGGTGACCTTTACGGTTCCTGCCACCACCATTGCCGGACCAACCAACTTTGTTCCAACCAACACGGCAATCACAGCAGCGTTCAGTGAAGATATGGCCCCGGCCTCGATCAACGCAACCAGCTTTACCCTGACATGCCCGGCACCTTGCGTAAATCCTGCAGGCACCGTGAGCTATGCCGTTGGCTCCAGAACAGCGACCTTTATGCCATCTGGTCCGCTTGTCGCAGGCACCACTTACACCGTCACTATTACCGCTGCGGGCACAGACCTTGCCGGTAATGCACTGGCAGGCAATCAAGCACCACTGCCTGCGGCCAGCAACTACGTCTGGACTTTCGTTACCGCCGGTCCGATTGCACCTGCAAATGTGTCGATACTTTCCACCAATCCCACTGCCGCTGCGACGGGGGTATGTCCCGCTGCGAGCATCAACGCGACCTTCAGCGTGCCCTCGGGAACGCGAATGGATCCGGCTACGGTCAGCACGGGAACCTTTACCGTGACCGGGCCTGGACCCGCCTTTACACCCGTCACCGCTTCATCAGTGATTCTCGATGTCTTTTCAGGTCGGATTGCGACCTTCACCCCGATGAACCCGCTCACCACGGGTGTGACCTATACCGCCACGATCAAAGGCGGCGCAGTGGGCGTTAAAGATCTGGTCGTTCCGGCAAATGTTATGGCGGCTGATGTCAGCTGGACGTTTACTGTCGGCCCCGCCACTGGCGCTTGTCTGCCAGCGGCCAATCAGCCGACGATTCCTCTTGGATCGGCTTCATCGTTCGGCACCTTCGGGGGCTCCGCCGGCGTGACCAATCAGGGCATCCTCACCGTGGTGAACGGTGACATCGGCACTACTGCTGTTTCGACCGCAGTAACCGGATTTCACGATGCGGGTCCGGGATGCACGTACACAGAAACTCCTCTCAACATCGGCACCGTCAATGGAAAAATCTACACCGCAGCGCCACCACCAACTGTGGCGTGTCCTTCTGAAGGTACGGCGACGACATTTGCAATCGCAACCCAGGCTCGTGCGGATGCACTGGCGGCGTATAACGCGCTGGTGGCGCGATCAGGAGGTCCCGATCCTGGCGCAGGAAATTTGGGTAGCCTCGTGCTGGCACCGGGCGTGTATACCGCAGCGTCAGGTTCATTCAGGATTCAGGGCGGAAATTTGACCCTCGACGCACAAGGTAACGCCAATGCAGTCTGGATATTCCAGATGGCAACCACGCTCACCGTGGGTGGCCCCGGGGCTGCATTCCCCCAGAGTGTCATTCTCGTGAACGGCGCACAGGCCAAGAACGTTTTTTGGCAGGTAGGTAGTGCAGCGACAATCAACGCAGGTGGCGGCGGTACCATGGTCGGCACCATCATTGCTCAAAGCGGCATCGCGATCTCGACTGCTGGCAACGTGACAATCACGACGCTAAATGGCAGGGCACTGTCTCTGGGTGCCTCGGTCACGATGGTGAACACGGTCATCAACGTGCCAGCACCTTAATGGCAGACCTCGTCGAGACAACACGCTCACAAACATTTTGCATTCGTGCAGCCGCCAGCGACATAGATCCTCCCGGAGAACAACATGAAACAAACTAAACCCTCAGGCGCGCTAAAGCTGGTGGCATTCACTGTCGCCATCATCGCCAGTCCATTCACTGATGCACTTGCTGAACCATCAGGCTGGTATGGCGGCATCAACCTTGGCCAATCGAGAGCAAAAATAGACGACGTGAAGATCATCAGCGGCCTCTTGGGCGGCGGATTTTCGTCGGCATCGATTACGAACGATGAGCGCGATACCGGATATAAGTTTTTTGGTGGCTACCAGATCAACAAAAATTTTGCGCTTGAAGGCGGATTTTTTGATCTTGGCAAATTCGGTTTTACGGCGACCACGATACCGTTGGGAACATTGACCGGTACTATCAAAGTCAAAGGGATAAATCTCGACTTGGTCGGCATGTTGCCCATCAGTGAAAAATTTTCTGCATTTGGCCGCATTGGCCTAACGCGGGCAAAAACTGAAGACACGTTCACCGGTACCGGATTGGTGCGAGTGCTGAACCCCAACCCGCGCGTGCGCGATTCAAACGCTAAAGTCGGTCTGGGACTTCAGTACGCGTTCACCGATTCTCTCGGTGTGCGTGCAGAGGTGGAACGCTATCGTGTCAACGATGCCGTCGGCAACCGCGGTGATATTGATCTTGTCTCGCTTGGTTTGATTTATCGGTTTGGCACACATCGGCCAACACCGACGTATGTCGCGCGTGCCACGGCTCCCGAGCCCGCTGCTCCTGCGGTGGCACCCGCGCCGGTTGTTGCAGCACCTGCCGCCGCACCTGCCACCCCTCCCGCGCGCGTTCCACCACCTCAGCCGATTAAAGTAAAACTGTCTGCAGATGCGCTTTTCGACTTCGATCAGGCGACCATGAAGAATGAAGGCAAACAGCGTCTTGACAAGTTTGTTGCCGATCTCCGTGGTACTACCTATGACTTGATCACCGTCACGGGACACACAGATCGCTTAGGCACAGAAGCCTACAACATTGGGCTGTCGACACGTCGCGCCGACGCAGTCAAGAATTATCTGAGTGGCCCGGCAGCAATTCCAGCCGCCAGGATCACCGCTACCGGCGCGGGCGAATCGCAGCCACTCACGAAGCCCGATGAATGCAAGGGCCAACGTCCCACCAAAGTGCTGATCGCTTGTCTGCAGCCAGACCGTCGGGTGGAATTGGAAGTGTCGGGAACGAAGTACTGAGGCGACCAACCGGTTGGTTCAGGCGGGTTGTAGATTGCGATGCTGCGAGCCTCCGCTTACTTCACCTGCGTGTCAAATTTTCCTGCATCATCAAACCTGTCGCCCGCACTTCAGATGAATCGCTGGCAGTCAATCTGGCGATCACATTCTGTCGATCCGCTACCGAGCGATTTTGCGAGAGCTTTAACTTCGCTTCGATTTTTGTAATCATTACTTCAAACCCGACAATTGCGCCCAGCTTGTCCATATGCGCGTCAAGTCCTCTTGAATCCCAGGGCGTAGCGCTGCCTGCCTCATATTGCACGGCCAGATCACGAACGATTTTCCATTTCGCTGACGCGTCATCGATTAAGGTCACCGCTCCTGTCACATGGACAGCGACGTAATTCCACGTGGGCACATTCAGCACCCGTGGGTTTTCATCTGCATACCATGTGGGTGAAATATAGCTGTGCGGCCCGTGGAAAATCGCCAGCAGCGACGTACCATTTTGCAGTGCAGCCGAATGCGGGTTGGCGCGCGCCATGTGGCCAATGAGCACCCGTCGATCGCTATCGAGCTGGACTGGTGCGTGCGTCACCAACGCGCCATCGGTCGTCGTGGAAATCAAGGTGGCGAATCCGAAGTCATGGATCAGCGTGGTGATGCGCGCCTGATCGGCTTCATTGAAATGATTTGGTATGTACATGAAATTCCCAATTGCAAACGCGCCCGAGGGCGCGTTTCATGCCTGCGCCGAATTTGACCGTCAGCGGCGGTCCTCGACGCATTTAACCGCTTTCTGGTTGACGCCGGGACCACCAACATTTGGCCCCTTGCAGTAATAGATGATGCCCAGCGTGCATTCGTAGACCTTACCCTCGCACGTGGCGATGCCACGCGGACGTCCAGCGATCACTTGTGATTGGCCAACGATCTGGCTGCGCAATTCAGGAGTCTCTGCGACGTTACCCTGCTCGTTCAACAGCGTTCCCGCCGGCATGCCCGCCTTGAGGCGCTTCCAGCGTGCTTTCTCAGTTTCGTAACGATTGCGAATTTCTTCTTTACTAGCCTCGATTTTTTGGATCTCGGCGCGAATGGCCGTTGCCTCGTTCGCCGCCCGCCGCTGATCCTGCACCAACTGCGCCGGTGCTTCGTTGGCTTTCGTGGTTTTACTTTTGCCCGTCTGATAAAACTCCATGTCATTGTTCAGCTTGGTCAAATTTTTATCGACACTCACTGTCCGCACGGTTAATGTTTGACGGCGTGAATCCAGGCTTGCAATATCTTTGTCCCGCGCAATATCAAACTCACGCTCAGCACCATAGGTCGACACCAACGCGTTGTCGCGCATTTTTTGTAACGCCATCCGATCCGTTTTTTCCTTGTTGCGAATCCGCTCGTCGTCATTCGCCTTAAGTTGCTCGGGCGTTAGTGGCGCTTCGTACTTGCGCACGACATTGCCTTGCTTGCTCATTTCTACGACTGGTTTCTTGGCACACTGGGGTGGCATGATGTCGCCGTAGTGAGTCACGCCTTTTTCATCCGTACATTTGAACAATGCATGCGCGTTGCCGGAAGCGGCCAATAAAAGAGCAAAGGCGATAAACGGGGAGAGCAAAAATTTCATGCGCTTGATGTTCATGGTTTGGCACCGTATTGCTGTCGATATAGTTCGATTTTTTTTAGTTTATCTTGTTCCCCGGATTGTTGCTGTAGATAGTTGACGATATCGGCGAGAGTCGCCACAGCAATAACGGGCACGCCGGCGTTTTGGCTGAATCCCTGCGCCGCAGAAGTGGTGCTGCCAACAACCGCACCGATTTCCTGCCGATCCAGCGCGATCAGGACGCCCGCTGGCGTGGCACCGGCCGCGCGAATCATTTCCACTGACTCGCGCTTGGAAGCGCCGTCAGAAATGACATCATCAATGATCAGCACGCGCCCGTTCAAGGGCGCACCGACAATGAGGCCGCCTTCGCCGTGATCCTTGGCCTCTTTGCGATTGAACGCAAACGGCACGTTACGGCCCATGTCTGCCAGCGCAATCGCCATCCCGGCGGCGAGCGTGATGCCTTTGTATGCCGGCCCAAACAACATGTCGAATTGAATGCCCGAGGCCATCGCAGCTTCAGCATAAAAACGCGTCAGTCCCGCCAGCGCGGCACCGTCGCTGAACAGGCCCGAATTAAAAAAGTACGGCGAGTGCCGTCCTGCTTTGGTTTTAAATTCGCCAAAACACAGCGCGTTTTGTTTGATCGCGAATTCAACAAATCGGTGGCGGAAATCAGTATTGGAGGTCATCAGTTTGAAGGGCGACGCTGGAATCCCGCATAATCGCGGTTTCCCGGCTGAAACTCAACACTCATGCGCATAATTTCCGTCAATTGCAACGGCATTCGCTCGGCCACGAGCAAAGGCATGTTTACGTGGCTGAAGCGCCAGAAGGCGGATGTCGTCTGCCTTCAGGAGATTAAAGCGCTTGAAAGCGATATTCCGGAGGACGCCAAGCCCTGGAAAAGCTGGCACGCCTTTTATCACCCCGCCGAGAAAAAAGGCTATGCCGGTGTGGCGATGTATTGCAAACGAGAACCCGACAAGGTCATCGTGGGTACTGGTATCGACTGGATTGATGCCGAGGGCCGCTACCTGCAAGCGGACTTTGGCAATCTCTCCGTGATCTCGCTGTATTTGCCATCGGGCTCGGTGTCCGAGGCGGCGCAAGCGAAAAAATTTCGTTTTCTGGAAGCTTTCATGCCTTATTTGCAGAAGCTGAAAAATGGCGGGCGTGAAGTCATCATCGTCGGCGACTGGAATATTGCGCACAAGGAAATTGACCTCAAGAACTGGCGTGGCAACAAGAAGAACTCTGGTTTCCTGCCGGAAGAACGCGAATGGTTGACGAAACTATTCGATGAAGTGGGCTACGTCGATGTGTTCCGTCGCCTCATACCGCTGCCCGATCAATACACCTGGTGGTCCAATCGCGGCGATGCCTGGAACAAGAACGTGGGTTGGCGTATCGACTATCACATCTGCACACCCTCAATCGCCGCCACGGCCGAATACGCGCGCATCTACAAGGACGAGCGCTTTAGCGACCACGCGCCGTTGTCCATCGATTATGCGTTTGAGCTTTAATCAACACCCTGACTTCTATAAGACCTTTCATTGTTAAGAATAACCAGCCTCACCCTCGCGCGAGGTGCCAAACGCCTCATTGAAAACGCCAACCTGACCGTCTTCCCGGGCCATAAAGTCGGGCTCGTCGGGCCGAACGGTTGTGGCAAATCCACACTGTTTGCGCTGTTGCGCGGCAAGATGCATCAGGACGCTGGCGACGTTTACGTTCCGGAAAAATGGGTAATTGCGCATGTCGCGCAAGAGACGCCGCAATCACACCGTACCGCACTCGATTACGCGATGGACGGTGACGTGGAACTGCGCACAGTCGAAAAAGAATTGCTGGACGCGGAAACCAATCACGTTGCCGGCGAAATCATTGCAGACCTGCACGTGCATTACGATCATATCGGCGGCTACGCCGCTAAATCGCGTGCTGCAGCATTGTTGTCCGGCCTGGGCTTCAACGCAGAGCGGCAGGAACAGCCGGTTGCCACATTTTCCGGCGGCTGGAGAATGCGCCTGAATCTTGCCCAGGCGCTGATGTGTCGTTCCGATTTGCTGCTGCTCGATGAACCAACTAACCACTTGGACCTCGATGCCGTGATGTGGCTCGAAGACTGGCTGGAAAGCTATACGGGCACGCTGCTGCTCATTACCCACGACCGGGATTTTCTCGATAACGTGGTGAAAATTGTCGTGCATCTGGACAACAAAAAACTCAACGAGTACACCGGCAATTATTCGGCGTTCGAACGTGCACGCGCGGCGCAGTTTGCGCTGCAATCGTCGGCATTCGCCAAACAGCAAAAGCAGATCGCGCACCTCCACTCGTTTATCGACCGGTTTAAAGCCAAGGCGACCAAAGCCAAGCAGGCGCAGAGTCGCGTCAAGACGCTGGAACGGATGGAATTGATCGCCGCTGCCCATATCGATTCACCGTTCGAGTTTTCGTTTCGCGAGCCCGACGCCAAGCCGCGCCAGTTGATCCATTTGAAAGAAGCAAAGCTCGGCTACGAGAGCAAAACCATCCTGCCAAACGTGGAGTGGCGTTTGTTTTACGGCGACAAGATCGGTTTGCTCGGCCCCAATGGCGCCGGTAAGTCCACGCTGGTGAAATCATTGGCCGGTACGCTGGCGTTGCAGAGCGGCGGGCGTTATGAGGGGCAGGGACTCAAGATCGGTTACTTCGCGCAGCATCAGGTCGAACAACTGCGCACGCAGGAATCACCTTTGCAGCACATGAAGCGGCTCGATCCCGGTACGCGTGAGCAAGAATTCCGCAATTTTCTCGGCGGCTTTGATTTCCGCGGCCAGCAGGCTGACGCCAGCATTGCGCCGTTTTCGGGTGGGGAGAAGGCTCGGCTTGCACTCGCACTGATCGTCTGGCAAAAACCGAACCTTTTGTTGCTCGATGAGCCGACCAATCACCTCGATATCGAAATGCGTGAAGCCGTCGCGGAAGCCTTGCAGGAATTTGACGGCACGCTCGTGGTGGTGGCGCATGACCGGCATTTATTGAAAGCGACCACCGATCAACTGTGGCTTGTTGCAGATGGCACCGTCGCCGAATTCGATGGCGATCTGGATGACTACAAGCAGTGGGCCAAGGAGTATGTAAAAAAACAGCAGGCCCAGCAACGGCGAGGCTCACAGGCCAAAAGTGCGCCAGTTGCCGCGCCAGTGCTGGAGGTTGTTGCAAAGCCTAAAGTAGAGGTGCTGCCCGCCGATCGCAAGGACCAGAAGCGCCAGCAAGCGGCGTCGCGTCAGAGTGTGGCCAATGCAAGGAAGCCGCTTGAGCAAAAACTGGCCAAGCTGGAAACGGAAATGAAAACCCTCACGGCAGAGCGCGACAACATCGTGCAATGGCTCGCCACGGCAGAAGCGTATGCCGAGGAGAGTAAACCGCGCTTGCAGGAAATGTTGAAGAGGCAGGGGGAAGTCGTCACCTTGCTGGCAGATGTGGAATGGAAGTGGTTTGAGGTGCAGCAGAAGTTGGAGGAGAGCGTCGCATAATCGCAGGCAGGTAAGTATTTATTATTAAACGCATCATAAATTTGACTTAACCCATTAATTTAAAGATACTTATTAGATAGGCATCTATTAATGATTAATCAAACTCCATCCCCGCTCGCTAGCCAGATTGCCGCGCTGTTGTCGGCAAACGCATCGTTAAGCGCACCAGAACTTCAATCGGCGACCGGCAAAAGCCAACCGAGTATTTCACTTGCGATTGCCCAGCTTGGTGACAGGGTCTGTAAGCTAGGTGCCGCGCGCAGCACAAGATACGCGCTCACAAAAGACATTCTCGGTTTACCAGCAGACCAATCCCTTCACTTCACGGATGAGGTCGGCAGAATCAGCGAATTCGGCACGTTGACGCAGCTGCACAATCGCCAAATCGTTGTGCGCGCCAAGTCAGGGCGGCAATGGATTAGCGCGCCGGGCGAACTGCCGTGGTTCCTGCAGCCGCTTCGTCCGCAAGGTTTTCTGGGTCGGCAATATTTGCAACTGCGGCCCGATTTTCCAAACGATCCCGAGACATGGACCACAGAGCAGGCGCTTTATATTGCCGCCAATCACGCCGCAGATCCGCCGGGAGCATTGGGGCTTGGTGAGATCACGGGGCGACAGCTTCTGGAAACGCCGGTTGAAATTAGCGCGCGCGCTTTGCATTACGACAAGTTAGCGGCAGCTGTTGGCAACACGCTGCCAGCGGGCTCCAGCGCAGGCGGAGAGCAGCCCAAATTCCTGACTGAGTTTTCTGAGCGCGCCGCTCATCACCATCTCATCGTCAAGTTCACACCGCCTCGCGACACGCCCTTCGGCAAACGGTGGCGCGCGCTGCAGCATCTGGAGCGTCTCGCGCACACGATTTTAAGCGCACACGGCATTGAGGCCGCCCAAACTCGCATCGTCGAAAGCGCGGTCCGCACCTATCTGGAGTCGCAGCGCTTTGATCGCATTGGTCTGAAAGGCAAACGTCACGTCGTCGCCATCGACGCACTGCACAGCGAATTTGTGAATGCTCCACGCCGCAATTGGATTCACACCGGCGAAACCCTCGCCGCCAAGAAGCTCATCACATCAGCCGAGTTGAGTGCCGTCGCGCGAATTTATGCGTTCGGCCAATTCATAGGCAACAGCGATATGCATTTCGGCAATCTGTCGTTCTTCGTTGACGATGTACAGAAGCCCACACTGACATTGGCCCCGGTGTACGACATGTTGCCGATGATGTGGCGTCCCAGCGTGAATACTGGCGAGCTCAATGTGTTGCCTGTGGTGAGCACGGTCGCGATTCCAGCGTACGTGCGAGAACAGGCCGATGCGCGAGAATGGGCGCTGGCGTTCTGGCGGCAAGCCGCGATGCTCGATGCGCTTGATGAGCCATTGAAAGAGGCGTGCGAGGCAAGTGCATTGCGGCTTGCCGCGACCACAGACGGGTCAAAACGCTAGCTTCGTTAGCTCGGAGGTGAATAAAACTGTGCCGCCAAGGCTCAAGACCTCAGCCCGGGCGCGGGTCGACGATTGGAAGGTGATGCGGGCGAACGCGGGTATTACGCTGTAAGCGGTGGCCGGAGGCGGCCCAAAGGCAATGGTTCCCAATGCCGGGCAAGCGGCCAAGCCGTCTGTGGGACATCTGCCGATGACTTGAATCAGCAGCCCTTCAAGGACATTACCATCCTGCTGCCAGTTTGCCGATTGCAGGGTATACCAGCGCGACTCACCATTGTTATTGAAGAGAAACCAAGTACCGAACGCGGCGTCGGTAGTGGTGCGGCGGTGGTGCATGGCGATGCCGGATCCATTGGTTGCAGCATCGAACCACATGCCGTTGATGTCGAATTTCGAAGCAACGCTGTCGGCTACACTTTGAATCGTGACATCTGGACCGCCCTTGTCCCAGCGCAGAGTGAGCGTCCCCACCTTGGTCGGCATAAACTCCAAATCAAAGCGTGCCAGACGTGGAGGAGGTTGCAACGGACAGATGCCGGATAAACTCCGCGTGCGTATAACTATCAGGTTTTGGGATTCCATTAAGGAGGTGTCGAACGAGATTTCGTAACCGGAGCAGCCGGGGGCGCCAAATTGCAAAAAAAACGGTTCTAGGCTGATTCGGCTTGCCGATAGCCGGATGTACCGCTAAAAATAACTGGGATTCGTTTGAAGGGCCAAGGGCTGCAGATACTGCCGCCTGACTCGAATTCTGCGGGTCGTTCGCGTAACCGGGCAACGTAAAGGTACAGAAAATAAGGGTCAGGAAAAACACACTTAGCGTCGCAAGTCGGGACAAATAAGTGGGTGCGAGATGAATTTTCATGGCGATATCTACGACAGCCGTTTGACCAACGAACCAAATGCGCGACGGCCATATTGATCAAATGCCTCGATACGCAAGTTGTCCCTGTCAATAACCGTAACGGCAACTGAACCCGCCGGCCTAAAGGCAGCAGGCCGCGGACAATCATCGCCCTTGACACACGATGCAAGCTCCAATGCCGTTGCCTCGTACGCAAGGCCGATCAACACGTTCCCGTTCTGTATCTACTGCATATTTTGCAGCGAATACCAGCGCGGAACGAACGTGAGTGATCGTCCATACATAAACCAGGTACCAAAAACGCCATCGGTAGCAGTCGAGTGATGAAATGAAATCCCCGATCCGTTTGATGTCGGATCAAACCACATCCCGTCCAGATTGACCGTCGAGCGCCCCCCCGCCGCTATGCTCTCAATTGACGCCTCAGCGGCGCTGCCGTCGGGCAAGTTGAGGGTCACCCGCAGGGTGCCGATGCTTCGTGGCGTGTAGGTTACGACCATCGGCTCCAGTGTGCGCCCAACAAATTCGGGCGTTACGCGCAATATCAGTGTGCCAGTCGTTGCAAGCGCCGACTCGTCAATCGTTACCGGCCCGCTTGTGGTGGCGCCGAAAATGGAAATAATGCGCGGCGTTCCCGGCGTAAACGTGCGCGGAGAAACGACGATTGAGAACACGTTTCTATCAGGCGGCGTCGCCGAAAACGCGGATGCCATGGCGCTCGCCGCCAATAGCAGAGCACCTAGAACGAAAGAAAAAGATCGAGTGCCGATATGCATGAAATAAGTCCGTTGTTGCATCTTGTCAATATCACCATCCCAGACAGAGAAATAATGATACAGCGCTTTCGACTGACTACTTCGCCAGCCGATACAACGCCAGCGTCCCCATCAGATTCGGCAACAACGTCTGCTCGCGCTCACCATTCATTACCAGCCGATTGAGCACCCGCAAATTTTTGCGCGCGCAAAACGCATCGAAATCGGCCACCGTGCACATATGCACATTGGGCGTGTTGTGCCACGCGTACGGTAGCGCATCCGAAACCGGCATGCGGCCCTTGAGAAGCTGCCAGCGGTGTTGCCAGTAACCGAAATTGGGAAAGCTGACGATGGCCTCGGTCCCGACGCGGAGCATTTCGTCGATGACCGCTTCGGTACGCTTCATCGCCTGCAAGGTTTGCGAGAGGATGACGTAATCAAACGCGCCGTCGCCCACTTCCTTCAACCCTGATTCAAGGTTCGATTGAATGACGTTCACGCCGTTCGATACGCACGCGAGAATGCCTGCGTCGTCGTTCTCAATGCCGTAACCGGTGATGTTGCGCGATTCTTTCAGGTGGACGAGCAATTCACCGTCGCCGCAACCCAGATCCAGCACCGAGGATGAAGGCTTGATCCAGTTGGAGATCGCTTCGAAATCTTTGCGGGTGATCATGTCGCCGCTTTCGCGAGAAACGCCCGCACCACACCAAGATACTGCGCATCATCAAGTAAAAACGCATCGTGTCCATGAGGCGCTTCGATCTCGGCGTAGGTGACGTTTTTCATTTCAGTCAGCAACGCCTTGACGATCTCGCGCGAGCGCGCTGGTGAAAAACGCCAGTCGGTCGTGAACGAGATCACCAGAAAATTTGCCGTTGCCGGTTTAAGCGCTTTGGCAAGATTGCCGCCGTGTTCGCGTGCAGGATCAAAATAATCGAGGGCCTTGGTGACGCGCAAATAGGTGTTGGCATCGTAGTAACCGGAGAATTTCTCGCCTTGATAGCGCAAATAGGATTCAATCTGGAACTCCGAATCGAACGAATATTTCAGCCCGGCACGCAGATCGCGGCCGAACTTGGCTTCCATCTGGTCGTCGGAAATGTAAGTGATGTGACCAATCATGCGAGCGACCGTGAGGCCGCGTTTGGGCACGATGTGATGTTCAGCGAAATGGCCCTCGTGAAAATCCGGGTCAGTCAGGATTGCCTGCCGCGCGACTTCGTTGAAGGCGATGTTTTGTGCCGACAGGTTCGGTGCGGCAGCGATCACGAGCGCATTGGCGACGCGGTGCGGGTAGCGATATGCCCAGCACATGGCCTGCATGCCGCCGAGCGAGCCGCCCATCACAGCGGCGAGTTTAATGACACCCAAATGTTCGATCAGTCGAACATGCGAATCGACCCAGTCTTCAACTGTCACGAGGGGAAAGTCGGCGCTATACGCACGGCCGGTATCGGGATTGATCGACAGCGGCCCGGTCGAGCCGAAGCAGGAACCCAAGTTGTTCACGCCGATAACGAAAAATGTGTTGGTATCGACCGGTTTGCCGGGGCCGACCATGTTGTCCCACCAGCCGAGATTGTCGGGTTCGTTCTCGTACGTGCCTGCGACGTGATGCGAGGCGTTGAGCGCGTGACAAATCAGGATCGCGTTGGATTTATCGGCGTTGAGTGTGCCGTAGGTTTCATAGGCGAGATCATAGTCGCGCAGGGTCGCACCGCTGGCCAGTGGCAGCGGTTGGGAGAAGTGCGCGAACTGAGCGGTAGCAATCATGAGAGTGAGTCAGCAGTCTTCAATACTCGTCGTTCCCGCGTAGGCGGGAATCCAGTGACTGTTCGCACAAGACACTGGATCCCCGCCTTCGCGAGGATGACGGCCAATAAAAAAGCCCGATCAGCTTCACGCTAATCGGGCTTCTTGAAACTGCAAATTCTCGATAGCCGCTTTAGCCGTATTTATTGGGAGTTGATTTTTCCCGGCGCCCGCAAGCTGATCGTCAAATCGGCGCAGTACAAACATTACGCCAAGCGGCGGGCGATGTCAAGTATGTAAAAAGATGTAGATCGCCATTTGGCGCGCTTCACCAGCCATTTATGCCATGAAAAGCGCACCAGTGCTAGAGTTTGTCTTCAATACCGCAACCTTTCAGAATCAACCGCACCAGTTGATCTGTCGCCCGCTCGTAGTCAGCGCGCGTGAGTTTTGCCTTGCCGAGCACTGCGCAAACTTGCGGTTGGAAATCAGCATAGGTTTGCGTGGACGCCCAAATGGTAAAAAACAAATGGCGCGCATCGATGTTATCGATCAAACCGAGCGACGCCCAATGCTCGATCACCAGCGATTTTTCGTCGATCAACGTTTTGAGTTCACGGCGCAGATAGCCACCGATTTGCGGCGCGCCGTTGAGCATTTCATTGGCGAATACGCGCGAAGCTGCTGGGTGTGTGGCAGTGAGCCGCATCTTGGCGCGGATGTAATCGCCCAGCGCAGTCGCCGGGTGTGCATCGCGCTGAATGCCGCTGGTCTCAGCGAGCCACAGCGTTAGCGTGTGATCGAGCACGGCGCGATAAAGTGCTGCCTTGGTGCGGAAATAATAATGCAGATTCGCTTTTGGCAGCCCTGCCTGTTCGGCGATTTCGGCCATGGTCGCGCCGGAAAAACCGGCACGCGCAAATACCGCTTCGGCCGCGAGCAAAATGTCAGCCTCGGCGGCGTGGCGGATGTGTTCCTTGCGGCGCGGCGCGGCGACGGAATCGTTGCTGGCGCTAACGCCAGCGATAGCGTTAGCCGACCGTAACATCTCAGCGCGTCCCGAAAATTCGGTCACCCGCGTCCCCCAGACCGGGCACGATATAGCCGTGGTCGTTGAGTTTTTCGTCCAGCGACGCCGACGTGATCACCACATCCGGGTGCTGTTCAAGCATCGTCTGCACGCCTTCGGGCGCGGCCAGTAAACACACGAGCTTCACCGTGGTCACGCCATATTCTTTCAGCCGATTGATGGCGGCCACGGCCGAATTGCCCGTCGCAAGCATCGGATCAACCACGATCACCATGCGGTCGGCGATGTCTTCGGGCACCTTGAAGTAATACTCCACCGGCTCCAGCGTTTCCGGATCGCGATAGAGACCTATGTGGCCAACGCGCGCGGCGGGCAGCAATTCAAGCATGCCGTCGAGCATGCCGTTGCCCGCGCGGAGTATCGAGACGATGCATTGTTTTTTGCCGCTGATCACGGGCGAATCGATCTCGGTGATCGGCGTTTTGATGCGGATGTTTTCCGTCGGCAGATCGCGCGTGACTTCATACGCAAGCATCTGGCTGATTTCCTTCACCAGTCGGCGGAAGCCCGCCGTCGATGTTTCTTCGCGGCGAAGATAGGTAAGCTTGTGCTGAAGCAGCGGATGATTGATGACGATCAGATTGGGGAACTTGGGATGCATTTTCTTCTCCGTATATTCTTTTTAGTCACATTCAAAATACAGTGCC
>JAYURJ010000017.1:0-6470 GCA_043756275.1 Betaproteobacteria bacterium | reverse complement strand
AGGAAATCATCCGCAAAAAACGCGACGGTCAAGCACTCGATGCAACCGACATCACGGCGTTCATTCGTGGCGTGGCGGCAGACGAGGTCAGCGAAGGGCAAATCGCGGCATTCACGATGGCAACATTTCTCAATGGTATGACATCCGTCGAGGCTGTCGCGTTGACTGTTGCAATGCGCGATTCCGGCGTGGTACTTAATTGGCAGGCACTCAATCTGCCGGGTCCGATTGTCGATAAGCACTCCACCGGCGGCGTCGGCGATGTCGTGTCGCTCATGCTCGGCCCGATGGTGGCGGCCTGCGGTGGTTTTGTACCGATGATCTCCGGCCGTGGGCTTGGGCATACCGGTGGCACGCTGGATAAATTCGATTCCATCCCCGGCTACCAGACCAGTGTCTCGATTGAAAAATTTCAGCAGGTGGTGCGTGATGCAGGCGTTGCCATCATCGGCCAGACTGCGGAATTGGCGCCTGCCGACAAACGCATTTACGCCACTCGCGATGTCACCGCAACGGTCGAGTCGATACCCTTGATCACCGCATCAATTCTTTCCAAGAAACTCGCAGCGGGACTGGACGCGCTGGTGATGGATGTGAAATTCGGTTCGGGCGCGTTTATGCCCACAATGGAAAAATCGCGTCAACTCGCACAGAGCATCGTTGAAGTCGGCAATGGCGCAGGCGTAAAAACGTCAGCTTTGTTGACCGACATGAATGAACCGCTGGCACCATGTGCCGGCAATGCGATTGAAGTCCGTTGCGCAATAAATTACCTGACCGGCAAATCAAGACCATCGAGATTGCATGAGGTCACGTTGGCGTTGTCGGCGCAACTGTTAGTGACGGCCGGACTGGCTAAAAGCGAAGCGGATGCCAGACAAGCGTTGACGCAATGTCTGGATAATGGCCGCGCCGCAGAGCGTTTCGCTAAAATGGTGACTGAACTCGGTGGCCCTGCTGATTTACTTGAAAATCCTGACAAATATTTGCGTCGTGCGCCAATCATTAAACCGGTATTGGCATCGCGTGCTGGCTTTGTTGCGACCTGCGACACCCGACGGGTAGGGTTGGTCGTCGTTGCATTGGGCGGTGGACGAATGCGTGCTGCGGATGCGATTGATTTTGACGTGGGGCTCACCGATATTGTTTCGCTGGGCACGCGCGTTCACGCAGGCGATCTGCTCGCGACCGTGCACGCGCGCACCGACGCTGCCGCGAGTGCTGCGATGCGGGAATTTGAAAAAGCAATTACCATTTCTGATGACGCGCCAACGAGAATCCAATTGATTCAGGCATTGGCGCATACGTAGTTTTTTGTTGCCCGCAACAATACCGGAGAGGCAATATGGCAGCGAGCGCATCACATAAAGGCACAATTGTTTTGGTCGGCACCCGCAAGGGATTGTTCGTTTTGCATGGCGATACCAAGCGACAAAAATGGCACGCCGAAGGGCCGCATTTTCTCGGCCAGATTGTTAATCACGCGGTGCTCAATCCCGCTACTGGCACGATACTAGTCGCCGCGCGTGCGGGACACCTTGGACCAACCGTTTTTCGTTCCACCAATGTAGGCAAAAGCTGGAAAGAAGCCGCCGCACCGCCCGCTTTTCCAAAATCAACGGGAGATGTGTACGGCTGGTCGGTGAGTCACGTCTTTTGGCTGTCGCCGGGCCACGCCAGCGAGCCGAAAGTCTGGTACGCGAGCACATCACCTCACGGCTTGTTTCGATCAAACGATGATGGCGCCACATGGCAAAGTGTTGATGGCTTCAACCTGCATCCTGATCGCGCCAAGTGGTTAGGTGGATCTCAGGAAGCACCGCCCGATGGGGCGACGCTGCATTCGATCAATATTGATCCGTTCGACAAAAATCATATTTACGTCGGCATGTCCTCTGGGGGCGTATTTGAAAGTGTCGACGCAGGTGCCACGTGGAAACCGTTGAACCAAGGCTGCGTTGCTGATTTCCTGCCCGACCCAAATGCGGAATATGGTCACGACCCGCATTGTGTGCGCGTGCATCCCAGGGCGAAAGATGTCGTGTATCAACAAAATCACTGTGGTATTTATCGGCTTGATCGCATCACTGAGAGTGGCAAACGACGCTGGCAGCGCATCGGCGAAAATATGCCCAAGGAGATCGGTGATATCGGATTTCCCATCGTGCTGCATCCGCGCGATCCGAAAACGCTGTGGGTATTTCCGATGGATGGCACATCGGTGTGGCCGCGCATGTCGGTGGCCGGCAAACCGGCTGTGTATTGCTCTCGTGATGCGGGTGCGTCGTGGAAGAGACAAGACAAAGGGTTGCCGTCTGCACAAGCGTGGTTCACGGTAAAGCGCCAAGCCATGTCCGCTGACCAGCACAAGTCGGTCGGGCTTTATTTCGGCACGACCAGCGGCGAAATGTGGGCTAGTTTTGACGAGGGTACCAACTGGCAATGCCTGATGTTGCATCTCCCACATATTTATTCAGTCGAGGCTTGGACGCGTTGAAAGTCACGCTGCCAACGCCGTTGGTGGAATACACCAGTGGCTTGCGGGATGTTGAGGCTAGTGGCGAGACGCTCGATGATTTGCTGCGCGATCTTGACCGCCAATATCCCGGCATACGCTTCAGGATGATCGACGAACAGGATCAGATTCGTGCGCACATCAAACTATTTGTAAACGCCGAACTTGAGCGCTCGCTGGATGCGCGGTTAACGGCTCAGGACAAGATCATCATCGTGGCTGCGCTGTCCGGCGGCTAGTGCCGCGTCGGGGTAGACCGATTGGTGCACCGCGTCATCAAACCGACACAGATTCAAGACTAGAATGTGTCAGTTAAAAGACATCTCGGATTCACATCGAGACGCGAATCCAAAAATACTCAACGCTCGCAACCAGGAGACCTGCATGAAAGCATCCGTGAAACTGACTTTGATGGCCACCGCACTGTTTTGCCCGTCTATGGCGTTCGCACAAACCGAAATCCAGATGTGGCATTCAATGACCGGTGCCTTGGGCGATAAAGTGGGTGAACTGGCCACGAAATTCAATGCCACCCAGAAAGACTACAAAGTGGTGCCAGTGTTCAAGGGTAGCTATCCGGAATCGATGACGGCCGCAATTGCTGCTTATCGCGCGGGCAATGCGCCGCACATCCTGCAGGTGTTTGAGGTCGGTACTGCCACCATGATGGCCGCCAAGGGTGCCGTCAAGCCGGTATACCAATTGATGAAGGATGCGGACGAGCCCTTCAATACCAAGAGTTACTTACCTGCGGTCGCGGGCTATTACACCGATAGCAAAGGCAACATGCTGTCATTCCCGTTCAATAGCTCCTCCGTCGCGTTCTATATTAATAAGGATGCCTTCAAGAAAGCGGGACTCGATGCCAGCAAGCCACCGAAAACGTGGAAGGAATTCAATGCAGCGGCAGACAAGCTCAAATCGTCAGGACACGCCTGCCCCTATACCACCAGTTGGCCTTCGTGGTTACACATCGAGAATTTCAGCGCGTGGCATAACGTGCCCATCGGCACCAAGGAAAACGGCATCGGTGGCGTGGATACCGAGTTTCAGGTCAATTCCCCACTGCACGTGAAACACATCACCATGCTCGGTGACATGGCCAAGAAAGGCACCTTCACCTATGCTGGGCGCACAACACAGGGTGACTCAAAGTTTTTCAGCGGTGAGTGCGCCATGTTTACCGGCAGTACCAGTGCGATCGCTAATATCAAGCGTAACGCCAAGTTTGATTGGTCAATCCAGTTCATCCCCTATCATGACGACGTCAAGGGTGCGCCGCAAAATACGATCATCGGTGGCGCATCGCTGTGGGTAATGGGTGGGAAGACTAACAACGCATACAAGGGCGTGGCCAAGTACTTTGCCTATCTCTCGAAGCCAGAAGTACAGATGGAGTGGCACACCGGGACCGGCTATGTACCGATTACGCTGGCCGCCGCCGAGTTGACCAAGAAATCCGGCTTTTACGAGAAGAATCCGGGAATGGACATCGCCACGCGCGCGCTCACCAACAAACCCGCGACAGGCAATTCCAAAGGACTCCGTTTTGGAAATTTCGTGCAAGGGCGCGAAATATTCGAGGAAGAAATGGAAGGCGTTTTTGCCGGAAAGAAGGATGCCAAGACGGCACTTGACGCTGCGGTCAAACGCGGCAATGAGGTTCTTCGCAAGTTTCAGGCCGCAAACAAACAATAGAATGAAAGTGATCGACGGCTGACGTAAAAGCCCCTCTCCCCTTGTGGGCGAGGGTTTGGGGAGAGGGGGTTCAGCCAGATCAAAAAATTCTGATAAATGGAAAAACGCGTCGTTTTCAAATCCAGGTGGCTGCCTTATGTGTTGGTCGCCCCGCAGATTGCCGTCACGGTCATTTTCTTTTTCTGGCCGGCTTTTCAGGCGGTCTACCAATCGCTGCTGTTGCAGGATGCGTTCGGTCTGCACACCGAATTCGTCTGGTTTGACAATTTCAAAGCGCTGTTCCACGACGAAAAATATCTCGACTCGTTCAAGATCACCGGCATTTTCAGTGTGTTGGTGGCATTTTCCGGATTATCGATATCGCTGCTGTTGGCAGTCGCTGCGGACCGCATCGTCCGCGGGGCGTTTGCATTCAAAACGTTGCTTATCTGGCCCTATGCGGTGGCACCAGCCATCGCGGGCGTGCTATGGGCATTTTTGTTTGCGCCGTCCATCGGGATCGTTGCTTTTGCGTTGAAACAAAATGGTATCCCGTGGAACTATGTGCTCGAAAGCGACCATGCCATGATTCTGGTCGTCATCGCTTCAGTGTGGAAACAAATCAGCTACAACTTCCTGTTCTTTCTCGCCGGCCTGCAATCGATTCCGAAGTCGCTTATGGAAGCCGCCGCCATCGACGGTGCATCGCCGCTCCGCCGTTTCTGGACGATTGTCTTTCCGTTGCTCTCGCCAACGACATTTTTCCTGCTGGTGGTGAATATCGTTTACGCGTTCTTCGACACCTTTGGCGTGATTGATGCGACCACTCAGGGCGGGCCCGCTACGTCGACGCAGATTCTCGTTTACAAGGTTTATTACGACGGTGTGAAGGGTGGCGATATCGGCGGTTCTGCCGCGCAGTCGGTCATCCTCATGTTTATCGTGATCGCGCTTTCAGTCATTCAGTTCAGATTCATCGAGAAGAAGGTCCAGTATTAATATGGTCGAGAATCGCCCCTGGATGAAATTGTTCTACTACGCCGTGTTGACACTCGGCGTATTGATCGTGGCGTTTCCGCTCTACATGACTTTCGTTGCATCCACGCTCACGCTGGAGCAGGTGTTGCAGGTGCCGATGCCACTGATTCCCGGCGACCAGTTTTGGGCCAACTATTCACAGGTGCTCACGGGCGGCTCAACGCGCGGCTCGTCGGCACCGGTTGGCCAGATGATGATCAATTCTCTCATCATGGCGCTCGTCATCGCCATCGGCAAAATTTCCATTTCGATCATTTCCGCTTTTGCGATTATTTATTTTCGGTTTCCGATGCGTAATTTTTTCTTCTGGATGATCTTCATCACCTTGATGCTGCCAGTGGAAGTACGCATCCTTCCGACGTACAAAGTGGTGTCGGATTTGGGCATGCTCGATTCCTACGTCGGTCTGACATTGCCGCTGATTGCCTCCGCGACCGCGACGTTCCTGTTTCGCCAGTTCTTCATGACCATTCCAGATGAACTCGCGGAAGCCGCGCGTATGGACGGCGCCGGGCCGATGCGTTTTTTCTGGGATGTGGTGCTGCCACTTTCCAAAACATCGATCGCGGCGCTATTTGTGATCCAGTTTATTTACGGCTGGAACCAATATCTGTGGCCGCTGTTGATTACCACGCAGGAATCGATGTACACGACGGTGATCGGTATCAAACGGATGATTTCCGGTGGAGATGCCGCGACGGAATGGAATCTGGTCATGGCAACAGCGATATTGGCGATGGTACCGCCGGCGTTGGTGGTGATATTGATGCAGCGGTGGTTTGTAAAGGGGCTTGTGGAGACGGAGAAATGAGTTTATTTTTGCAAAGTCCAGTATCGGCGGGGGTTCTGGCGGCATTTTGCTCTGAAGTGGCCGTGGATATTGGATCTACGATTGGTTGTGGTCGATTGCCGGGGGTTGCCCGGCGGCAACCTACTTTCTTTGCTTCGCCAAAGAAAGTGGGCAAAGAAAGGCGACCCCAGGTGGGAATTCGCTGCATCGAATTCCCGCTCGCCGAGCACAATTGTCCGCAGGGACAATTGCGAAACCCTCGGCTCCCTTTCGCCCTTCGGGGTTCCCTGCGCTGCTCGCAAACGCGGGCCGCTGCGGAACTCGTGGCTCGAATTTGCTACTGTGCAGAAGTCATGGATTGTGCTCGCCACTCAGACAGTCCTCGCGGACTACTCCCGCGTTTGCTCCGCTGCTCGGCGACTCACATGGGGACCCATTGTCTTTTTGCGA
>JAYURJ010000016.1:0-20330 GCA_043756275.1 Betaproteobacteria bacterium | reverse complement strand
TGTTAGCTTTTCGCCATTCATTGCGTCTTCAAACGAATACATTTCTTTTTCAACAATATCGGTTACCGCACCGATTGAGCGCACAAACAACGGCGTTGGCTCGACAATCGGCGTGCGCATCAGGCGATAGCCATATTGTTCGAACACCTGACGGGTCGTATCTTCAAGAAACTGCCAACGCGGCGCATCCTGCGGCAGCAGATCATTCATGCCGCGGACGGCTTGCAGGGTTTTACTCATGGAATGCGCTATTGAAACGAGAAGGATCGGGGCCGATTTCCACCGCAGCAAACCTGCGTGGTCGAACGCCGGAAAACTCGCTATTTTACAGGCATTTACAGGTTTTTTGCCAGCTTAAAACGGTGTCCAACGAAGACGGCGACGGCGACACCGGTGTTTGAAATTGGCCTTCGCGCCAATTCATCATAAAAAACGAAAGTCTAATGCTGGTGCGGCTTCTGGAGCATTTTTGCCCTGTAATGCCCGCCAATGCTAGTGGTTGATAATTTTATGCGCGCTGGCGTTGCCGCAACCCGTGCAACGAGTTTACGCAATCTGCTTAATCGGAATCTCTTTCTTTCTCGATCTCGTTTTTCGCACGGCACCGACCGCATAAGTTCGCGCCACGTATTCATCGACCAGCGCGTGGAATTCCTCGGCGATGCGATCCCCTTTCAATGTCACCGCTTTCTCGCCGTCGATATACACCGGCGCCACGGGCCGCTCCCCCGAGCCCGGCAGCGAGATGCCGATGTTGGCCAGCTTCGATTCTCCCGGGCCATTCACCACGCAGCCCATGACCGCGACGTGCATCTCTTCAACACCAGGATATTGCGATTTCCACACCGGCATCTGATTGCGCAGGTAGGTCTGAATCTTGTCGGCCAGTTCCTGAAAAAAAGTGCTGGTCGTGCGGCCACATCCCGGGCATGCCGCCACCATCGGCGTAAATGATCTGATGCCCATGGTCTGCAAAATTTCTTGCGCCACAATAACCTCTTTGGTGCGATCTCCACCCGGTTCGGGTGTGAGCGAAATACGGATCGTGTCACCGATGCCCTCTTGCAATAACACGCACAGCGCAGCCGTCGAGGCAACAATACCTTTGCTGCCCATGCCCGCTTCGGTGAGGCCAAGGTGCAATGGATAATCACAGCGGCGCGCCAGATCACGATACACCGCGATCAAATCCTGTACCGCACTCACTTTGCAGCTCAAGATTATCTTGTCGCGGCCCAACCCCAGCGCCTCGGCCTTGGCCGCACTCTCAAGGGCTGAAATGATGAGCGCCTCGCGCATCACCGCATCGGCCTCTTTAGGCTCACTGAGTTTGGCGTTTTCATCCATCATCCGGGCAATGAGTTCAGGATCCAGCGATCCCCAGTTCACACCGATGCGCACCGGTTTATCAAACTTGATGGCCGCCTCGATCATCGCGCCGAATTGATCATCGCGTTTGCTGCCCTGCCCGACGTTGCCCGGGTTGATGCGCAGCTTTGCCAGCGCTCTCGCGCAATCCGGCACTTCGGTCAACAGTTTGTGGCCGTTGAAATGAAAGTCGCCCACCAGCGGCACATTCACCCCCATCGCATCGAGTTCAGCGCGAATTTTTGGCACCGCGCGCGCGGCGGCAAGCGTGTTCACGGTGATGCGTACCACCTCTGAGCCAGCACGGGCGAGTGCGGCCACTTGCGCCACAGTGGCGGCCACATCTTCGGTATCGGTATTGGTCATCGATTGCACCATCACCGGCGCATCGCCGCCGACCGGCACATGACCGATAAAAACTTGCCTGGATTGACGGCGGGAAATTGCTGAGGACACGATTTACTCCAAAAAATTACTTCACTGTCACCCGCGCCACCGAAGCACGCGTGTGGGGTGCCAGATCAATTTCCCGGCCGTTGTACGCCATTCTGGTGACTTCCGCATTGCCGATCACGACAGAAAAAGGTGCGCGACCGACCAGCTCTTCGGTTTCGCCACCCCTGAAGGTCCTGTCCATGACAGATTTTCCGGTGCTGTCGACGACCTCAACCCAGGATTTTCCGCTGAAGGTAAAGCCGAGCATACCGGTGCCGGCCGGCAGCGCCTGACGCGATTTGGCGGGGGCTGCAGTCAATGCTGCGACGGGTTCAGGCGGCTCGATCGGCGTTGAAGCAACCGATGTGGTCAGCCCGACTGGCGCGGGTGGATTTGCGACTACATTTGTATCTGGCAGTGGCGTTACGTTCTGGGCGAGCGGATTTTCCTGCGCAGCGGCGTTGGGTGACGGGGCAATTTCCGTTGGTGCGATGGCGACAACCGGCACCTCCACTGCCTTCGTTTCAGCGACGACTCTAGGCCGACCACCATCGGCACGGTGCGGCCGCACATATTCCCACCAATACCAGGCGATCGCGAGCAACAGAGTCGCAATCACGGCCGCGATCAAAACGCGCGCGCGTGGCGTCGCCAATTGGCCACCGGGTGCGGGGACGCTGATATTTTGTTGCGACGGCATGACAACTGCACTAGCCGTTATTGACGCTGCATCCTGATGGGTTTCTGCGAGCAGGCGCAACGCGACTTCAGGCACGACACCAACTTCTTTGGCAAAGTTGCGCACGAATCCACGCAAAAAGGTGCCTTTCGGCAGCGCCAAATAATCGTCCAGCTCCAGCGCGCGTACCTGTTTGATGCCCATCCGCAATCGCGAGGCAACCTCACCCTGCGATAACCCGGCTTTTTCGCGCGCGATGCGGAGTAATTCGCCGACCGTTTTCGGCATCACGTTTGCGTCCGGCACGCTGGGTGTCTTGTCGTGCGACATCACATCGGGCGGAATAAAAGACTGCGAATTTTCCGGATTCACCATCGATTTTTCAACTCCGTTGACCACGACAGACTTCAACGGAGCGCGGTTGCAGCGAGCGTTTGCGGCGCATCGGGGAAACGGCGACGTAACTGCTGAACGTAGCTCGATTCGGCCGATTTATCGCCCTGACTGCGGGCAATGCGCGCACCCAACAACAACGCGTCAGCAGTAGGCAACTGCACCAATTGATTGTGCCTCGCCAACAATCCCTCTGCCTCCTTGAATCGACCGCGGCCGAACTCGATATCGGCCAGCTCAAGCATTGCGGCGGCCATGTAAGGCTGGCGCTGAAGCGCACGTCTGAACTGTATTTCGGCGGCAGCAACATCGCCGATTTTTTTCAAACAAAAACCGGAATTGTAGTGCGCACTTTCGGGGGTGGCGTAGAGCGGATTTTTCAATGCGGACTGAAAATATTGCATCGCATTCGCCGGACTCTGGCGCTGGCAGACAAACCAACCGTAGTTGTTGAGAGTTTCAGAATCGTTTGGCACCAGTCTCAGCGCCTGTTCGAATGCCTGTGCTGCCAACGCATCCTCACGAAGCTGCATGTAAATAATGCCCAGCATGTTGTAGGCCGGCGCGTGGTTTGAGACAGCACTCAGCGCCTGCCTGGCCGCCTCCAGCGCGATGGCATTGTTGCCCAGGCGATAGTATTCGGCCGCGCGATCAGTGTGAATTTGCGCGCGCGCCAGCGGCTCGCTCTTGGATGCCTGATCAGACGGCTTGTTTTCGACCGCCGTCGTCGATACGCAACCAGACAACACACCGAGAAAAAGAGCTGAGGCAACAATGGCGGTGAATAATTTTTTCACGGAAGATCCTTAGGAGGCCTTATGCTGCGGCACGACTGAATTTTACGATACTGGAACGGTTCGATTTATCCACCACCTGCCCTGCCAGTTGGCCGCACGCGGCATCGATATCGTCTCCGCGCGTTTTCCTGACCGTAACAACAAAGCCAGCCGTTTGCAGCACTTCGCGAAAGCGATGGATTGCATTGTTGCTGGAACGCTGATACGGCGCTTCCGGAAACGCATTCCACGGAATCAGGTTGAATTTGCACGGCAGATCGCCCACTAGCGCCACCAGCTCATGCGCCTGCTGCACAGTATCATTGACACCGTTGAGCATGACATATTCAAAGGTAACAAAATCGCGCGGAGCCGCTTCCAGATAATCGCGGATCGCCGCCATCAGTTGTGCCAATGGATATTTTTGGTTGATCGGCACCAGCACATCGCGCAACGCGTCATTGGGCGCGTGCAATGACACCGCAAGCGCTACCGGACAGCGTGTTTTCAGGCGCGTCAGATTGGGAACGATACCGCTCGTTGAAAGTGTCACACGTCGGCGCGAAAGGCCGTAACCGTGATCGTCGAGCATGATGTCCATCGCTGCGGTGACGCTATCAAAATTGGCGAGCGGCTCACCCATGCCCATCATCACCACGTTTGAAACAATGCGCTCGCCCTTCGGATCACGTCCCATGGCTTTGTTGGCCCACCACAACTGGCCGATGATTTCAGCCGAGGTGAGATTGCGATTGAATCCCTGCTTGCCGGTGGAACAAAACGTGCAGTCCAGCGCGCAACCGACCTGACTCGAGATGCATAGTGTGCCGCGCTCGGCTTCAGGAATAAAAACGACTTCGATGCCATTGCCGGTGCCAACATCGAGCAGCCACTTGCGCGTGCCATCACTGGAGGTCTGCTCGGTCATCAGTGTTGGCGCGGTGATGGTTGCCACCGTTGGCAATTTTTCGCGCAACGATTTGGCCAGATCGGTCATGGCATCAAAGCTATCGACACCACCCTGATGCAACCACCGAAATACCTGTTTGGCCCGAAACGGTTTCTCCCCCAGATCGGCAAAAAAAGCCGTCATCTCGGCCAGATTCATGCCGAGAAGATTGGGCTTTATGCCATTTGCGTGTTGGGGGACCGCCACTATTTCACTCCGGCATTTATCGGGAGTAGACGTTCAGTGCAGGAAAATAATAGGCAATTTCCACCGCTGCTGTTTCAGTTGCATCGGAACCGTGAACGGCATTGGCATCAATGCTGTCGGCAAAGTCGGCGCGGATCGTGCCTGCTGCGGCTTTTTTCGGATCGGTCGCGCCCATCAGGTCGCGATTTTTCAGGATTGCGCCCTCGCCTTCGAGCACCTGAATCATCACGGGACCGGAGATCATAAAGCTGACCAGATCGTTAAAAAATGGACGCGCTTTGTGGACAGCATAGAAGCCTTCGGCCTCGGCGCGCGACAAGTGCGACATGCGTGCGGCGATAACTTTCAGGCCAGCTTTTTCAAACCGCGAATAAATCTCGCCGATCACGTTCTTGGCGACGGCATCGGGTTTGATGATAGAGAGTGTCTTTTCAATTGCCATTTCAAAATCCTCGATAACTTGATGAAAACATTGGATTTTAGCACTAATCAACAGCCTGAGTCACGGTTTTAAGGGCTATTTTGACTGACACACCAAGCGATTGTTGGTCCGGCGGATGACAAAGTCGTGACCGCCTGCAAGTTGTGGTTTGCCGAGAGGCGCAGGACGAAATAACTGCGCCGCCCATTCGGTCAACTGAAGCTGAGACGGCGCGGGCACGGCTTGCCAACCCAGCCAGTGATAAAGCGCATTGATTTGACGCGATTGCGGCAAGGCATCAAGCGCGTCGGCAAGGGCTGTTTCACCATCCCACTGCAAATCGATCTTTGCCAACGCATCGAGCATTTCATCGGCGTCGCTCGCATGACGTGCGGCGCGCGCGAGAGACGCCCGGTAATGCGGAAAGCGCGCCGACAATCGCGGCAAGATTTCATGGCGAAGAAAGTTGCGTGTGTAGGCAGTATCGTTGTTGGATTCGTCTGTGATCCACTCAAGGCCTCGCTCTGCAGCGACCGTTTCGATCTCTGTGCGGGACACTTGCAGCAGCGGTCGCAACATGGTTTGTGACGATGACACCACCCGCACCTCGCCCATACCGGACAACCCTTTCAAACCGGTGCCGCGCAGCAATTGGTGCATCACCGTTTCAGCCTGATCATCAGCGTGTTGTGCGAGCAACATGAACGGCGAGCCCTCCTCATTGAATGCGCCATAGCGGGCCGCGCGCGCGGCACCTTCCAGTCCTGCCGGTGACGATTTGTCTACATTGATTTTTGCGGTTGTCAGCGCAATATTTTTGGCAGCACAAGCAGTGACGCAAAAGGCGGCCCAGGCATCGGCGTTGGGGCTCAACCCGTGGTGGACGTGAATTGCATGCACGTCCAGGTCTAAGACGGATTTCAACTGGTTGACCGCGTCGAGCAACACGATTGAATCCAACCCGCCCGATAGCGCAACGCAGACGCGTTTGTGTGCAAGCGACTGGCCGCGCAAGAAATCTTCAACGGTGGTAATGAGCGATGCGATGTCTGACTCCGGGCTATCCGGTTGGGCGTCAACTCGGAATAAAATCATCAAACACAAGCACTGCTGCGGCTCACAGGCCATAAACCCGCTGCGAGGCCCGCCAATGCCAGAGTTTTAATAATTTCAGTAAAAAACTATTCCACCAGTTCCTTGAATCGGCCCACTTCCAGCAATTTCTTCTGCCGCTCCTGCACGATTTTGTCAGGCGATTTTTCCGAAAGACTTTTCAGCGAATCTGCGATGGCTTTTTTCAACGTCACGGCCATCGCCTGCGGATCGCGATGCGCGCCACCCAATGGTTCATTGAGAATTTTGTCGATCAAACCGAGTGCTTTCAATTTTGGCGCCGTGATGCCAAGCGCCTCGGCCGCTTCGGAAGCTCTGGTCGAATCCTTCCAGAGGATCGCAGCACAACCTTCCGGGGTAATGACCGAATAGGTGGCGTATTGCAGCATGTACGTGACATCGCCAACCGCGATAGCCAGCGCGCCGCCCGAGCCACCCTCGCCGATGATGGCGCACACGATCGGCACGCGCAGCCCGGCCAGCACATAGAGATTGTGGCCGATCGCCTCGGATTGTCCGCGCTCCTCGGCACCAACGCCGGGATAAGCGCCCGGGGTATCGATGAGCGTCACAATCGGCACGCCGAATTTTTCGGCCAGCTTCATCAACCGCATGGCCTTTCGATAACCTTCCGGCCGCGGCATGCCGAAATTCCGGAATTGCCGTTCTTTGGTGTCGCGGCCTTTTTGCTGGCCCATCACCATCACCGTCTGGCCGTTAAACCGCGCCAGCCCGCCAACCAGTGCGGGATCCTCGCCAAAACTGCGGTCACCATGCAGTTCCTCAAAATCAGTCATCATCATGTTGATGTAGTCGAGTGTGTATGGCCGCTGCGGATGGCGTGCAACTTGCGAGATTTGCCACGCCGTCAGCTTGGCGTAAATATCCTTGGTAAGCGTCTGGCTTTTCTTGGCAAGCTTTTCGATTTCGGCGGAAATATCCACGGCCGAATCGTCTTGCACGAAGCGCAGTTCTTCAATCTTGCTTTCCAGCTCGGCAATTGGCTGCTCAAAATCAAGAAAATTGAATTTTTGTGGTGTCATGCCATTTGTGCGCAGGTTTCTTAATCGGTAATCATACCAAGTCCGGACGAGTAGATCGCCCTTTGCGTTCCTTTTGGGTTTGCGAAGGCGCGCTGGTGACCGCCCGACACAAAACGCAAACTCAAACTTGGGACTGGAGCACTTATAATTCGGCGATGGCTAATCGATTAACCAAAATCACGACACGCACCGGGGACACTGGCATCACCGGTCTTGGTGACGGGGCGCGGGTGCTCAAAAACACTGTCCGCATCGCTGCCATGGGAGATATTGACGAACTCAACTCTGTGCTGGGGCTGCTAGGGTCCGAACCGCTGCCAGATGCTGCGCGCACCACGTTGAACCGCATCCAGAATGAACTCTTCGACCTTGGCGGCGAAGTCTGCATCCCCGGACATACAGTATTGACCACCGCGCATGTTGCTTTTCTTGACGTTGAAATTACTCGCCTCAATAACGACCTGGCACCGCTGAAGGAATTTATTTTGCCCGGTGGTTCACGCGCCGCTGCCTGCTGCCACCTTGCGCGCACCGTCGCGAGACGCGCAGAACGCGCGTTGGTTGGGCTGGCGCAAATTGAATCAGTCTCGGCATTGGCACTCCAATACCTGAACCGGCTCTCCGATTATCTTTTTATATTGGCGCGCATCCTGAATCGCCACGCCGGTGTTGCCGATGTTTGCTGGCAACGCACCGCCGCGCTTGCGGAAAGCATTTAACCCATGACAAATTTACCGTCACCGCCACCCAATGCTGTCAATGAGCGGCTCGCCGCACTGCTGGCGCAAGCGGGGTTGGGCAACCGGTCGGCATTTGCGGATTTGTACGAAGCCACAAAATCGAAACTGTTTGCGGTTTCGCTACGTATAGTTCGTGAGCGGCATATTGCCGAAGAGGTTTTGCAGGATAGCTTTGTGAACATCTGGAACAACGCCACCAAATACGCAGTCGGACAATCCGCCCCCATGACGTGGATGACGGCGATCGTGAGAAATCGCAGCCTCGATATTGTGCGACGGCCATTTGCGGAAGTGCAGGACGAGGATGATTATTTCGCGTCCAACATGGAAGACGAACGGCCTGGCCCCGATGAACAACTAGCCTCCCGCCGGGATCAGGTGAAGATCGAGCGTTGCATGAAGGGTCTTGATGGCGAGCAGCAACAAACGATTTCGCTGGCTTTTTTTCAAGGGCTTTCACACTCTGAAGTCGCCAGCCACCTCGGCAAGCCATTGGGCACAGTGAAAACACATATTCGGCGCGGATTACTGAAGCTAAAGGGATGCCTCGAATCATGAAACTTGGCGATCCTGATCTCCGCAGCAGGCTTGCCTCTGAATACGTGCTCGGCACGTTAAGAGGCGGCGCACGCCGACGGTTTGAAGACTATTTGAAGAACGATGCTGCGTTGCGCGCAGAGGTAGCGAACTGGGAAACACATCTGTCGCCCTTGGCCGAGCGGCTGGCGCTGGTGACGCCGCACGCACGCGTGTGGAAAAAAATCGAGTCCCGTATTGCAACTGCAGTAGGCGCGGATACTGCCACACCGTTGAGCAAGAAATCAGCCGGACTATGGGAAAGCATCGCATTCTGGCGAAATCTGGGCATGGGTGCTAGCGGCTTGGCAGCGGCACTGTTGGCCGTGATGTTTGTTGTAAAACCAGTCGACCAAAGCCCCATGTTGACGGCGGTGCTGGCCGAAGATAACAACGTGGCGCGTGCGTTTATTGAGCAGCCGAAGTCGGGCATGCTGATGGTGAAAATGGTTGCGCCGTGGAAAACCATGAACGGCATGGCCTTGGAACTGTGGGTGGTGCCCAAAGACGGCGCACCGCGTTCGCTGGGCGTCATCAACGACACCGGCGAAACCAAGCTGGTGCTGGTCGGCATGGATGAGAAACTCTCCAACGGACTCGTGTTTGCCATCTCAAAAGAGCCGCCCGGCGGATCACCTACCGGCCAGCCCTCGCCCGGCAGCGTGATGTGTAAAGGCGCGATTGCGCGCATGCCCGCCAAACTGCCGCGTTCGCCGATTTAGTAACTCAAGCTTCACCTGTACGCGCGAGCAACGCAAATGCGTCCGACACTATTCCTGCTGCGTTGCGTGACGTATCTGCTCTCCTGCCTGCTATTGGCAACGACCGTCAACGCGAGCCAGCCACCCGCCATTTTGCTGGCCAATGTGCTCGGCGAGCACATCGATCCTGCCGACTATCTGGTGAGCGAAAAATATGATGGTGTGCGCGCCATTTGGGATGGCAACACCTTGCGCTTTCGCAGTGGTCGACCCGTAAACGCGCCCGACTGGTTTATCGCGAAACTACCCGCCGAAAAACTCGACGGTGAACTTTGGCTTGCGCGCGGCGCATTTGAACGCCTTTCCGGCGTTGTGCGCAAAACGTTGCCGCTGGATGACGAATGGCGGCAGATCAAATATATGCTGTTTGAGCATCCGGATGGGGCCGGAACATTTGCAGATCGCGTTAAGCGGATTCGGGAAATTGTCGCTAAATCAAATTGGTCGCAACTGGTCGCGGTGGAGCAATTCAGGGTTGCTGATCGTGCCGCGCTAAGGCGAAAACTTGATCTCGTCGTCAATGCTGGCGGCGAGGGCCTCATGCTGCATTTGGCCGATGCTGCTTATGTCACAGGTCGCAGCGATGTACTGCTCAAACTCAAACCGCTGCAAGATACCGAAGCGAAGGTGGTTGAACACATACCGGGCAAGGGAAAATACACCGGTCAAATGGGCGCGCTGCGGTTGGAGATGCCCGATGGACGACGATTCAATCTTGGTACCGGATTCAGTGACGCTGTGCGAAAAAATCCGCCACCTCTGGGCACGGTCGTCACGTACACCTATCGCGGATTGACCAATAAGAGCACGCCGCGTTTTGCCAGTTATTTGCGGATTCGTGAGGAGTTCTAGCGTTTAGCGATTGGCACGGTTACCTACCGTTTGTCTGCGGCCATGCTCAACCGTGCGCTATTGAGCGCTGTACAAATTTCTTCCGCCGCCAGTAACACACGCGGGCCGGGCCGCAGAATCCAGTCGGCATTCAACGGGTAAATCCTGTCATTACGATAAGCCGCCAAGCCCGAATAAAGCGCTTTGTCGCGGGCAATATCCTTGTGTATCGACGCGGGCCGCAAAATCGCATCTGCACCGCGCTGCAATAACACCTCACGCGATGGCTCAAGCACCACCTGCGCAACGTCAGTAAATACGTTTACTCCACCGCAGAGCTTGAGCGTCTCAGAAATAAAGTGCTGGTCGTTAATCGTCATCAATGGCATTTGCGAGATTTCAAAAAATACCCGTACCCGCATCTTGTCCTTGTTGGCCAATTGCAGTATTTCCAGCTTCGACTCGAAGATTGCAGCAACGCGTTCAGGCGTATCGCTGATGTTTGGTCTGCCGGTAAGCTTGCCAATCGTGCGCAACGCACGAGGGACATCGGCAAGCGACCGAATATCAATCACGAACACGTTGATGCCAAGCGATTCGAGGCGTGTGATATCGGCTGGTCGCGTACCTCCCTTCCATGCCAGTACCAAATCGGGCTTCAGCGCCAGCAACGCTTCAAAGGACACCCCTCCCGCATCAGCGACTTTTGGTTTGTACGTCGCGCCTTCCGGGAAGTCGCTATAGGCGGATACGCCGACGAGTTGCTGGTGCGCGCCAGCGGCGTAGACGAGCTCGGTTAGGGAAGGCGCTAACGTCACCACCCGTCTGGCCGAATAGGTAATCGCTTTGGGACGGCCCGCATCGTCGACCATCGGAGGCACTGGCCACAATTCCACGGCCGTTGCGGACCGCATCATGACGACCCACACCATGAAAAAGACCGCGCCCATCAGTGTCACGACACGAGACACCATCACGCCGTCTTGCCCACAGCCTTCAATGTCGCGCTGCGAACCAATGCCGCCAGCGCGCGTCGTTTTTCATACGCCTCCCGCGCAATGCGAACGTCCTCAAGAAAGTACGGCAATTCTTTCAACGTAATCGCCTGCGCCGCATCCACCAGTGCTTTGTTCGGATTTGGATGCATGTCCACCAGCAGCATGTTCGCCCCTGCGATCACGCCCTGTGCTGCGACATGAAAGACATCGAGTATTCCATCCGGCGATGCGGCACGTATCCCGACCGAATGCGAGGGATCCACACAAACGGGCATGCGCGTCAAACGATGGATGACGGGAACATGGCCAAAATCAACGAGATTGCGGTGCGGGTCACCAAAGTTGGTTTTCATGCCACGCAGTCCGAAAACAATCTTGGTGTTGCCCTCAGAGGCGCAATATTCTGCCGCCATCAAGGATTCGTCGAGCGTAATGCCAAAACCGCGTTTTAATAAAATTGGCAGCTCTCGTTGTCGGCCAACTGCCTTCAGCAATTCAAAATTCTGCGTATTGCGAGTCCCGATCTGCAACATCACACCGGTCGGTTGCCCGGTTTGCGCCAACGCAATATTGATCTCATCGACGTGCGTCTCGGAAGTGACCTCCATCGAAATCACTTTGATGCCGTATTTGCCCGCCAGCTCAAATACCCACGGCAGGCATTCACTCCCCATGCCCTGAAATGAATAGGGACTGGTACGCGGTTTGTAAGCACCCATGCGTGCGCAGACTTGGCCGTGATCGCGCAGACAGGCAAAAGTTTGCTCGACAAAATCGCGGGTGTCCACCGCATTTAGTCCAGCGAATGTATGTAAATTGTCCTGCGAAAAAGTTACCCCGTTGTAGGAGAAACCAGTGTCGTGTTCATCGGCCTGATGACGACCGAGTATGCGAAGTTCAGTCGCCACGCCTACTCCTGTGTGGTCGCATGCAGGCGACGTTCGCGCACGGCAACGGCCAACTGGTTCAACAGGATTTCCGTATCAGCCCAGTTGATGCAGGCGTCTGTGACAGAAACGCCATATTCAAGCGCCTTGCCCGGTGTGATGTCCTGACGCCCTGCGTTCAAGTGACTTTCGACCATCACGCCTACGATACGTGCATCACCGCCTGAAATTTGCACCGCCACATCGGTCGATACTTCCATCTGTTTTTGGTGTTGCTTGCTCGAATTGGCATGCGAAAAATCGATCATCACCCGCTGCGCCAGTCCGGCCTTGGCCAGTTCATCGCAGGCGGTGTTGACGCTCGCTGCATCAAAGTTCGGTGTCTTGCCGCCACGCAAAATGATGTGGCAGTCTTCGTTACCTGCGGTCGAAATAATGGCCGAGTGTCCGCCCTTGGTCACCGATAGAAAATAGTGCGGAGCCGCCGATGCCTTGATCGCATCGACCGCGATGCGGATGTTGCCATCAGTACCATTTTTGAAACCGACAGGGCATGAAAGACCCGATGCGAGTTGCCGATGTGATTGCGACTCGGTGGTGCGCGCACCGATGGCACCCCAGGCAATCAGGTCGGCAAAATACTGCGGCGAGATGAGATCCAGATATTCAGTTGCCGCAGCCAGTCCGAGGGAATTGATATCGAGAAGTAATTTTCTGGCGAGGCGCAGGCCCTTGTTGATGTCGTGCGTCTCATTCATGTCGGGATCATTGATGAATCCCTTCCAGCCGACTGTCGTACGCGGCTTCTCAAAATAAACCCGCATCACGATCGTGAGATCCTGCTCAAGCGTCAGCCGCAGTGCCTGCAGACGTGTGGCGTATTCCATCGCGGCATCGTAGTCGTGAATTGAGCACGGTCCTACGATCACCAGTAAACGATCATCACCACGGTGCATGATGCGGTGAATTTCCTCGCGTGCCCGATAGACCGTCGATGACGCCTGATCAGTCACGGGAAATTCACGCATCATGTGCGAGGGGGGAGTGAGTTCCTTGACGCTGCGAATGCGAACGTCATCGATGTTGTAAGCCATGTCGCGCTCCGATTGGACAACTTGCAGCTTTGGCTTCACGCCGGATGGTTTGGTATTTAATGGTGTCATATTCGTCCCAGTCTTGCTTGCCAACTTATCGACTGGCAAATAAAAACGCCAGCGTTTAAGGCTGGCGGTTTTTAGAAATCTTGGTGCACTTAAATCCTGCGCACTAACCTTTCTCCGCCAGAGGCTTCGAAAAATAAAAGTGCCCGAAATAAAAAGCGCGAATGATCATGTGATGGATATTAGCAGGGATTTTGTGCAGTGCGCAAGCGGAATGCTTTCTTAAGCAGCAGCAGGCTTAAACACCAGCGCCGCACCGTTATTGCACCAGCGCTGCCCTGTGGGCTGTGGCCCGTCGGTAAACACGTGTCCATGATGACCACCACAACGGGCGCAATGGTATTCGGAGCGCGGATAGATCATCTTGAAATCGGTCTTTTTATCGAACGCGCCGGGCAGGGTTGTAAAAAAACTTGGCCAGCCGGTGCCACTGTCGAATTTCATTTCCGATGTGTAGACGGGTAAATCACAACCTGCGCAGTGAAACACGCCTTTGCGTTTTTCATCGTTCAGGTTACTGCTGAATGGACGCTCGGTGCCTTCGTCGCGCAACACATTGTATTGTGCCGATGAGAGGCGCTTTTTCCATTCTGCTTTGGGTAATTCCATTTTCTCGATCTTCATGGGCGTTTGGTTGGCCTGTTCAAGGGCGATTTTGACTTGTGCTGCGGTAGGCATTTGCGGTCTGCCTTGCGCGTAGGCGGCTTTGGCAAACACTTGTGAGCCGGCTGAGGCGAATAATCCTGACAAAAATGCACGACGTTTCATAGGGTTGCCCTCGATTGATATGCTCTTTGGTCGCGAATTCACAAAAAAGTTTACGCACCAGACATAAATTTGGATGCACTCAATTTGCGGGATTGTTTTTCAAAGCCGTTTCTGGTCTCAATTTTTCCGTCGTTAACCCGTACCGCCAACCGTCAGCCCTTCCATCCGCAGGGTTGGCTGGCCGACACCCACCGGCACGCTTTGGCCTTCTTTGCCGCAGACGCCAACGCCGCCGTCAAGCCGCATATCGTTACCGATCATGGAGATATGTTTTAGCGATTCGATGCCGTTGCCGATCAGGGTCGCACCGACGACGGGGTAGGAAATTTTACCGTCCTCGATCATGTACGCTTCTGACGCCGAGAACACGAACTTGCCGCTGGCAGTATCCACCTGCCCGCCACCAAAATTGGCGGCGTAAAGCCCGTGCTTCACGCTGGCGATAATTTCTTCGGGCGTCTTGTCGCCGTTGAGCATGTAGGTGTTGGTCATGCGCGGCATCGGGATGTGTGCATACGATTCGCGCCGCGCGTTGCCGGTCACCGGCGTTTTCATCAGTCGCGCATTGAGCGAATCCTGCATATAACCTTTGAGGATGCCGTCTTCGATCAACACATTGCGCTGCGTGACATTGCCTTCGTCGTCGATATTGAGGGAGCCGCGTCGGTCAGCAATCGTGCCGTCATCAACGACAGTCACGCCTTTGGCCGCAACGCGCTCACCGATACGCCCTGCAAACAGGCTGGAGCCCTTGCGATTGAAATCACCTTCGAGGCCATGCCCAACTGCCTCGTGCAGCAGAATACCCGGCCAGCCTGAGCCCAACACGACCGTCATCGGCCCGGCAGGCGCGGGTTTGGCATCAAGATTAATCAGCGCCTCACGCACCGCACCCTCGGCGTACGCCTTCAACACGTCGTCGCTGAAATAGCGGTAATCGTAGCGACCGCCGCCGCCAGTGTGGCCCTGTTCGCGGCGTCCGTTCTGCTCGGCGATCACGGTGAGGCCGATGTGTACCAGCGGTCGTACATCCGCCGCCATGACGCCATCGTTTCTCGCCACCATCACGACATCGTATTCACCGGATAAACGGCCCATGACCTCTTTGACGCGCGGGTCAATGTTGCGCGCAAATTGTTCGAGGCGCTCAAGAATGCGAACCTTGTCGGCATCGTCAAACGATGACACCGGATCGGTTGGGGTATACAGCGCACGACCAACTTTCGATTGCGACTTTGCGGCTTTTTCATTGCCGCCTGCGCGCGCGATGCTGCGTGTTGCGGCCGCGGCTGAGGACAACGCGGCATGGCTGATGTCGTCAGAATACGCAAACGCGGTTTTTTCGCCCGAGACCACCCGCACGCCAACGCCCTGATCAATATTGAAGCTACCGGATTTCACATGCCCCTCCTCCAGGCTCCAGCCCTCGGAGCGCGAATACTGGAAATACAGATCGGCGTAGTCAGCATCGTGAGTGAGGATTTCGCCGAACACGGATTCGATGGCGGATTCGTTGAGGCCGTATGGCGTGAGCAACGTGGCGTGGGCGATACTGAGCGGGGTTGAATTCATGGGCATGTGTAGTTTGTGGAGCATTCATTATCGCAGAGGCCGGGCGGGTCTTTGGCGGAAACGATGCGGGATGGCGAGTGTGGTGTAAATTGTTCCTGCATCGACAAAATTCAACCGCGAGCGGAATATTTGGATCGCTACGCTTAAATTAAATAAAACACCAGCACTGGCGGATATCTTGGAGCCTTTTGGCCCTGGGACACCCGTCAATGCTGGTTCTAGTCCTACTATAAAGGTTTAATCGTCCATGCCCAATATTGCCTACATCACCGACACCGACATCGAACAACAGCGCGTTCCCGCGGATCTGGTCGCCGCCATCCGTGCCCGCCGCACCAACGGCCAGTTGCTCAATCTGGATCGCATGCTATTGCACAGCCCGCCGATTGCGCGCGGCTGGAATGTTTATATGGGAGCCATTCGCAAGGATCTCGATATTTCCCCAATCCTGCGCGAACTGGCCATTTGCGCAGTCGCGAAATTAAACCGCGCAGAATACGAATGGATGCAGCACGCGCCAGAATTGCTGGCCGCGGGCGGCACCAAATTGCAGCTCGACGCTCTACAGGACATCGACGGCGCGCCCAACAATGTGATTGTTTTCAGCGTGCTTGAGCGGCTGGTATTGGATTTGACCGAACAAATGTGCCGCAACATTGAAGTTCGCGCCGACACCATGGCAGCGTTGCGCAGCCATCTGCCGGATCGTGAAGTCGCCGAAATTGTCGGCGTGATCGCGGCCTACAACATGGTGTCGCGCTATCTGGTGGCGCTGCAAATTGGCCCCGAATAAAACCCAGCCGGTGCAAGCTTAAACGCCTTGCCGCGTTGCCTGTTTGCGCTTGTACATTTCTTTGTCGGCTGCGGCCAGCATTGATGAAACATCCGGCCCGCACTCGGGATAGGTCGCCATGCCAATCGATGCGCTGACGTGCAAATCGGTCGCCAACGCGGCCGTGATCGAGGTGAGCGGCTCCTGCATTCGCTGTTCAATTTTTTCGCGCACGCGGTGGGCAGCGGCGGCATTTTCAATATCGATGAGCAGGACAACGAATTCATCGCCGCCGTATCGTCCGACGATGTCGCCAGATCGCAGCGAATGCTTCAGACGATCCGCCAATTCAGCGAGCACGATGTCGCCAGTCTGATGCCCCAATTGATCGTTAACGAGTTTGAAATGATCGAGGTCCACAAACAACACCGAAAAATTTGCCTTCCGCAATCCCGACCGATGCTCATCAATGCGCCGTGCGACTTGCTTCTCAAACGTATCCCGATTAAAAACGCCGGTCAGTTTGTCGGTCTGCAGGCTCAGTTGCATAACTTCAAAATTACGCGCCAGCTCGCCCAATTCATCTTTGCGGGCAATGCCAACGGGCATAAACAAATGGCCCTCGCCCAACCGCCGTGCCGCTGTTGAGAGCAGGCGCAGATCGTGCGATACCCAATTCAGCACCCATAGTCCGAGCGCCATCGCCAGCAGCGCAGCAATGGCGGCAATGGTGACGGTGCGCGTGACGTTTTCGACTACGCCCGCCATAAAATCACTGCGCGGCACCGCAACGACGGTAATCCAATCGAGTCCCGCACTATCGCGAATCACACTCACGGATGCATAGATTTTTCCACCCGGATCATCAAAAACACGCGACTGCGCCTCACCGCTTTTGACACCAGCCTTGAATACACCGGCCACTTCCGCATAAGTGGTGCGTATCAGCTCATTGCCACTTTGCGCGGCGTTCAGGCGCACCTTCTGGCCATGCGACAACCGCGTTGAATCATCTGAGGACGACGCAATCAGGGCGCCATTGTGTTCTACAACAAATGCCACACCGTTTTGTGAAACCCGCAATGCACGGACAAAATCATTGAGCATTTTGAGTGACACATCGGTCGCCACCACGCCTTCAATTTTACCGGCTGCGTTGAACAGCGGTTTTGTGCGGGTTGCGACCAGTTCACCAGTGCGATTATCGACATAGACCGGCGACCAGACCGGTTTTTTGGCCTCCAGCGCGGCCTGGTACCACGGCCGCTGGCGTGGGTCATACAGCCTCGATTCGACGATTGCTTTCTCCAACGGCGCATCCAACCCGGCAAAGCGTTGCACGCCGCGCGGCGTGGTGGCGGAATGGCCGGAGCGCCATTCGCCGACATCTTCCGAATGCCTGACCACACCGGCAAACTGGCCGCGACTATTGCCGTAATAGACGTAATTGTTGGGATCAGGATTTAGCGACGCTGCCACCCACATGCGATTACGCAGGGGTTCACTTTCGGCTTCCATCGACACCGGGGCCTTCATGCCATCTGGAAACACGGCATCGAGCGCCACGCGCGAGCCCACCAAATGCCGATCCACCGCCTGGCTGATACGGCTCACCATATCGCGCAGCAATTCTTCGGAGACGGCTGAAACGGCCTGACTGCCCGCGACGTACGAAAAACCGCCGATGATGGCCGCGACCAGCAAGGTCAGCACAACGTAGGGGACAGTCAATACCTGTCTGAGCGAAAGCGTAGGCCGGATCATTGGACACACATCCTTGGGTTGTCGATCACGTGGCTACCGGCAAAAATACGTCAATCCACGCGAGACATTTAATCTATCCGCGCATCATACCTACGCCCGCAAGTTAAGGAAAGCGGCGGCTGGGGTGAAAAGTTGTACGCTTTTTCATCGCCAGACTACTCGTTCGTATTCGCCCCCATTCGCGGCTGGTCAATCCAGTAACGCGGGTTCTGCTGGCGATAAGTGGTCAGGACAGGTTTGCCCTTCGCGTCGGTGGCAAATTTTAGTGTAATCGCGCCGAGTAAATCGGTTCGATAAATCGGAATTTTTCGCGCCGCGTATCGATCCATCACGGCACTGTTGGGATGGCGAAATCGGCTCCGATAGCCCACGGGCACCAGCGCCAATGTCGGCGATACGGCATCAATGAAGGCATCGGTCGAAGATGTCCGGCTGCCGTGGTGCGGCACCACCATCACGTCGGATTTAAGTACGCCCGGCTCATCCTTGAATCGTTCAAGCAATAAATTTTCAGCCAGCTTTTCGATGTCAGCCGTCATCAGCATGGTGCCGCCCGGCGCGGTGATTTTGAGCGCGCAGCCGAGATTATTGGTTTTGGTGCTGCCAACATCATAAGCATCCTTTGAAGGGTGAATGATGTCGAAATCAACGCCATCCCAATGCCAGCTATCGCCACCCGCTTCAGACCATTCGCAACGCATGATCTCAGCCGCGCCAGTCAAATTTTCACTCTTGGGATCCATTGAAGTCAGCACCCATTTTGGCTTGCGTAAATCGATCACCGATTTAGCACCTCCCGAGTGGTCTTCATCCGCGTGGCTGATGACGAGGGCATCGAGCACCCGCACGCCTTCTCCGCGCAAATAAGGCGCGACGATGCGGTTTCCAGAGTCGGCGTCCGGATTCCAGCGCGGGCCGGTGTCGTATACCAGCGTGTGTTTGGCGGTGCGCACGACCGTGGCCAATCCCTGCCCCACATCCAGCAGCGTCACCCAAAGTTCGCCTTCTTTGGGCGAAGGCGGCAACACCAGAAACATCGGCAGCATTGCCGCACCGCCCACCCAGCGCATCGATGCACCGCGTGGCAACAGCAACCACACCACCCCGATGATCGCAAGTAGTGCTGTCCAAAATGGGGGTGCATGTGACTGCCATACCGCGTTTGGAAGCTCACTTAAAAAAGCCAGCGCGGCGTAGCACCAGGACATCACCAAATGCGCCAATTGCAGCATGAAATCGACGGGCAACATGGCACCAAGCAGCGTGATCGGCACCACAATAAGACTGACCAGCGGTATCGCAAACGCGTTCGCGATTGGCGAAATAATCGAAACCTCCTGAAACAGCACCAGCGTGAGCGGTAGTAATCCCAACGTTACCGCAATCTGGGTATTGACTGCGCCAGCAACCGCCCCGACCCGCCCGGTGCGATGCTGCGTGATGTAGAAGATCATCGCCACGCAGCCGAACGACAGCCAGAATCCCGGTGCCAACCCGGCCCAGGGATCGAGCAACAACACCGCCAATAGTGCCCAAGCCAAAATCCGCGAAGCTGACAACCCACGACCAAACCAGAGCGCTATCGCAATGGCGGCCAGCATAAAAAACGTGCGTTGCGTGGGAACCGAAAACCCCGCGATCAGTGCGTAGGCAAGGGCTGCCAACGCACCCGCAAGCGCCGCCGCACGCTGCGCGGGCAACCTTAGCGCCAGCGCGGGCACGCGCGCCCACAGTCGAAACACCAACCAGTACAAAAGTGACGCCACCATCGTGATGTGCAGGCCGGATATCGACATTAAATGGCCCGTGCCTGTGCGCCAGAATACTTTCCATTGTTCTGCCGGTATTGCGCCCTGCTCACCAATGGCCAGCGCGACCAGCACACCACGATACGGATCATCTTTAAGTGCACCCAGCATGCGATCCCGCAATGCCATGCGCATGCGATCCACCTGGTAAATGAATCCTGTTGCATTTTCTGGCAGTTTTTCGTTCACACCTTTGATACGGATGTAGCCGGTGGCGCGAATGTTTCGCTCCAGCGCCCATGCCTCGAAATCAAAACCGTGTGGATTCATGGTGCCGTGCGGACGCTTCAGTCTCACGGTAAAGTGCCA
>JAYURJ010000015.1:0-6541 GCA_043756275.1 Betaproteobacteria bacterium | reverse complement strand
GCGGTGTGGTGCCGGAAAAATTGCGCGCGCGCAATGAAGACACCATTCTAGTTGCGCGCGATCTTTCGCCTGCCGACGTGATCCTGTTCAAGGATCATCAGGTCGCCGCTTTCGTGACCGATCTTGGTGGCCAGACTTCTCACACTGCGATTCTCGCGCGCAGTCTGGCGATTCCGGCGATCGTGGCATTGCACACCGCGCGCGAGCTGGTGCGCGAGGATGAATTGATCATCATCGATGGCACCCAGGGTGTGGTCATCATCGAGCCGGATGAAACTGTGCTGGCCGAATATCGTCTGAAACAAAACCAATGGAAACTGGAGCGCCAGAAACTCTCGCGCATCAGGACCGCGCCGGCCGATACGCTCGACGGCACCCACGTCCAATTACTGGCCAACATCGAGCTGCCGGACGATCTCGACGCCGTGAAAGCCTCTGGGGCATCCGGCATTGGGCTATTTCGCAGTGAATTTCTGTTCATGAATCGCAAAGATCTGCCCAGCGAAGACGAGCAGTTCGAGGCCTATAAACGCGTGGCCGAAGGCATGAAAGGCAAGTCCGTCGTCATCCGCACGCTCGATATCGGCGCAGATAAATCGCTCAGTGGCACCGATCAGGGCCCGGCACATTCAGCGCTGGGGCTGCGGGCGATTCGATACTGCCTTGCGGAACCGCAGATTTTCAATACGCAGCTACGCGCCATTCTTCGCGCTTCGCGCTTCGGCGACGTTCGCATTTTAATTCCGATGCTGGTGTCGGCCAATGAAATCAGCCAGACCCTGGCAGCGATTGCGCGCGCCAAAGAGCAGCTAAAACTCGAAGGCAGGAAATTCAACGACAACCTGCAAGTCGGCGGCATGATCGAAATCCCCGCTGCCGCGATTGCCTTGCCGATGTTCTTGAGGCATCTCGATTTTATTTCCATCGGCACCAACGATCTCATTCAATACACGTTAGCCATTGATCGCACCGATGACACCGTCGCGCACTTGTACGATCCGCTGCACCCGGCCGTGTTGTTGTTGATTTCAAGTGTCATCCGTCAGGCTGTTGAGGCCGGTGTGCCGGTCACGGTATGCGGAGAAATGGCCGGTGATGTTGAATTGACGCGTCTGTTGCTGGGTTTTGGCTTGCGCGATTTTTCGATGCATCCGGCGAATCTGTTGTTGGTCAAACAACGCGTGCTGATGACGAACCTGCCCGATATCGTGCCGATTGCGGCCAGAATTTTAAAAGCAGACGACCCGGAAAAATTGCGCGCACTACTCGCGAAAATGAACGTTTGATATAAAGCGCGCGTCTCAAAGTTTCCCTTACCCTGACCAATCCTCAAGTGGATGCCATGCTCAGCGAAATAAACGATGTGACGCAATACGAAACCGGCAAACATCGCCGCTGGTTTCACGATGATGAATTCGATCTCTATACGTGGGAAAACTACGATGGCGTGTTGCAGGGCTTCCAACTTTGTTATGCCAAGCTCGGCCGTGAACGCGCGCTGCGTTGGTCGCCCGAGGTGGGCTATTCGCACGAAGGGGTCGATACGCCGGAAGACAAGCCGGGGCGCTACATGAGCGCCCTGTTCGTGGCTGATGGCGTATTTGATCCCAACAGCGTCGGCACTATTTTTGAAAACGCGGCGCTGGAAATGCCCGAGAAGTTCAGGCGTTTTGTACTTGAACGCATTCGCGCCTACGAGAAGTTATAGCGTTATTTCATGCGAAGAATTCTTGCGCTTTATCTGTCAGTACTTCTATCCGCGCTTCTGTTTGCCGGTTGCTCCTCAGTTCCATTTTTGTCGGGTGAAATTCGCATCACTGCCGACGAACTCACGCAGAAAATGGCGCGCCGGTTCCCGCTTGAAAAAAGTGTCGCAGGATTGCTCGAAGTCACGCTGGTGCGGCCCATCGTGGCATTGGATGCGGTGGAAAATCGGCTGTTGGTCAGTTTTGACGTAAGCGTAAAGCTGCCGCTCTCGGGTAAAAGCACCACGGGAACGCTGAAAATTTCAGGCCAACCGGAATATGCTGCCGCCACCCAGGCGCTCACCCTGCGCGATGCGCGCGTGGACCGCATTCGCATGGACAAAATGCCCGATGCCTTGTCGGCCGCGTTGGCCAAAGCCGCGTCGAGCCTGGCCAAGGATGCGCTGGAAGACAAGCCGCTCTACACGTTCAAGCCGTCGGACTTCACCAAATATGGCGTGCGATATGAGCCTGATCGGATCGAAGTGAGAGCTGATGTGCTGGTGCTGAAGGTGAAGTGACGGCGGGGATTTGTTCGTGTCGCTTATAATCCACGCGGCAATTAGCCAAATCAGACCGCCTCTCTTTTCTCCGGAATTATTTTGGATTTAATCCTGTTACTCAAAGCCGCCATCCTCGGCGTGGTGGAGGGCCTGACCGAATTTCTGCCGATCTCCTCCACCGGACATTTGATCCTCGCCAGCAATCTGCTCAGCTTCCCTGCCGACAAAACGGCCGTCTTTGACATCGTCATTCAGCCGGGCGCAATCCTGGCGGTTTGCTGGGAATACCGCGCGCGATTCACCGCCACCTTCGCCGGCATTGCCAGCAGTCCGGTCGCACAGCGATTCACACTGAATCTGATCATCGCCACCATACCCGCAGTGGTGCTGGGCTTAGCGTTCAAGAGCGTGATCGAACTTTATCTGTTCAAGCCGCTGCCCGTGGCGCTGGCATTCGTCGTCGGCGGCTTTATCATTTTGTTCGCCGAGCGCTGGTATCGTCAGCGGGCGCAAAGCCAACCCGCGCGTTTGATCGAGTCGGTGGATGAATTGTCATGGCTACATGCGCTCAAGGTAGGGCTTGCGCAATGCGCAGCACTCATTCCGGGCACATCGCGTTCAGGTGCCACCATTATTGGCGGCATGTTTTTCGGCCTGTCGCGTAAATGCGCGACGGAGTTTTCATTCTTTCTTGCCGTGCCAATACTCTTTGGCGCAACCATCTATTCAATCTGGAACGCACGTGAAGTGCTATCGGTCGCCGACGTGCCTGTGTTCGGCATCGGTTTTGTCACGGCGTTTATTTCAGCCTTTGTCGTCGTACGCTGGTTGATCCGCTACATCTCCACGCACGACTTCACCGTCTTTGCGTGGTATCGCATCGTGTTCGGGCTCGTCGTGTTGCTGACAGCCTACACGGGCGTGGTGGAGTGGCAGGCGCATTGAGGTGTACGTGTTGCGCTGAATGTAGAGAGTTGCTTAAAAGTCTAGTAGGGTGGTCCCTTCGCCTGTCCTGAGCCAGTCGAAGGGACCACCCTACGCGCTGAAAAGCACAAACACCAGCACCGGCGCGCCTTCCAGGCACAAAACGCCTGAAACCACCCGTCAATACTAGTGTTTAACTTTTTCACGCTGAATCGTGGCACACTCCAAACGTCAGGTCGCCACCAAACAACTCCAACATAATCCCAGCGTGCATCCTCTCGAGCAATACCTCACGCATCTGGCCGCGATCCGCAACACCGGCGCTGCCACACCTGAAACTTCCTTCTATCCGCCGCTGGCCGAATTGCTTAACGCCGTCGGTCAAACGCTGAAGCCAAAAGTACGCGCGCGGTGGTTCGCTCAATCCGGCGAAGGGGGAATTGGCGCTGACGGCGGGTTGGGGGCATGGGGGTAAGGGTGGGGTGACGATGCCGGGGAAGGGGCGGGTTGTCGTGCGGGATGCCGGTGGTGATTCATCGAACGGCTCACCCTCCCTTGCAGGGCGCACGTTCCGCTGCATCGGAACGCCGTTCGCAGAGCGCGGAGCATGCTCCGCGAAACCCTCTGCTCACCCCCAACCCTCTCCCGAGGGGAGAGGGAACTGGTCAGAGGATGGTGGACGTTTATCTCAATGACGTGGCGTACTGGAAGAATATTCCGGAGCCGGTTTGGGAATTCACACTCGGTGGCTATCAGGTGATGAAGAAGTGGCTCTCGTATCGTGAGCGCGCCTTGCTTGGGCGCGACCTGACGATTGAAGAGGCGAAACACTTCACGGAAATGGCGCGGCGGATCGCGGCGATTCTGGCGTTAGGCCCGACGCTTGATGACAACTATCGCGCGGTGAAGGCCAACACCTACGCGTGGCCGAAGCAGAATCAGGAACCCGATTCATTCGCCTGATCGGGACACGTCTGTGACTTCGGATACACGGCGAAGTGCATCGCCATTTGGCGGGCATTCTCAGGCATTTATGCCCGAAAAGGCGCGCCAAATGGCGACCCGCGTTATGGGCTTCAATAACCTCCGTTCGTGCTGAACTTGTCGAAGCACAAGTCGGCTAAGTTATTGATTCAGCATGGCCCGCACAACCCTTCGATGCTTCGACAAGCTCAGCACAGGCGGAGCTCAGGGCGAACGGGAGTTAGGTTTCGAGAAGCGCCCTAATCAGCGTGCATCGCACGCAGCAGCGACTAGCCGAATCGCTGTTTGGTGTAGCTGCGAATCAACACCAGCAATTGCTCTTCCTGATAGGGCTTGCCCATGTACTCATTCACGCCCAGCTCGATGGCGCGATTGCGGTGTTTGTCCGCAGTGCGCGAGGTGATCATGATGATGGGAATATTTTTTGTCTTTGCGTCTGCGCGCACGTTGCGTGCGAACTCAAAGCCGTCCATGCGCGGCATTTCGATGTCCAGCAGGATGATGTCTGGCTCGATGTCCTGCAACTGTTGAAGCCCGTCCACACCGTCTTTTGCGGTCGCGAAGTCGAAGCCTTCGCGCGTGAGCATGCGGCCGGTAATTTTTCTTACTGTGAGGGAATCATCGACCACCATCACCAACGGCACCGTGCGCACCAACAACGGCGCTGCCGCGGCCTCGCCGCCAGCAGGCATGGCGGCCGCAATCGCTTCGCCGAGCGACGGCCCCTTCACTTCTTCCAACGGTTGCAGGGCTGATGCGCCAGTGTCGTCGATGCGGGAACTGGTGATCGCAGAAGCGGCTGCTGCGCCTTTGGCATCCTCCACCCGAACCGTTGCCGTTTCACGGAAATGCAATTGCACCGGATTGATGATCAATATGATTTGGCCCGAACCGGTTACCGTCGCACCGGCAACGCCGATCAGGCGCGCAAGTTGCGGGCCGATGGATTTCACAACGATCTCACGGTTACCGATGATTTGATCGACTTGCACGGCCGCGCGTTGCTGACCACTCTTGGCCAAAATCACTGACGCTCTCCGCTGCGCGGAAACGGTGGGCTTGCCACCGAGCAGCGCGGCCATTGAACGCAACGGATACTTATTGCCGTTCCAGTCGATTTCGTTCATTTCAAGCAACGGCTCGTAGCGCTTGCCTTTGTATTCCTGCACCTGCTCGATCATCACCGAGGGGATCGCGTACTGAACATCGCCGACCACCACCATCACAGCTTGCGTCACCGCGAGCGTTAGCGGCAGCGCGATCGTGAATACGGTGCCACGCCCTGCGGTGGACGCAATATCGATGCGACCGCCTAAAGAGACGATTTCATTTCGCACCACGTCCATGCCGACGCCGCGGCCCGACACTTGCGTGATTTCGCTGGCGGTCGAAAAACCGGCGAGGAATATGTATTGCGTGAGCTGGGCTTCCGTGATTTCTGCATCCGCGGCGAGCAGACCTTGTTCAATTGCTTTTTCGCGGATACGCGTGAAATTCAGGCCGCCGCCGTCATCAGACAATGTCAGCACGACCTCGTTACCAACCTGTTGCGCATCAATCGTGATTTCGCCGATTTCCGATTTGCCTTTTGCGACACGATCAGACGGCATCTCAAGCCCGTGCGCGACGGCGTTACGCAGCAGATGCTCGAACGGCGGCGTGATTTTTTCCAGTACCGACCGGTCAATTTCCACGCGTACACCGCGGAATTCAAGGTTGGCTTTCTTCGACAGATCCTTGGCCGTTTGCCGCACGACGCGATAAAAACGATCCTGCAAATTACCCAACGGCACCAGTCGCACGCCCATCAAACCCTGCTGGAGATCGCGATTCAAGCGCGCCTGCTGGATCAGGGCCGCTTCGGTTTCGTCGAGGTTTTTTTGCAGCGACAATTGCAGCGTGATGACGTCGTTCAGGCTTTCGGCCATGAAACGCGTCAACTCTTGCGTTCGAGAGAAACGGTCAAATTCGAGAGGGTCAAACGCCGCGCCACGCTCTTCGGCTTCTTTGATGCGGGACTGAATTTGCGATTCAGATTGGATTTCAACTTCGCGCAATTGCACTTTCATGCGCGAAATGTTTTCTGTCAGCTCGACCAGTGATTGCTTGAATGTCAGCATTTCCTGGTCGATCCGCGAACGCGCAATGGACAACTCGCCAGCTTCGTTAACAAAGCGGTCGATGATATCGGCGTTTACGCGCAGTAGCGATTGGCGCTCACGGCCATCTGGCGCAGCTTCATCGCGCACCGCTTGCGCAGCCGCGGCCATGACGGCGAGGATCGCAGGCTTGTCTTTCTGATGTTCAAATACATCGGCAACCGGAACGTCGATGAGTGAGCCTGGTTGCTCGCCTGCCTGTAACTGGTCAAGCGCGCCGGTGAAG
>JAYURJ010000014.1:0-6558 GCA_043756275.1 Betaproteobacteria bacterium | reverse complement strand
AATGACGAGGTATGACTACGGTCGTCGTAGTACGACAGTGTCCCGTGAGAGTCGCCGAGCAGCGGAGCGAGTGAAGGGGTAGTCGGCGAGGACTGTCTGAGGGCGAGCACAAACTGAACATTTTGCTCAATATCTATTCGAGCCCGAGTTCCGCAGCGGCCTGTCGTTTCGAGGTGAGGCGGGGGGTTCGCGTCCCGTCGGACGCGCCTGCCGAACCGGAAAGCCATGCAGGGCTTTCCGAAGGGAACCGCGAAGCGGCGACGAACCTCGGGTCGCCTTTCTTTGCCTTCTTTCTTTGGCGAAGCAAAGAAAGTAGGTTGCCGCCGGCAACCCCGGCATCATCGATGACTCACAATCCAGAATCGTGTAACGCGCTCACCAACAAATCGCACCGCGAAATTGCACGAAAGACGCTAGGTCCCCGCCTTCGCGAGGACGACGCACTTAACGTTTGCCCCCGCCAAATATTGCAAGGAAAACAAACAACGCCAACAGTATCCCGCAGACCAGAAAGAAAATTTTCCACCCAGATTTCGGTGATTCCCCCACCACCTCACCAGATTGTCCATTCACTAAAAACCGGTAAGTCTTTCCACTGAACAAATACGCCGACACCCACATCGGCAGTAAAATATGTTTGAACGTGAGGTGGCTGTACTGGGTGTTGAGTGACGAGATGCGTTGATGATCGCCGCCGATGTCGGCACGCACCAGTTGCTCAACGCGATTATCGATCTGCTGTTTGCCACCAACAAACGCATCCTTCAAACCAACCTGATACGCCTCCGCTTGAAAACCGGCGATGTATTCCTCCTGGTAGGGCACCAGTTCCTTGGTGTTCCAGGTGCGAAACCCGCCTGCAAGTTTATTCCCCAGCGCTCCAATTGCGCCGCCCAGGGCTGTACCGCCAATGCTTCTTAGCGCCTGTTGGGCTTGGGCGAGATCGGCGCCCTTCGCGATATTTTTCCCAGCCGCATCTGCGAATGAATTACTCGCCGGCACCAGCACCTCATCATGAAAAAACGACACATTTCCCGACACGTTCGTCCAGTCGGTACGCGTGCGCGCCTGCGATACGCGCTCACCTTTATCGTTAGTGGTTTGATAACTTTCGGTGTGATCATCACCACGCTGGCCTGCGTAGTTGGTGTAGGTCTTGGCGTCAAACGTCCAGTACGGGATGTAGATTCCCTTGATGCCGCCGTCACCCTGCGCGAATTGTTTCAACGCACTCGGCGCCAGCCACAGGCCGCGAATCCATGCGCGCCACTTGTCCTGCGCCTGCAGTTTGGTGACTTTGAATGGCACCAGCGCCTTCGGTTTGATCAGGCGCTGCGCGTAGCTTTTTGATGTGATCGGCGTGCCGCAGAACGTGCAGGCCGACGCGAACAAATTAGCGGGCAAGGTCTGTTCGCCACCGCAGTTCTGGCATTTGACTTGTTCCTGCTGTTTGGTTTCGTGTGTGGCTTCAAGCTGCTTGAGCCAGTCTTCGAGCGAAAGTTCTTCGACGGCGTCATCAGACTTGGGGATATCGTTGCCGGTGCCGCAATAAGGGCACTTGAGGGTTTCGGTGCCGGGTGCAAAGGATAGTTTTGCCCCGCAGGAACGGCACGGAAACGCGCGCACCTTTGAGGTCATCTCATCGAGCGTGGTTTGTGAAGCGTTTGGGTTTTCCAAATATTACTCCGTGAAAATCAGCGACTGCGGATGCGTGCCATCGAGTAGGAGTCGACGTAAACACCGTTGCGAAATGCATATTGTTTATGCGTGCCTTCGATCTCAAAACCGAATTTTTTATAGAGCGCGAGCGCGGCGGCATTATCGACGTAGACCGTCAATTCGATGCGGCTGTATTGCAACCAGTTGTCCGACAGATCGAGCGCCGCTTTCATCAGTGCGCTGCCAACGCCCTTGCCGTGATAGGCGTCGTGCACTGCCATGCCGATGGCGGCGGCGTGCGCACGACGGCGCGATTTTGGGATCGCGTATAAGCCGATATTGCCCACCACTTTGCCGTCAACTTCGGCGACCAGAGTGTGATCGCCTGCGGGCAATTCGGCGAGGCGTTTTTTCCACATCTCGGCTGATGGCAGCGGCACTTGCAAGGTGCCAGCAAAGGCGCGCGGCTGCGCCATCGTTTCGCGAATGGCGTCGAAGTCGGTGGGTTCGGTGGCGCGGATGGTGATGTTCATTACTTCAAGCGCTCCCTCCCGCTTGCGGGAGGGAGCGCTTCCTTTGGGGCTATGCTGCCGACGGAAGCGGCGGCGGCAGGTTGGCAAATAGCGCGGCAAGTTCAGGCACTTCACCCGCCTTCAACCACTGCGCCATACCCGCTTTCCATACCAGCGACTCGCGTTTAAGCGCGCCACTACCAACCTGTCCTTGCAACGTGCCCATATCGAATGGGCCTGCCTGCTGACCGTTGACCGCAACATGGAATGCCGCCGCGGCTGGCAATGGTGGCGGCATCGCAGCAGCGCCACCACCTGCATTGGTTGCCGCTTGCGCCGCACCCATCTGCGAGACCATATTGCCGCCCATCGCAAAGCCCGCGCCGAGCCCCATACCCGCACCCGCCGCGCTATTTGGCGTGGTGGCGGCATCGTGGATGGCGCTCGCAGTTTCGTATTGCGTGTAGGCTTGCAAATTCCCGACGGCGGCAATCGCGCCGCGCTTGTCGATGGCCTTTTCGACTTCCTCGGGCAAGCCGACATCCTGCACCTGCACTTCGCAAAGCTCCAACCCAATGGCTTCAAAATCGGGACCGATGCGATCGCGCAGCATCGTTCCCATCAGGGTGACCTTGGCTTCAATATCGATGATGGAGATGCCCAACTCAGGCATCACTTCCTTGATGCGTAAGCCGATCTTGCCGCGCAGGTTTTCCTGAATGGCATCCGTCGTAAAGCGGCCTTCGGTGCCCGAGATGTCCCGGATAAAAATGCCCGGGTCTTTGATGCGAATGGTGTAAATACCGAATGCGGTGGCACGAACGATGCCGAATTCTTTGTCGCGCATCGTGGCCGGCCCCGGTGTGCCCCATTTCATGTCGGTGAATTTGCGCGTCGAGACAAAATATACCTCGGCCTTGAAGGGCGATTCGAAGCCGTACTTCCAGCCTTTCAGCGTGGACAGAATCGGCATGTTCTGCGTGGTGAGGGTGTGCATGCCGGGCTTGTACACGTCGGCCAACTGGCCTTCGTTGATAAACACCGCCATCTGCCCTTCGCGTACGGTGAGCTTGGCACCGTACTTGATCTCGTTGTTGTGTCGTTCAAAACGATAGACGAGCGTGTTGTTGGAATCATCCAGCCATTGGATGATGTCAATTAATTCGCCGGTGAGTTTCTTTACCCAATCAACCATGTAGTGCTCCTGTTTTGCGCGAAGTCTTAACCACTAAAGCGCCCAACGTGTTGAGCGCCGCTATACTGCGACGACACGTTATCACGTTTATTCGGCAGGCACACAATGACAATTTCATTAAGCGCAATACATATTTATCCCGTCAAAGCGCTGGGTGGAATTTCACTCACGCAATCGCTTGTGACCCGGCGCGGATTGCAGCACGACCGGCGTTTTTTGGTGGTGGATGCCGACCACCAATTTCTTACCCAGCGCGAACATCCGAAGATGGCGACGGTGTGGGTCGAGATTGAAAATGGTGAGGTGACATTTTCAGCCGCTGATATGGAGAGCGTTTCGTTTCCGGCGACACCAAAAGAATTGCCGACGCGCACCGTGCAAGTGTGGTCCAGCCACGTGCGAGCGCATACCGTGACAGCAGAAGCCGATCAATGGTTGTCAGACTATCTGGCGGTTGAAGTACGGCTGGTATATATGCCCGATTCGGCAGAGCGGCGCATCAATCCCGTGTATGCGAAAAACGACGAAATCGTCAGCTTCGCCGATGGCTATCCTTTGCTGATCGCGTCTGAGGAGTCGCTGGCGGATTTGAATGCGCGCATTGTCAAGAACGGTGGTCAGGCATTGCCGATGAATCGCTTCCGGCCCAACTTGGTTATTGCGGGTTGCGAGGCATTCGCGGAGGATCGCCTCGGTGAGATTGTCATTGGCGATGCAGTATTCCGCGCGGTGAAGCCTTGTATCCGTTGCCAGGTGACCACGACCGATCAGGCGTCAGGTGAAGTGCGAGGTCCGGAACCTTTGAAAACACTGGCGACGTACCGCGATTCAGCCAACGGCGTGATGTTTGGCATGAACTTGATACCGGTGAAATTGGCAACTGTGCGGGTTGGAGATTTGGTGACTTACTCTCTGTAACGAGAAACGAAACTCTAATCCAGGCGCGCACTTTCGGCCATTTTCGTCGCGCAAGCCGCGCCGCTGCTAGGGTTTAGACTTGCATTGAAGATCTTGAGGCAAGGCTGCGCAGTGGATAGTGATAGCGTGAAACAAATGTCGCTGGCCCATTTTATTGCTCAATTACGTTCGCGTAACTGATATAGGATGCGTACGGATTGCACGGGCTGCATGTGTTTTTTCAGACTTTTGTTAGTACCATCAATTCACATGGTACATTGATTGAAACCCGCGCCTGTCAAGGGTTTCAAGGCGACTGGTTCCGGGGAGTTAGACACCAACCGGGATGGTAGACAGCGTTTGGGTGTCGAAAACTAGTTAGGCGGCCGAATCAATCCGCAGCTTGCAATTTGAGACCTTGACCTTCTGCCACATGCATGAAGAAAAAAGAATATTCCATTTCGCGCGAGCAACTCCTCGATAAGCTCCGATCTGTGGCGAGTGATCTAGGTGTGACGCGCCTCACTTGGAATGATTTCGTTACACACTCTAGCGTGGCTCGCTATGCTATTCATCTGCATTTCGACACCTGGACGGATGCATGCCGCGCTGCGGGTCTTGAGCGAGGGCTGACAATGACGGAGCGTCCTAAGCAGCAAGAATATTCCAACCAGGACTGCATCAAAGAGATCCAGCGAGTGGCAAAACTCCTTAATGCGCCGCTTACAAGCAAAAATTTTACCGAGCACGCTTGTATGAGCGCGACAACGGCGAGCCGGAGATTTGGCGGCTGGGATGCCGCGCTCGCAGTTGCCGGATTATCACCTCCGCCACGCGCAACGATTGAGCAACTCACGAACGATTGCGTACGCGAAATGAAGCGCGTTGCCGCGCTCCTTGACCAGGGCCACTTGACAAGAGAGGAGTTCAAAGCTAACTCAACCCGCGAGAATTTTCTGAAACTTCGTAAAATTACTCGCGCCACCACTTGGCACGCGCTGCTTACTGTCGCAAACTTAAGGCCGTCTCCTTCATTCAAGGCTGAGATCCCTATCGAAAAATTGGCGAACGACTTCCTCAAAGCGAGCATTGAGATTGGCAAAACTCCTACGTTAGTGCAAGTGACAAGACGTTCCGAGCACGCCGACCATACTTTTGCCGGGAAGCACGGCGGCTATGGCACGTTCAAACGGCTTGCCATACAACATTTGCTCTCCAGCAACGCGCGAATCCCTCCCGCAATCAAGAAATCCTTTCGCAGCGAGTTGGCGCGCTTGCTCAACAACGACGTGACCATGCCCGGCGATGCGACCAAGGTGACAACGAAAGTTGAGATTGGCCAGAACGGGATTGTTCCATCAATCGCCGCGCTCCTGAGTCGCTGGCACCCGCCGGTCATGAAAAATGAACTCGCGTACAGTAACGCTCTCGCCCGTCATCTTCGTGAAATCCTTCCCGACGACGCGCAAGTTGATCGCGAGTACCGTCACGAAGGGACGACATGTGACATCCGTATCGCATACAAGGTGGATGACGAAGTGTTCTTGGAACTGAAGTGGACGTTCCGAAAAAAGCCGGAATGTGATCGACTCATTGGGCAGGTAGAAGGGCTAAAGCCAAGTAAGAACAAGATCATTGTTGTTTTGGTCGGCGACACTAACCAGACGCTCCTCGGCCGACTGAGAGCGCACTTCGATAGACACCTTCGCGACCAACGAGTCGGCGAAGAGACGTTCATGGTTGTATGTGTGAGTTAACTCGCAAGAATCTCTTCTACACGGCAATCGGCGTTGCATGCAGGATTCAACACGTATGTATCTGGCATCGGCTCCGTTCTTCGCACTTGCGCTTAAGGCCTAACACGGCGGTCAAAATCGCTCCCTTCGGTCGCTGGACGCCGCAAAAGCGCGGCGCCTTTTACCTTGGTCGTTAGGCCGCACCAAATGCCTCTCGCCCACCGCAACGCATAGCCCGTTCAACCACTCGAAACCCAGGAGCGACCTCAACATGAATATCAAGCCATTTGCCGTGCTAGCACTCGTAGCGTCCGTAGCGACCTTTACTGCTGGTATCTCTCACGCCCAGCCAGCCGCGAAAGTCTATCGCGTAGGCGCGCTCTTCAACCGGGTGCCCGGCCCGGACTTCGACGTCCTGAAAAAGGAATTGGCGCGGCTTGGCTATGTCGAGGGCACGAATATCGTCTTCGAACCCCGCTTCGCCGAGGGAAAGCTGGATCGCCTTCCGGGCTTTGCCGCTGAACTGGTTGCGATGAATGTCGATGTCATCGCCACCTAT
>JAYURJ010000013.1:0-20583 GCA_043756275.1 Betaproteobacteria bacterium | reverse complement strand
GTGAGGGGCGAACGGCTCATAGCAGTATCCTTTCGTGTCAGAAGCAAAAGGGTACCGCTGTTCGTCTCCTCACCCCATTTACTGATCGCCCTGAAGTGTCGGGACTCGTACCTGAATCCGCGATTTATGCCTGAAAGCCTCGCCAGTGCATGAGTTTATTAATTTTTTGTGCTACGCCGTCGCCACAACCGGTACAGGCTCTTTTTGTAACAGCGTCACTAACTGCGTGACCTTGGCACGCATTTGCCGACGGTCAACGATCATGTCGATCGCGCCTTTCTCGAGCAGGAATTCAGCGCGCTGAAAGCCATCGGGAAGGGTTTCGCGTACTGTCTGTTCGATCACACGCGGGCCGGCAAAACCGATGAGTGCGCCGGGCTCGCCGATCACGACATCGCCCAGCATCGCAAAGCTCGCCGAAACACCGCCCATGGTGGGATCGGTCAACACGGAAATGAATGGCAGACGCGCCTTGGAAAGCTGATGCAAACAAGAAGTCGTTTTCGCCATTTGCATAAGCGAAAGCAGGCCTTCCTGCATGCGCGCGCCACCTGATGCGGTGAAGCAGACAAAAGGCATTTTCTCGTCAGCACAGGCCTCGACGGCACGCGCGAAACGCTCGCCCACGACCGAGCCCATTGAGCCGCCAAGGAAATTGAATTCAAACGCCGCTGCAATCAACGGCACACTGATCACCGTTCCCTGCATGACGACCAACGCATCGGTTTCGCCGGTCGCCTTCTCGGCGTCCTCAAGTCGATCAATATATTTTTTGCTGTCCTTGAATTTGAGGGTATCAATCGGCACCACTTCACTACCGATCTCGGCCCGGCCTTCAGGATCGAAGAACATGTCGAGCCGCGCACGCGCCGAGATGCGATTGTGATAATTACACTTCGGGCAAACGTGTTGGTTGTTTTCCAGATCGGTGAAATAAAGCGTTGCCTGACACGATGGACATTTACTCCACAAGCCCTCAGGCACCGCTTTCTTTTGAACGGCGCTGTTGATCTTGATCTTCGGCGGCAGTAGCTTTCTGAACCAGCTCATGAGTCCATCGTCCCGCGAATATTTTTTAGCAACACACGCACATTTTCGACCGCTGTCTCAGGCGTTGATGCTTCCATTTCCTGAATCAACCGCGATCCGATCACGACGGCATCGGCGAACGCGGCGATGCGCTTCGCGGTTTCACCATCGCGAATGCCGAAGCCAACCCCGACTGGTAATTTTGTCTGTGATTTTATTTTCGCGATCATCGACTCGACTTCACCAGTATCAATATGACCCGCGCCGGTCACGCCTTTTAGCGAAACGTAATAAATGTAGCCACGGGCGACGGTCGACACGAGCTTGATGCGTTCGGTTGATGACGTCGGTGAGAGTAAATAAATCACGGCAATACCTGCCGCGTCCATGATCTCAACCAGCTCGCCACTTTCTTCGGGCGGATAATCCACTACCAGCACGCCGTCTACACCGGCTGTTGATGCGCGCCCGGCAAACGTTCGCATGCCCATGCGCTCGATCGGGTTTGCATAGCCCATCAACACCACCGGAGTCGCCTGATTCGTTTTGCGAAATTCGCTGACGTAGGCAAGCACGTCATTGAGGCCAACGCCAAACTTAAGCGCGCGCTCGGAGGAACGTTGGATCACAGGGCCGTCGGCCATCGGATCTGAAAACGGTACGCCCAGCTCGATGATGTCCACGCCGGCATCAACCATCGCGTGCATCAGGGGCACAGTGATGGCTGGTGATGGATCTCCTGCAGTGACAAACGGGATGAGCGCTTTTCTTTTTTCGCTTGCCAGTCGCGCAAACGTGTTGGCTATTCTGGAAACTGAGCTGGAAACTGAGCTGGAAACTGAGCTTGACACCGCGCGTGACATTATTGCTGGCTGCCTGCGGCGGTGTGCGTGCGTTCTGCCACGGTGGCCATGTCTTTGTCGCCGCGACCGGAAAGATTGACGAGCAGCACTTTGTCCCTGGCCATGGCTGGTGCCATTTTCATGGCTTCCGCCACGGCGTGGCTGGATTCAAGCGCCGGGATGATACCTTCGGTGCGGCAGAGCCGATGAAAAGCCGCCAGCGCCTCGTCGTCGTTGATCGCGACATACTCGGCGCGCTTGCTGTCCTTTAACCACGCGTGTTCGGGGCCGACCCCCGGATAGTCCAACCCTGCCGATACCGAATGGGTATCAATAATCTGGCCATTGGCATCCTGAATCAGATAAGTGCGATTACCGTGCAAAATTCCCGGCGTTCCCGCTGACAGCGAGGCCGCATGCCTGCCCGTGGCAATACCGTCGCCACCTGCTTCAACGCCAATCAGGCGAACGTTGCGGTCGGGAATGTAGTCGTAAAAAATACCCATCGCGTTTGAGCCGCCACCCACGCATGCCAAGACGGCATCGGGTTGGCGGCCGATCATTTCGGGCATTTGCTTAAGGCATTCCTTACCGACGACTGAATTGAAATCGCGAACCATCATGGGATACGGATGCGGCCCCGCTACGGTACCGATGATGTAGAACGTACTTTCTACGTTCGTGACCCAGTCGCGCATGGCTTCGTTCAGCGCGTCCTTCAATGTTCTGGAGCCACTTTCAACGGGCACCACGGTTGCACCGAGCAGCTTCATGCGATAAACATTTTGCGCCTGACGCCGGATGTCTTCGCTACCCATGTAGACAACACATTCCATGCCGTAGCGTGCCGCGACCGTAGCTGTAGCTACACCGTGCTGGCCCGCGCCGGTTTCAGCGATTACGCGTCGTTTGCCCATGCGACGCGCGAGCATCGCCTGCCCGACAGTGTTGTTTACTTTGTGCGCACCAGTGTGATTCAGGTCTTCGCGCTTGAGGTAAATTTGCGCGCCACCAAGTTCATCGGAAAGGCGCCTGGCGTGATAAATCGGGCTGGGACGACCGACGAAATGTTTTAGTTCATATTGAATTTCGGCCACAAACGCCGGATCGGCTTTGGCTTTTTCGTATTCAAGATTGAGATCAAGCAGTGCTGCCTGCAATGTCTCGGCCACAAACACGCCACCATAGGGGCCGAAATGTCCTTTTGCGTCGGGGAAATTGTAGTGCTCAGCTTGCGTCTGCATTTCTTGCTTCCTCGATAAACTTGGTGATTTTGGTGTGGTCTTTCACACCCTTTTGCGCCACTGCGCGGTCCATTTTTTCAACGCCGCTGGATACATCGACCGCCCATGGTCGAATGGTCCGAATGGCATCGGCGACGTTACCGGGCATTAACCCACCCGACAACACGATGTGGCGACGCAACTGGTTGGGAATAATGTTCCAGTCAAAACTCTCCCCACTACCACCGTACAAACCCTGCGCCAGGGTATCAAGCAGCAATGCGCGTGCGCCGCGAAATTCATGACTACATTCTAACAAATCGTCGGCAGTCATCCCGGCACCGACACGGATGGCTTTCAGGTACGGTATGCCAAATTGTGTGCAATACGCAGGGTCTTCGTCACCGTGAAATTGCAGCAATGACGGGCGCAAGCGACCAATGATCGCGTTGACCTCACCAGCCGGTGCGTTGACGAACAAAGCGACCGTCGACACGAATGGCGGCAATACCGCTGAAATCGATATCGCCTGCTCGAGTGTCACAGCACGCGGGCTGGGCCCATAAAAAATCAAGCCGATGGCGTCTGCACCTGCATGCGCTGCACAAAGCGCATCCTCAACGCGCGTGATGCCACAAATTTTGATGCGTGTACGGGACATGGCTAAATTCCAAATGGATGGCGGCGGCGTAACGGGGGCAGACCAAATTTTGCATCGTACTCGATATCGCAAAGATAGAGCCCATCCGGCGCGAATGTTGGTGCGGCGCGCTTGCGGTCCCGACTCTCAAGAATTTCGCCAAACGCCGCAAGACTCCGCCGACCCGCGCCGACGTATACCAGCTCACCGACGATATTGCGCACCATGTGATGCAGATAGGCATTGGCCCGAAACGTCAGCGCGATCAACTGATGCGCTTCATCACTACTGCTGCCGTTTCCTACACGTTCGATATTCGCTTCAATCATCGTTCTGACAGGTGATGCAGCCTGGCACTCCGCAGCGCGATAGGCAGAAAAATCGTGCTCGCCAACGAGTTGTGTTGCAGCCAACTGCATTTGCGCAATATCTAGAGGGGTGTGGAACCAGCCGACCATGCCGTGGAATGCTGCGCTACCCACAGGGTCATTGAGGAGCAGATAACGATAAGTGCGTGACAGCGCAGAAAAACGCGCATGGAAATCCTCAGCAACCGGTTTGGCCCATACCACCCGAATATCAGCCGGCAAGCTGGTATTGATGCCGCGAACCCACGCAACATCGTTACGCACGACTTCGGTGTCCAGATGAACAACTTGTGCGAGCGCATGCACGCCAGTATCAGTGCGACCAGCGCAGACTGTGGCAACCTCTGCAGCATCCGCGCCCATAAATTTACTGAGCGCCCGCTCAAGATGATCCTGCACTGCGCAACCGGCGGGCTGCGTCTGCCAACCGCAGTATTGTGTGCCGCGATATTCAAGACCGAGTGCAATGCGCATTTATTCTGGAAGCCTCAGTTGAGGTGGGGGAGTGGGGGATGGCGTGCTGTGATGAGCGTCCGGACAAGAGCTCAACGATTATGGCCCCAAAAAAACAAAGGGCGCGTTTCCGCGCCCTAATTCCAAAACATCGAAAACGTCAAAGGCCTGCCAGTAGTTTCTTGGCTGCGGCTTGTTGTGCCGCTGAACCTTCGCGAACGACTTCATTGAGAATTTCCTTGGCGCCATCACTATCGCCGATTTCCACGTAGGCCTTGGCGAGCTCAAGCTTGGTTGCCACCGCACCAGTATCGCTGCCACCTGTTGCTGCCGGTACATCAAGATCCAGACTCAGGTCACTGAACGACGCAGCCGCTGCGGGTGATATTGCAACAGTTTTTGCAAACTGATCTTGTGGTGCGGCGGGCAACTTCTGTGTTGAAAGATGCGCTGGTTCATCGAGCGACAACGCCGAAAGATCGAAATCAAATGACGATGCTTCGGCAGCCGGCGCAGAGGTTGCCACAGGTGCAGGTTCATCCAGTGCCAAATCAAAGTCCAATCCACCACCTGTACTGGCACTGCTGATATCAGCATGCGAAGCCGGTCCGGCGGAAGAATTGAGATCCAGATCAAAATCAGCGCCAACTGACGGGGCCGGTTGAACACTGGTTGCGAGAGAAATATCCATGGCTGGCGCGGAAGTCGCCGCTGAATCAGAAAAGCCCAGATCAAAATCGAGATCCGGTGGTGCCGCATGTTCGGCACTTGCCACAGCAGCCACCGCCGCACCGCCGGCAGCGAACGCACCGGTGGTTGCGTAGGCAGCACCACTGCCGCTATAAAGTGTATTTTGCGGATCGATGGCCGCACCCATTGCAGCAGCTTTGGCCCAATGCGGGCTACCCTCGCCGACGCTTTCCTTGAATTCGCGCGCAACGTTTTCAAACGCCTGCGCGCTCTTGCGATTGTGGTAAATCTCCAGGAGCTTCAGCGTAATTTCGTGACGATTCTTGTCGCGACCGAGAGCCTCTTTCAGAATCTCTTCGGCCTGCGCATCGCGGCCATAGGCAATATAGACGTCAGCTTCAGCCAGCGGATCAACCTCATCGGTATCAATGCTGCCGGGGCCGGTCTTGTCAAAGTCAGTAAGGAATGAACTGTTACCGGTATCAACCAGTCCGCCGCCTTTGTTGCCCGTCACTGTATTGGGCTTCAAATCACTCGGCATGATCGAGGAAGTCTTGCTCATGCTGGTGTTGCCGACCTTGCTTTTCTTTTTACGGCGCATGAAGCCGAAAAATAGTGCGACAGTACCTAGCAGCGCAACGCCACCAGCACCCAGTGCCAGCGCGTTATCTTCGAAGAAGTTAGTCTGTGGCGGAGGTGGTGGAGCGACCTTTTTCGGTGGCACCGGTTTTGCATCAGCAGGTTTTGCTGCAGCGACCGCATCTGTTTTCGGTGGCTCAGTCTTCACATCAATCTTCGGTGCGTCTTTGCTCGCATCGGCTGCGACAACTGGCATCGCCGGTGGCGTTATTTGGGCGACCTTGGTGTCTGGGGGCGCGACAGGTGTTGGCGCAACGACCGGCGCAGGCGCAGCTTTGGCATCCACCTTTGGCATGGCCTTGTCATCGGGCTTGGCCACCAGCTTGGACTCCGCAGGCGCGCCGAGACCCTTCACTTCGGCCAGCTTCTTCATCGTGGTAATTTGCTTTTCCAGATCAGCTACCCGCGAATTGGCTTCCTTCAGGGCATTTTCCCGCGCGATCTTTTCTTCCTTGAGCGCATTCATTTGATCCTGCGCGCCACCAGCAGCACCCACGCCACCTACTTTGCCGGGCGTTCCATCGGTCTTGGCGATCTTCAGTTGATCCTTGGCCGGTGCGGCTGGAGTTGGCGTTTCCGCTTTTGCGACGGTGATCTTGCCGGTTGCCTCGTTGGCCGCCGCTTTTGCTGGCGCGTTCGAGACTGCCCCTGCAACCTGCTCCCGATACGCGTTCCAGTTTGCCACCTGAACTTTGATCTCCTTACGCGCGTCGCTTGCCGAGACATTCGCGACATCACTTGCTGAAGGCACCCGCAAAATTTGGCCCGTACGCAAGCGATTCATGTTTTGATCAACAAATGCGTCTTTGTTCTCGCGATAAAGTGCCACCAACATTTGTTCAAGCGAGACTGCATCCGGTTTCATGTCTTTGGCGATCTTGCTCAGCGTGTCGCCACGCTTCACCGGGCCATAAGTATCGCCAGCAGTCTCGGTTTTGGCCGAAGGCGAGCCTGTGATGGTCGCCGATGCCGTCGCGGCATTAGGTGCTTGCACCGGTGTAGATGGCTTCACGGTAGCGACGACCGCAACCGGTGGCGCGATACGCGCTTCATTAAAGCCCGGTGGATCGAGCAAAATCGGATATTCGCGCATCAGTCGGCCAGCGGGCCAATTCATCTCGACAAGTACGTCAAGAAATGGCTCGTTGATTGGCGCGTTGCTGGTAATCCGGAGAACGGGCGTACCGTTCGCACGGCGCTCTGTGGTAAAGCGTAATTGCCGCAAGAGTGGGGAATACTCAATGCGCGCTTCGGCGTAGGACTCGGGGCTTGCCACGCGTCCGGAGATCGCGTCGAATTCGCCTGGCTGAAGCGAGACGAGTTCGATTTCAGCCGATAGTGGCTGACCCAATGCGGAATTGACAGAGAGTTTGCCTAAGCCCGCCGCGTTAACTGCCAACGCGGAAAATGCCAAGAATGCTCCCCCCAATGCCACGACTAATTTTGTTTTCGGTGGACGGTTCATGCGTAAACCCCAACCCTTCGATTTTTCGAGGACAAATTAAAATAACATCAACGAGTTATTGTTGCAACTTTATTCGCTTTCTAGCATTAGAAGCGAAACCGGGCGATTTTTCAACCCGCGATTAGGTTTTCTCGCGTATTTACAGCGAAAAACCCATTAACTATTTGATAAATAAACTATTTTTTCAGAATGATCCGAAGCATGCGACGCAGCGGTTCCGCGGCACCCCAAAGTAGCTGGTCGCCGACGGTAAATGCGGAAAGATATTCCGGCCCCATCGCTAATTTCCGTAAACGTCCGACAGCAATATCCATGCTGCCAGTCACGGCAGCGGGTGTGAGTTCACGAATGCTGCGCTCGCGCTCATTGGGAATCAACTTCACCCACTCATTGTCGTTGGCGATGATCGCTTCGATATCTGGAAGCGGCACATCGCGTCTGAGCTTAATGGTCAGCGCCTGGCTGTGGCAGCGCATGGCGCCGACACGAACACAAAGGCTGTCAATCGGGATGGCAGGCGTTGCAGCGCCATCACCGCGCCCTAAAATTTTATTCGTCTCGGCCATCCCCTTCCATTCCTCCAGCGACATGCCCGGGTTTCCCATGGAAGCCATATCTTTGTCGATCCACGGAATCAGATTGCCGCCCAGTGGCACGCCAAAATGTTGGGTTTCATCAGCAGAGAGGGATCGCTGTCTCGCCAGAATTTTGCGGTCAATTTCAAGAATCGCGGACTGGGGATCATCCAGCAGCGCTTTGACCTCTGCGTGCAGCGAGCCAAACTGCGTGAGTAATTCACGCATGTGCGTGGCACCGCCGCCGGATGCCGCCTGATAAGTCATGCAGGTCATCCATTCGATCAGATCGGCCTTGAACAGCCCTGCCAGCCCCATCAGCATGCAACTCACGGTGCAATTGCCGCCGATGTAATCTTTGACTCCTTTTGAAAGCGCAGTCTTGATCACCGGCATATTGACTGGATCGAGAATGATGACCGCGTCATCTTTCATGCGCAATGTTTTAGCGGCGTCAATCCAGTAACCCTGCCAGCCAGCCGCACGCAGGGGCGCATAAATTTCGCTCGTGTAATCGCCGCCCTGGCAGGTGATGATCACATCCATCTGTTTGAGACGTGAAATCTCCTTCGCATCCAGCAACGGCGCGCCATTGCCCTCGGCCGGTGCCTGTCCACCAACATTCGAGGTGGTGAAAAATATTGGCTCGATCAACGCGAAATCTTTCTCGGCCCGCATGCGATCCATCAGGACCGAGCCCACCATTCCGCGCCATCCGACCATTCCGACTTTTAACGATGACATGGTTTATTCACACACCCTTTTCAATAGAACAATTTTCATAAACTCCAGCACCGGCGCGGCTCTCAGACACATAATGCCATGAAACACCCGCCAATGCTTGATCTACATATTTGCAACCACTGCGGCACCCATTTCATTGGTGCTACATGTTTTGTCGCCTTTTTTAGTAATGTCCCCGGTCCTTAGCCCTGATGCCAGCGCTCTGCGCACAGCAACCTCCACACGGGTCGCGACCTCGGCCAGATTGAAGGTGTAGCGCATCATCATCGCCAGCGACAGAATCTGCGCCAGCGGATTCGCCAGTCCCTTGCCCGCGATGTCCGGTGCCGAGCCATGAATGGGTTCATAAAGGCCTTTGGCGTTGGCATCGAGTGAGGCCGATGGAAGCATGCCGATTGAGCCCGTCAGCATCGAGGCCTCGTCGGAAAGAATATCGCCGAACATATTGCCTGCCACCATTACGTCAAACTGTTTTGGATTTCTCACCAACTGCATCGCGGCATTGTCGACGAGCATATGACTCAGTTCAACATCCGGGTAATCCGGCGCGATCTCGATGGCAATGTCACGCCATAGCTGCATCGCTTCCAGCACGTTCATTTTGTCGATCGAACAGAGCCGCTTGCTGCGTTGCCGGGCGGTGCGAAAACCCACATGAAGGATGCGTCGAATCTGTGCTTCGGTGTAGTGCATGGTGTTGATGCCGACACGATTGCCTTTCTCACCTGTGATGCTGCGCGGCTCACCAAAATAAATGTCACCCGTCAGCTCGCGGATGATCATTAGATCAAGCCCGGCAACAATTTCAGGTTTAAGCGAAGACGCATCAGCCAGCTCCGGAAAAACGGTCGCCGGTCGCAGATTCGCAAAAAAATCACATTCTTTGCGCAGACCCAGAATCGCTTTTTCCGGCCGATGCTCACGTGGCAATGTGTCGTACTTCGGGCCACCGACGGCACCGAAAAGCACCGCGTCAGCATCCATCGCCAACTTCAGCGTTGCCGCAGGCAACGGATGGCCATGCGCATCGTAAGCCGCGCCACCGATTAGCGCCGATTCTGTTTCGATTTTTAAGCCATCACGACGCAGTACATCCAGCACCTTAAGTGCCTCGGCCATGATCTCAGGCCCAATGCCGTCGCCGGCCATGATTGCAATCTTCATTTTTAGCTGTTACGTAAAAAGCCAGGGTTCACGTATCGCACGTACTGCTTCATAGGCTTTGATTTTGTCATCATGCCGCAGCGTGCGGCCTATTTCATCCCAGCCATTCAGCAACGACTGCTTGCGGGAATCCTCAACAGCAAATTTGTAGGTTTCAACACCAGAAACCTGCACAGTTTGCCGTTCAAGATCGACGCTCAACTGCAAACCATTTGTCGCGGCGACAATGTTGAACAAATGATCCACTTCCAGTTCGCTCAACGCGATGGGCAGCAGACCGTTCTTGAAACAGTTGTTGTAAAAAATATCCGCGTAGGACGGCGCGATGATGGCGCGAAAACCGAATTGCTGCAGCGCCCATGGCGCGTGCTCACGCGAGGACCCGCAGCCAAAATTTTTCCGCGTCAGCAAAATAGTCGCGCCTTGATAACGCGATTGATTGAGCACGAAATTCGGATTCAACGGACGCTTACTGTTGTCCATTCCCGGTTCGCCCAGATCCATATAGCGCCATTCATCAAACGCGTTCTCGCCAAAGCCGGTGCGTTTAATCGATTTCAGAAATTGCTTCGGGATGATCGCGTCGGTATCGACGTTGGCGCGATCAAGTGGCGCGACGAGCCCGGTATGTTGGCGAAAGGGTTCCACGCGTTTGCCTTAGTTCCTGGCCTTGTCAGCGGCTTTTTCGATGACTTCGCCACCTTTTTTGATGTCCTTGCCTACACCCTCGATGGTGTTGCAAGCAGCGAGCAACGCGCACATTGCGATCAATGCAACTAATTTCTTCATGTTCATTCTCCTTTATATCCTTTATAAAATTTGACGAACGTCTGCAAACCGACCGGCAATCGCCGCTGCTGCGGCCATTTCCGGACTGACCAGATGGGTGCGTCCACCAGCACCCTGGCGGCCTTCAAAATTACGATTGGAAGTAGACGCGCAACGCTCGCCGGGTGATAGCCGGTCATCGTTCATCCCCAGACACATCGAGCAACCCGGCTCGCGCCACTCAAACCCTGCCGCCAGAAAAACCTTGTCGAGTCCCTCAGCTTCGGCTTGCCGCTTTACAAGCCCCGAACCCGCCACCACCATCGCAAGTTTGACGTTATCGGCGATATGCCGGCCACGCACAACGCCCGCTGCGGCGCGCAAATCTTCAATGCGTGAATTGGTGCAACTACCGATAAAAACTTTGTCGATCCGTATTTCAGCAATCGGCGTACCCGGATGCAGCCCCATGTATTGCAGCGCTCGTTCCATCGCTTCGCGTTTCGCCGGATCGCTTTCCTTTGCCGGTTCGGGCACCTTGTCATCAATGCTGACAACCATCTCCGGCGATGTGCCCCAGGTGACTTGCGGCATAATCGTCGCGGCATCAAGATCAACGATACGGTCAAAATTTGCGCCAACATCTGAATGCAAACTCGCCCAGTAGCGCGCGGCCTGCTCGAACATCTCGCCCTTGGGCGCGAACGGGCGGCCTTTCAGGTATTCAATGGTTTTTTCGTCTGCGGCCACCATGCCTGCGCGAGCACCCGCCTCAATGGCCATGTTGCAGACGGTCATGCGGCCTTCCATCGACAGCGAACGAATAGCCGAGCCCACAAATTCAATCGCCGAGCCTGTCCCACCGGCCGTGCCAATTTTGCCGATGATGGCCAGCACAATGTCCTTCGCGGTGACACCGCGTCCTACCGTGCCCTCGACCCGAATCAACAAGGATTTCGATTTTTTTGTGACCAGACACTGCGTGGCCATCACATGTTCGACTTCGGATGTGCCGATGCCAAAGGCCAGCGCCGCGAACGCACCGTGCGTGGAAGTATGTGAATCACCACAGACGACCGTCATGCCCGGCAATGTCGCGCCCTGCTCCGGACCGATCACATGCACGATACCCTGACGGGCGTCGTGCATACCGAAATAATCTTTCACACCAAATTTTTCAATGTTGCTGTCCAGTGTTTCGACTTGCAAACGGGAAATTGGATCAGCGATACCTTCATTGCGTGCCGTGGTCGGCACATTGTGGTCAGCCGTGGCGACAATGGATTTCAACCGCCAAAGTTTGCGACCGTGAATCTCCAGCCCCTCAAACGCTTGCGGGCTGGTGACCTCGTGGACGAGATGCCGATCAATGTAGATGAGCGCCGTCCCGTCAGGTTCTTCATGAACCAGATGGGCGTTCCAGAGCTTGTCGTAAAGGGTTTGAGGCGTATGTGGCGTTTGGGCCATAGCGGCAATCGCAATCGTTTGCTGCGGATAATCGATGATTATACAAGTCGCACACTATTTGTGCGCCGCAGCATTCATCCGGAAACCCCGCTTAACGCGCAACATCAGGGGCTGAGCTGCAACGATAGGTAGATACCATCCTGATTTTTTTTGTCTGCCAACTGGCCAAGACGGGTATAGGCCAGCGTCAACGACGCGTGTTTGTTGATAAACCACGCGGCAAAAAAATCGGCGTAATTATCTTCGCGAAACACCGATAGATTGTCCGGCTTGAAGCGATATTCCGCACCAACCGCGAAATAGTCTGTGAGCAAAATTGCTGCTGAAGTTTCAAGTTCGAGCTGATAGCGATCCCGCTTGTCACCACCGAACCCCAGTAGTCCCAACTGATTGGCCTTGGTCGCGCGGACGGTGGCGTTCAACAGCACATTCCGACCCGCCATGCCCGCAAGATAGAGTTTGGTCGCAGACACATACAAATCGGTACCCGAACCATGTCGCGCGCCGAGCGCGGTTGGAATGGCCATGTCGCGATTCTTCTTGCGTTGAAGTCCCACGGCGATTTGTGGCATCCAGCTATCCTGATCAACTACCGCGTCCCCCACGATTCTGAGTTTCGCGCCAACAATATCCTGCCGAATGGACTGGCCGGGAGCGGTGGCCCCCAAACTAAAAAGCTGGCGAGTGAGCGAGAGTTCCACACGATCATTAAGCCCCACTGCCATCCCACTGCTCTTGAGGCCAAAATCATCGATGTCGATGTTGGTGTGAAACGCGGTCACTGCTATCTGATCGCGTGTGCCGTAGCCCGCGATGACCGCCCACGGAACCAGACCTCCGCCAGCCGCACCCTCGATCTGGCTGATGCCGCCCGTGGCGAGTAGCCGATCACCCGCATTTGCGGATCCGATTGCGGTCAAGTAAACAAACGCCGCGATGACAGCTGCGGCGATGGGAATTGAAATGCTGGAACCGGGAGAACTACACGGGGAAAAGTTTGTCAGTCTGGGCATGGTGTAGAAACGGCAAGTCATTAAATCCAAAGTCGGCATGAGGATTGCGGAGCAATTGGCGATGGTCAATATTTGGTTTGAAGATTGAATCTCCCGCGCTCGTGATAATCTTCGCTGCCACAAGCATCGTCAACGATCATCTTTGCCGACCTTAACGGAATCCACAAATAAATTTCATTGCATGATTTCAATCAAGACCAAAATTAGCTTCGTCGTCATTTGTATAGCCACCATTTGTCCGGTTGCATTCGCAAACACATTATACGAGCGGCTGGGTGGTGAGAAAACGGTTGCGCAATTTGTCTCGGAGACGGTTGATCTCTCAGTTGTCGATCCACAGATCAAACGCTCATTCGACAAGGTTGATCTGAAAAAATTGAAGGTAAAAGTTGCTGAACAAATTTGCGCGCTCACCGGTGGGCCGTGCAAGTACTCAGGCGACGATATGAAAATTGCCCATCAGGGCTTGGATATCACAGAGGCTGAGTTTTATGGCTTCGTGGAAATTCTGCGTGACACCTTGAATCGTGCCAAGGTCCCGGAAAGCGCAAAAAATGAGCTTTTGCGCATACTGGCCCCGATGAAGCGCGATATTGTGACCAAGTAATCCAGATCAGGTTGTCCCAGGTATCAGTCTTTATGATCATTACCCTGAAAAAAATCTTGCCTCTCCTGCGCACCGTCGGTATCACCATGACGGGACTGGTCGTGGCCGGGCACTGCACGGCTGCACAAATTTCGGTTGCCGTCAAAGACCAGACCGGCCAACCCGCCGCAGATGCAGTCGTGTACGCCAACATCATCTCCGGCACTGCACCAAACAGACCGAAGCGGGAAATTTCCGTTGAGCAAATCAACAAAGAATTTGTGCCGCTGGTCAGTGTGATCCAAACCGGGACGATGGTAAATTTCCCGAATCGCGACAAAGTGCGCCATCACGTTTATTCGTTTTCACCCGCAAAGACCTTTGAAATCAAACTTTATTCCGGCGTGCCAGGCAAACCCATCCTGTTTGACAAGACTGGCGAAGTGGTACTGGGCTGCAATATTCACGACACCATGCTTGCCTACATGCTGGTGGTGGATACGCCTATTTTCGCCAAGACCGACAAACGCGGTGTTGCTCTGCTTGAAGGGTTATCCGCTGGTGAATATGAGATTCACCTGTGGTACCCCGGTACGGCGGCATCCGCCAGCCCGGCACCGAAAAAAATAAAACTTACTGCGAGTGAAGCGGCAACGCTCGCATTCACATTCAGCCTAAAACCTTCAAGCCCGACCGCGCCGAAACCCAAATCGGGAAATGAAACTTATTAAATTCGGGCGTCTTGAAAAGCGCATCGTCGTATTTTTTGTTGGTCTACTGGTGATCGTGCAAGCGGCGGCATTTTTCTCCATCAGCTACGCGATAGAGCAAAACGCGCGGCGCAACCTGCGTGACGAGCTTAACGTCGGTGCCCGTGTTTTCAAGCGTTTACTCGAACAAAAAGAGCAGCAGCTTGTTGCCACAACGAACGTACTGACGCGTGATTTTGCATTCCGTGATGCTGTCGCCACGCGGGATCGTGACACCATTGTTGATGTGCTGCGGAATCATGGATCGAGAATTTCTGCCAATCGGCTGGCACTGGTTGATTTGCAGAATATCGTATCGGCGGACACACTCCAGCCAGCCCTGATTGGCAAGCCGTTCGCCTTCCCTGACCTCATCATTGAAGCCGCCGGCAAGCGCACTGTGTCGGCAATTCGCATTATTGACGGCACTATCTACCAGTTGGTCGTCGTGCCGGTGCTGGCACCGTTGCCCATCGCGTGGGTGGTGATTGGCTTCGTGATTGATAATTCGTCCGCAATCGAGCTCAAACAGATCACCGGTCTTGATGTGTCTTTTCTAGGCAGCACCAATAACCAGCCCACTACTATTTTTGCGACGACGCTTGCCAACGAAATACGTGCGAATTTGCAAACTCTTGCGCCGAGTATTTCGACCCGCGACAAAACCACCGAACAAGCAAGTGCTGCGATCGTATTGGGCAATGAAGAGTTTGAAATGCTCGCCACCACCATTGACCGCTACCGCAATAACGGCATCGACAGCAGCGTATTCGCAGTACTGCAACGTTCGGTGCGTGATGGCTTGCAACCATATGAAGCGCTCAAGTTGGCGCTATTGTTTTTGGCCGCCGTAAGTCTGCTTATTACGCTCGTTGGAAGTCTGCGTATCGCGCGCCGCATTACACAACCAGTTAGAAGGCTGGCAATTGCCGTCAAACAAGTCGCTGCTGGCAACTATGGTGAGCCGATTCTTCTGCCGCAGGATGATGAAATCGGCGAACTGGCAACGGCGTTCAACAACATGTCCAAGGGACTGACCGAACGTGATCAGGTGAGGGATATTTTGGGTAAAGTCGCGTCCCACGAAGTCGCTGAGCAGTTGCTAAAACAAAACATCAAGCTGGGCGGTGAAGAGCGCGACGTGACAGTGCTTTTCACCGATATCCGCGATTTCACTTCTCTGTGTGAAAACCATCCACCAGCGCTAACAATTGGATTACTCAATCGCTACCTCACGCTGATCAACGCGATTATCGACGAGCATGACGGCGTGATTGACAAATACACCGGTGACGGCGTGATGGCACTATTCGGGGCCCCGATTGGACGCGCCGACGATCCTCAGCGTGCCGTTCACGCCGCACTCGCCATCGACAAACGCATGCGCCAATTGGCCCGCGAACTGGCGACCGAGAAGCTGCCAAATCCTGATGTTGGCATTGGCATCAATACGTCGCGTGTTGTCGCAGGCAATATCGGTTCGCCATCTCGATTGAATTACACCGTGCTGGGTGATGGCGTAAATCTCGCGTCCCGCCTTGAAAGTCTCACCAAGCGCTATCAGGTGCCCATCATCGTTGGCGAACAGACAGCGGCGGCGGCACGCAATTTTGCCTATCTAGAATTAGACAAGGTACGGGTGCTGGGCAAAACCACGGCGGCGCGCTTATTCCAGCCCGTTGGACTGGCCGGTCAGCTTGATCCGGCGCTGCGCGATCTGGTGGAGCGGCACCACCATGCATTAGCGTTGTTCCGCGCCCGCAACTGGATGGCGGCAGAGGCTATTTTTCGCACTCTCGCGCAGCGCCCAGGCTACGCGTGCATTGCCGAGATATACCTGGGCTACGTAAGCGAATTCACTGAAAGAGAACCTGACGCGGATTGGGATTGGGCGTTTACGCTGAGCAACAAGTAGTGAAACTAACCAGCTGACGCGGCTCTTCAGACGTTTTCGTGCTGGGAGGCGCGCTAAATGGCGATCTGAATAAATACGTCGCACAGCTTACTTATATACCGCTGCTTCCTATCATTGCAATGCCGTGTAATTATTGGATTCTCGAAAGCTCGCAATAGTTGTTTACGCGATAATGATGTTCCCGACCACCCTCCTCCGCCACCATGCCAACCGAAAAACACGAATCCCCCAACAAAGACGCCACTCCTAAACCCATCCCCACCGACAACATCGTCGTCACCAAACACAAAGCCCGCATCAACGGCGAAACCATCGCTTACACGGTGACGTGTGGCACGGTGGTATTGAAGGAGGACACCGAGAAGGACGGCAATCGCGAAGCGGAAAAGCCGCGCGCGAGTATCTTTTTCATGGCCTATACCAAGGATGGCGTGAAGGATGCGGCCAAGCGTCCGCTGACGTTTTCATTCAACGGCGGACCGGGGTCGTCGAGCGTGTGGTTGCATCTGGGGGTGCTCGGGCCCAAGCGCGTGAAGCTCGATAACGAGGGCAATGCCGGGCCGCCACCGTATCAGTTGGTCGATAACGAATTTTCCTTGCTCAACGAAACAGATCTGGTGTTTATCGATCCGGTCGGCACGGGTTACAGCCGCATGGTCGATGGCGAGAGCGTGAAGGAATTTCATAACTATCAGCGTGATCTGGAGAGTGTGGGCGAATTTATCCGTCTCTATATCTCGCGCCATTTGCGCTGGGCGTCGCCGAAATTTATCGCCGGTGAATCTTACGGCACCACCCGCGCTGCAGGGCTGTCGAGCCACTTGCAGGAAAAATACGGGCTGTACGTGAACGGGTTGTTGCTGCTCTCTACCGCGCTCGATTTTTCGACGTTTCGGTTTATGGTCGGCCACGATCTTTCGCATGCATTATTCCTGCCGACATACGCCGCCACTGCCTGGTATCACCAGAAACTGGATAAATCGTTGCAAGCCAAGCCGCTGCGCGCGTTCCTTGATGAAGTTGAAGCGTTTGTTGCCAACGAATACAACGCCGCACTTTTTCAAGGCGACAAACTGGCCCCCGCCAAACGTGCTGCGGTCGCGAGGAAAATCAGCCAGTACACCGGCTTGTCGATTGCCTATATCGAGCAAACCAATCTGCGCATCAGCATCCATCGCTTCTGCAAGGAACTCTGCCGCGATGAACATCGTACGATCGGTCGGCTCGATAGCCGTTTCAAAGGCATTGACCGTGATGCTGCGGGTGAAAACTTTGAGTACGATCCGGCGCACAGCAACCTCGACGGTGCTTATGCGGCCTGCCTGAACGATTACGTGCGTCGCGAATTAAAATTTGAAAGCGATACGCCGTACAAAGTGATTTCACAGTTGTATCTCACGTGGAATTTTGGTTCGGAAAATCAGCACTTGAACGTGGCTGAAACGCTTCGCAAAGCGATGAACATGAACCCGCACATGAAAGTGTATGTCGGATCAGGCTATTTCGATTTGGCGACGCCGCATTACGCGACCGACTATGTGCTGAATCACATGGCGCTCGACAAGAGTCTCGTCGGCAATCTCGATCTGCACTATTACGAGGCCGGGCACATGATGTACATCCACATGTCCTCGCTAAAGGCGCAGGCGAAACATCTGCGGGATTTTGTGAAGAAAGCAAAATAGGCTGCGCTGTTTGCAATTCACATAACGCTCGGCTACCCAAAGTTCTATCCGCATGCCTGACGCTACACCGACGTTTATTTTTGATTTTGCCGATCCGTTAAAACACGGATCAGGCACGCAACGTCTCGCGTTCACCAAACCTGCGCGCATCATCACCGCCCACACGCTCGCCGAGGTGCGGCCTGCATTGCGCGAAGTTCAGGCGGCAACGCATGAAGGATTTTATGCGGCTGGCATGATCTGCTACGAAGCGGCCCCAGCGTTCGATCCGGCACTCCATGCGCGACCGGCAGGCCCGCTGCCGTTGCTCTGGTTCGGCGTGTTCCGCGCACCGACATTGTTCCCACGTATAACCAAACAGCACGCCATCGTCAGCGGATGGGTGTCGGACACGGATCGTGAAACGTACGATGCCAACATCAAGGCGATCCGCGAAGCAATCGAGCGAGGCGACACCTATCAGGTCAATTACACCCTGCGTTTGAACACTTCCGTGAGCGGCGATCCGCGCGCCTGGTATGAATCCCTCGCGGCACAATCACACGGTCGGTTCAACGTCTATCTGGATATCGGCGAGCAGCAGATTCTCTCGCTATCGCCTGAATTATTCTTCGCATGGGACGGCACGCAATTATTGGCGCGGCCTATGAAAGGCACCCTGAGCCGCGCCGCGCTACCGGCCTCTGAGTCCGACAGCGTGGCTTGGCAGGCGAGTGACGAAGCCGAAGCTTTTGCCCTCGTAAATTCCGAAAAAAATCGCGCTGAAAATTTGATGATCGTTGATTTATTGCGTAACGATCTCTCCCGCGTTGCAGTGACGGGCTCGGTCGCAGTGCCGGCGCTGTTTTCATTGGAGACCTATCCGACAGTGCACCACATGACGTCAACCGTCACGGCCACAACTCGCGCTGGTGTCACGCTGGAGGACATTTTTTGCGCGCTGTTTCCGTGCGGCTCCATCACTGGTGCGCCGAAAATAAAAACCAGCGAAATTATTGCCTCACTCGAAGATACACCACGCGGGATTTATTGCGGTGCCATCGGCTACATCACGCCCGACCAGCGTGCTGTTTTCAATGTGCCGATTCGCACCGTCACGATGGATAGCGCACGGGGCACGGCGCAATGCGGCGTCGGCGGCGGCATCACATGGGATTCAACCGCAGGAGAGGAACATGCCGAGGCCCTCACCAAGGCGCGCTTTTTGGGCGTCGGCGCGGGGCACATGGATTTGCTCGAAACACTGCTGTTGCAGGATGGGCACTACGCGTTTCTCGACCGCCATCTGGCACGATTGCAGACAGCGGCAATACGATTTGGCCATGCGGCCGATATCACCGCGATCCGCGCTGCACTAGCCGCGCACGCAGCCACCTACGTACATCAACTGCGCCGCGTGCGCTTGCTGGTGTCGCATCACGGCGAAATCACCGTCACCAGTACCACGCTTCAATATGCACCTGTCAATTGGCTGACGCCTAACAGTCAAGCTGAACGCGTCGATATTGCAGTCGCCGTCAATCCGGTCGATTCACAGCACGAATTCCTGCGCTACAAAACTACGGCGCGCACGGCGTACGACCGGCATATCGCGCCGTCCGAAGATGCGTTCGACATTTTGCTTTGGAACGAGCGACATGAAATCACCGAATTCACGCGCGGCAATGTGGTGGTTTCATTGCATGGAAAGCTGATTACGCCGCCACTAACCAGTGGATTATTGCCGGGTGTGTTGCGTGCTGAGCTATTGGAAAAAAACATCGTCGCCGAAGCGCTCATTCACGTTGACGACCTCGCGCACGCAGACGCGATCTGGTTTATCAATAGCGTGCGTGGCTGGTTGCCAGTGCGCATCATCGCCCCACTAAAAACGTAAACTCAAGCATTGGTGAGCTTGCTGGCAGCATTTTGCTATGAAGCACCCGTGGATGCTAGTGTTTGCTTGTTTTTTCGAATGAAAGCGGTCGCAGATGTAAAATGTAATCACACATCTCAAATAAGCACATCATGAACGCACCCCACGATCCAACGCTTGACGCTAACCCACTACTTGCCGCGTGGAACAACCCGCATGGCCTGCCCCCGTTTGCTGAAACCGCCGCACAACATTTCGCACCCGCATTTGAAATCGCGCTGAAAGATCATCGCGCTGAACTCGATGCCATCGCCGCCAATGCTGCCGCGCCGACATTTGAAAACACCCTGGCCAGCGTCGACAAAAGTGGCCGGCTGCTCACCCGCATCGATCAGATGTTCTACAACCTGAGCGCCTCGGAAACGTCGCCCGCATTGCAGGCGGTGGAGCGCGCAATGGCCGCACCACTGGCCGCACACACCAACGCGATTTATATGAACGTGGCGTTGTTCAAGCGTGTTGAGTCGCTTGTCAACCAACGCGACGCCCTCGGCCTGACACCGGAGCAAACGCGTCTGCTCGAACGCGTGCACCTCGATTTTGTCCGCGCAGGGGCCAGGCTGGCTGCGGATGCGCAGGTTCGCTACGGCAAAATCATGGAGAGTCTTGCTGAGCTGACGACACAGTTTTCACAAAACGTGCTTGCCGATGAG
>JAYURJ010000012.1:0-20585 GCA_043756275.1 Betaproteobacteria bacterium | reverse complement strand
AGGTACAGATTTTCGCGCAGGCTCGCCCATTGCAACAGGCTGTAGAACATCAGGCACAGCCCCAGACTCGCGAGCAGGCCCTGCAGTATTTGTTCATCAATGGCGCGACGATGAAAGGTGGATTGTTTGCTTAGCGTGATCGGCAGAATCATGGAACCTGCAGTATCGACACGAAGCAGCAACGTGTAGGTCAACCCGGGCTGCAACACCAACGGCACGGCATGTGAACGGCTGCGCAGCGGACGCTCGGCTTCTGGTTGGGAGTTGCCCAGCACCGCATGCTGCACCACGGTCGCGTTGGACGCGAGATATACATCGATGCGGTTAAGCAGGGTGTAATCGATATCCAGTATCCATTGCTGGCCTGGCTCAGTGGTCGTCGTTAGCACTTCCGAGGCGGCGCGCGACCCCGCCACAACCAGTGGTACGCGCAACCACACTACCTTCTGGCGCAGGCCCAGCGTGGCGTGAGCCGATTCCGGTGGTGCAAATTTTTCGGCTGTCGCCAATACATCATCTACGCTCAGTCGGCCGTCAGGGTCGCGCAATATTGAGATCGCGGGCCACACATCCACCGTTGCCTTCGGGTCGTTGAGCACCAATGGCGACGGCGATGGGGCGGCAAGACAGGTCAGGCTGATCGCCGCAAGCAGAACACTGAGCGAAAGCCGACATGCAGACCACAAACAGCAGAAATTTAAAAAGCAGCGCATTGAGTCAGCGTGTCACCGTGTTGAGATCATCATTTTTGAGTACAGGTTTTTCGCGTGTGCACCCCGCGCGGGCCACACACGTATACAGCATGTCGATGCCTACAATGTCGACCCTTTCCAGATTCCTTTGACGGTGAAACGATCTTCCAGCGAATTCATCCAGCCGGGTGCTTTCGGATCGTTGTGCCACTGGCCGATCATGTCACCAACCCGGTTTCTGACGTGTTCGGGCAGCTTGAGTGGCCGCGTCTGATCCATCAGCAGCTTGGTCATAAAGTGATAGCCCAGCACGCGGGTGATCAAGCGCGCGATGGAAAATTCGGGAAAAACGAGACGCACCAGCCAATCGAGCGCTCGCACCAGAAACATGCAGGCCGTGAACAAGAAACGCGAGAACCACGACATCGGCCCATTGAGCCCCAGATCTTTTGATGTGGCCGCGCCGCAGAGGTAACGCGTCAACAGCGTCGGGAAAGCCTTTACGGCGTGCAGCGGGATGACCTGCGCCATGCTTTGCATCAGCGCATTTCCCAGTTTAGGACGAGGGTCGGCAGGTTCCGGTCGTTTGATCCGGTCGGCGCGGCCCCGCGCCTGCATGCCGTCAAATAATACCTCTGCCTCTGCCATCGTATTGGCCATCAGCTCTCGCTCAATGCCGAGTATGTGGCCCGTCACATTCCATGAGTGCAGATACGCCTCCTCATCTTCGACGGATATCGGCAGACCGAGCTTGCGCATGCTGCGCAAAAAAACATAGCTGAACGTCAACAATGTGTAGGCAAGTTCCTCCTGATTGCACGGCAATCCCTCCAGGCCCGTTTTCCAGCCGTGCGCAAACAGGGTCTGATGCATATCGTTGGTCGCTGCCAGTCCCGGCAACGGCGGCACAATGCCCGCGTCTTCGGCGTAGTGAGCGTCACCCAACCCTGATTCAGTTTGTTCGTTGTGATTACTTCTGCTGGCACCCAGCATTGACATCGCGGCTTCGGGACTCCCGCGCAGGATCAGGTTCCGAATGGTCGCGTGGATCAGTCGCACCTTCAATATTTGTGCGACGCCGCCACCATCAGGATCGGTTAGCCCGCCGCGCATCATTACCGGGAAAATCATCGCGCCGGTTGCGCGAATCCGGTATTCGGTGTGTTTTTCCAATTGCCCGGTCGCGTGCAAAACGGCGGCGAGATCAGGAATTACATAACACTCAGGCAGGCTGGAACAAAACAAGATCGTCACCGAAAGCGCACCGTACTCCATGAACAGGGCCTCAGCGCGTTCGAGCTTGCCGCGATCCGCCCATTCAGGCAACTCGTGTGCCTCGCTCAAATAGCCTGCGAGCGGCGCACCGATCTCAGGCGCCAGACCTTGATGCGGTCGCCACCCAATGACGTTGCGGTTATCTGACCACTGCTCGAAGGTTCGGCTCAAGCTGGCAAGCTTTTGCCATTGTGGCTGCCATTGTTCAGCCAGCAATGTCTTCGTTGCCTCCGCGCTCGTAACCAATAATTTTGCAGCGACGGCGGATTCCGGCAAATGATTCCAGGGGCCGAGGATGCGGTCAATCGTGGCATCGGCCAGCGGATCGGCGCGGTACTGCATGCGGCCCGTCAGGATATTGTTGACCTTTATTGACGCGGCATTTTGTGCGTTCATGTTTTATGTTTTTCTTGTGGTTTCAAGTGGCTCCCCTTATGCGGTATTCCCACGACTGGAATGTCGCGACGCACTTGCAGCTCGTGCATCAATACTAACAGCGCTTTGGACACCCGCCACGTTTGCTCTCACCATTGACGTAAAATTCGCGCTCGGCTTTTTCATCCACAGAAAGTTTCATGCTTGCCTCCATCGAATCACGTTTAAGCAAAGAGCTGGCGGCCAAACCCGCACAAGTTACTTCCGCCATTGCCCTTCTTGATGAGGGCGCTACAGTACCTTTCATCGCCCGCTATCGCAAAGAAGCCACCGGCGGACTCGATGATATTCAACTTCGTCTGCTTGAGGAACGGCTGCGTTATCTGCGCGAACTGGAAGAACGGCGCAAAACGATTCTGGAGAGCATTCAGTTGCAAGGCAAGCTCACCGACGCGCTGGCGATCAGCATTCACGCTAGTGAGGACAAAACCACGCTGGAGGATTTGTATCTGCCTTATAAACAGAAGCGCCGCACCAAGGCCATGATCGCAAGGGAGGCCGGGTTGGAGCCGCTGGCTGATGCATTGTTGGCCGACCCGATGCTGACACCGGAAACGGAAGCAGAAAAATATCTGTCGGCTGCGCCTAAAACAGCCGAAAAAGATACTGTCGTGCCCGACGCGAAAGCGGCGCTGGAAGGAGCCAAGCAGATACTGATGGAGCGTTTCTCGGAGGACGCCGGATTGCTGGGACGGGTACGGGAATACCTGATTCAACACGGCGTGGTGGAATCAAAGTTGATCGAAGGCCAAGCGGAAAAGGGCGAGAAGTTTGCCGATTATTTTGCCTATGCCGAAACCTGGAAGACGATCCCCTCGCATCGCGCGTTGGCGATTTTCAGGGGGCGCAACGAAGGTGTGCTGACCTCGAAGTTACTGCTCGATTCCGAAGCGGGAGAGGAAAAGCCCACCTGGAGTGCGCCGTTGAATCCAGTTGAAAACATGATTGCGGGATTCGCCAAGATCGTCAACAAGAGCCGCCCGGCCGACAAATGGCTGACCGAAGTCGTGCGCTGGACATGGCGCATCAAGATTTCACTGCATATGGAAACGGAGTTGATGTCCACGCTGCGCGAAAAATCGGAACTCGAGGCGATCAACGTTTTTGCGCGCAACCTGAAAGATCTGCTGCTGGCCGCACCCGCCGGACCGCACGCGACGATGGGAATTGATCCCGGCATTCGCACCGGCTGCAAGATCGCCGTCGTGGATAAAACCGGCAAAGTACTGGACACGGCGACCGTATATCCGCATGAGCCGCGTCGCGACTGGGATGGCGCATTGCATGTGCTGGTGGCGCTAGCAAAAAAGCATGGCGTCGATCTTATCAGCATCGGTAACGGCACCGCGTCGCGCGAAACCGACAAACTGGCCGCCGACTTGATCAAGCTCGTCCCCGAACAGCGGATGACAAAAATCGTGGTGTCCGAGGCCGGTGCGTCGGTGTACTCGGCTTCAGCGTTTGCATCCAAGGAGTTACCCGACCTGGATGTGTCGCTGCGCGGCGCTGTGTCGATTGCCAGGCGTTTGCAGGACCCGCTGGCGGAACTGGTGAAAATCGACCCGAAATCGATCGGCGTCGGGCAGTACCAGCACGATGTCAACCAGACCCAGCTGGCGCGTTCACTGGAATCGGTGGTGGAAGATTGTGTCAACGCCGTTGGGGTGGATGTGAATACGGCGTCGGTGGCATTGCTGGCACGCGTGTCCGGGCTCACGCAATCGGTCGCAACAAATATCGTCAATCACCGCGACGCGAACGGTGCATTCACGTCGCGCGCCGCGTTGAAATCGGTGCCGCGTTTGGGTGACAAAGCGTTTGAACAATGTGCGGGGTTTTTACGAGTCAGTAATGGAGACAACCCGCTGGATGCATCATCGGTACACCCGGAAGCATATCCAGTTGTCGAGAAAATCCTCGCCGACATTAAGCGTGACGTGAAAGCCGTGATGGGCGATGGCAAGTTGCTCAAGACGCTCCGCGCCGAAAAGTATGTCGATGCGCGTTTCGGGCTACCGACCGTAACCGACATCCTGAAAGAACTGGAGAAACCGGGACGCGATCCCCGGCCAGAATTTAAAACCGCGACGTTTCAGGATGGTGTGGAAACGCTGCGCGATTTGCAACCGGGGATGATTCTCGAGGGCGTCATTACCAATGTCGCCGCCTTTGGCGCGTTTGTCGATATCGGCGTACATCAGGACGGGCTGGTGCACATTTCCGCGCTTGCTGAGAAGTACGTGAAGAATCCGCACGACGTGGTAAAAGCTGGCGACGTCGTAAAGGTGAAGGTGATGGAGGTGGATGAGAAGAGAAAACGTATTGCGCTGACCATGCGGCTAAACGACGCTGCCGCGCCACGCGAAAAAAGTACACACTCTAGCACTGGCGAGTCATACAGGCCAAAAGAGGTTGGAAATGCGCGCCAGTCAACGAATTTTGGTTCTACAACTCCTGGTGGCGCGCTGGCGGCGGCGTTTGCGAAGTTGAAGGAACGTGCTTAGAACGGCGGCGGATGATCGGGAAAAGGTCGCTTGGACAACACGCCGGGGGTTCCCAGAAAGGCAACTCTGGCTTTGCGTGTGCCAGACGGAATACCAGGCGGCACGCTTTCCGCAAGGCGCAAAATTTCGCCTTGGCCACCAGCAACTTTTAGATTAGTGTTTATGATCAGTTCAAACCTGCGCGTCTCTCCTTGCCACCAGAGACTTGAATATGCCTTCCCTGATTTTGATTGCTCAATCGTCCAATATCCCGGCCAGCCCTTTACCAGTACGTCCGGGCCTCGATATACCTCGTCTGTCCCTCCGCCCTGAATCGACAAGTCCCACTCTTCCAAAGAGATCACAAGCCCGTCTTTTCGTCTGAAAATTCTCGTTGCATGGTCGGTGCGCTTCAAGTTCACGAATCCGGGAATCTTGCCCTTCAGGACACCACCGATCAATTCAAACTGCGCAAACGGTGTTGCACCGAGATCCACAGGGGTAAATCCCAGCAATGGCAACAACTCTTTCCAAGGCTTCGCTCTCTGTTGAAAATCGGAGGTTTTCAAAACCTCATCGCACACACGCACGTAACCTAATGCAATTCGTTGTCGTTCGATACGGTAGTATTCCTTGGTGGTTTCCGACTCCGGGAGCGACCAATCGTAGCCACAGAACTCGCCATCACGCGCATCAGAAGTCTGTGATTGCGCAAATGCCGGTGCTGAAAGAAGCTGTGCTAAAAGAAATGCGGTCGCTAAGACTTTGATGAGCATAAGGAGGATGACTTTCTTTACGTAATTTGTTGGAGCTCGCTAATTTGGTTGCGCCGATTCACCCACCACACAAACACCGCCGCCGTCACAAACATGATCAGGCTGTAGACAGCCGCCGGTACGGACATCAAACCATTGCCCAGCACGTTGAAGGCGATGTAAATGGCGAGTGTGCCATTGTGGATGCCGATTTCCATGGCAATGGCGATGGCTTGTTTGTCCGGCAGCTTTACCAATCGCGGCACACTGTAACCAACGCCCAACGACGCCAGATTGAACAGCAGGCAGGCTATGCCCACGACCGGGAAGTATTTGACGAAGGCGTCCCATTGCTGCACCACGGAAGCCACCACCAGCGCGGCAAGCAGCAACACCGAGAATATGCGGATGGGTTTTTCCATGCGCTCAGCGAACGCCGGGAATCGCGAGCGCAAAAACATACCGATCAACACCGGGCCAAGAATAATCACGCCAACTTCGATGATTTTCTTGAATGGCGGCGGCACATATTGGTCCGACGCCATGAAGTATTGCAACGCGAAGCTGACGACAAAGGGCAGCACCACCAGCGACAGCGCGGAATTGATGGCGGTGAGCGTGATGTTGAGCGCCACGTCGCCGTGCGCCAGATGGCTGTAGATATTGGCCGAAGCCCCGCCGGGGGAAGCCGCCAGTAGCATCATGCCGACGGCGAGTTCGGGCGGCAACTTGAACAGCACCGTGATACCGAAGCAGATGCTGGTCAGCACAAACATCTGGATGAAAAGCCCCACGACCACCGCTTTTGGGTAGCGCACAACCCGCGTGAAATCGGCAATGGTCAGGCTTAAGCCTAGCCCCAGCATGATCACGCCGAGTGCGACGGGCAGCAGTACGTTGGTGATGATCGAGCTTTCCACGAGTTCTCCGGTTAGGATTTCTATGCGCCTGATGGAACCACGAACAACAGTTACGCGTTAAAACTCTTTCACGACGTGCTGCTGGCGACGGCTCACAGCCAACCTTTCAGGAATACCGCGAATCACCGCCGCCCAATGGGTGCCGCCGCCGTCACTTTTGTCCGAACCAGAGTGCCCTTCATCGCCCTCCACGCCGCTATCGGCAACTTTTTCAAATCCGATCACCGCTTTGGTTGCCACCAGCGTATTGCGGTGGATACGCGTGAACAGACCAGCGAACTCCTCCTCCAGTTTGGTCAGTGACTCTTCGAGCAAAAATTCCTTTTGCGCCGTGCGCACGGTGACGTACTTGAGCTCGGCCTTGAGATACAGCACGTCTTCCATCGGCACCAGCACAATCTTGCCGCGCTCATGGATAGAGAGGTGCTTGCGTTTAGCCGCAGCCGCTTCGGCAATCGCCTCGGCCTGCGCGGGCTTGAGGGCGATAGCCTTGCCAAGAGCGGCGAGCAGGCGTTCCTGACGGATCGGTTTCAGGAGGTAATCGATGGCGTTGAGTTCAAACGCGTTCACGGCGTATTGATCGAACGCGGTGACAAAAATAAGTTTGGGCGGGGCGTCCATTTTGGCCACATGCCGCGCCACTTCCAGCCCGTCCATTACCGGCATACGGATATCGGTAAGCACAATATCGATACCGCCTTTGTTGATGATGTCGATTGCTTCCACGCCATTGGCCGCCTCGTCGGCAATCATGAGCGGAAATTGTTCACGACAATCATCGAGCACGTCGCGCAGCCGCCGCCGCGCTGGGGCTTCGTCATCGACGATCAAAATGCGGGCGGTAGTGGCAGGTTGGAGCATCGTATTTGGATGGTTTTGGTTGGTGGCGGCTACAAATCCTGCGTGCGCACCGGCAGGGTAATGGTGACCACATAGGTTTCGCCTTTCACTTCGGCGTTCAGGCTCGCTTCAGCATCGAAGTGTAGCTGCAAGCGTTCCTTGATGTTGGCGATCGCCATGCGGTTGCCTGAAACGTGTGTCGAGCCTGCGTCGAAGGGATTAGTGAGCCGGATGCTGAATTGCTTGCCCTTTGGCAGGACTTCAATGGTCAATGTGCCGGGTACCTGACGTGGCTCAATGCCGTGATAGACGGCGTTTTCAACCAGCGGCTGCAGAATGAGCGGCGGCACCAGTGCATCGGTCGGCAGTCCGTCAATTTGCCAAACCACGGTGAGCCTGTCCGCCAGGCGAATTTGCTCGATTTCGAGATAGCGCTTGCAAAGCGTGATTTCGTCTACCAGCGGCGTGAGCTTTCGATTGTCGGCCATGAGAACCCGAAATAACTCCGACATATCTTCAAGCATGCGTTCGGCGCGCTTGGGCTCGGAGCGAATCAGCGACAGGACAGCATTGATACTATTGAACAGAAAGTGTGGGCGGATGCGTGCCTGCAACGCCTGCAAACGCGCCTCGGTCAGCGCCGGGGAAAGCGCACGGGAACGCAGATCGAAATAAAGCAGCGAAAAACCGGTGGCGAAGGCGATGAAGAAACCGTACTGCCAAACAGAAACGGGTTCGGCGAACGGGGCAATGATTTGCAACCACCACCAGAACAACACGCCGACGATGGCCTCGACCAGCATGAGCGCGACAATGCCCTGCCAATAGAGGAGTTTAGCCAGCGGTTTCCGACACGCGCACATGGCGAGTAACGAGAAAATGATCGCTGGCTGAGCAACGGCAGAGATGTATAAAAATTGCTGCCAGAGATCGCGACCGTCTGTACGCACGACGGCGGCGGCCACGCAAAGCAGGTTTACGATCAGCAACAGGCGCAGCATGATGCCCAGATTGCAGAAATCCGGCAGGCGCGCCGTCGTCAGTTTGGGTGCTGCGGGATGGTCTTGATCAGGAGAGTGATGCTTTATACTCGTCATGGCTCGATTGTGAGCGAATTTTCCATAGATTGACAATGCCATATGTCCAATATTTCAGCCCCGCCCGGTGATTCAAAACCCGGCACTCCGAACGCCAGGAGCCATTTTTCGGGTCGTTTTTCCGAGCCAGTGTCCGATCTCGTCAAGCGTTTCACTGCATCAGTCACGTTTGATCAGCGTCTGGCCTACGTGGACATTCAGGGCTCGCTTGCGCACGCGAGAATGCTTGCCCGACAAGCCGTGATCACCTCGCAGGATTTGGCCGATATTGAGCGTGGTATGAGCGAAATAGCGACTGAGATTCGTGCCGGTCGGTTTGAATGGCGGGTGGACCTCGAAGATGTTCATATGAATATCGAGTCGCGGCTGATCGCAGCCATTGGTGACGCCGGGAAGCGCCTGCATACCGGTCGTTCCCGCAATGATCAAATTGCAACCGATATCCGACTTTGGCTGCGCGAGGAGATCGATGGGCTGCTGGCGCTGTTACGTGCGATGCAGTTGGCGCTGGTAGGACTTGCCGAAAAACATGCCGACACGATCATGCCGGGGTTCACGCATTTACAGGTCGCCCAGCCGGTGACCTTCGGGCATCACGTTATGGCTTACGTGGAAATGCTGGCGCGCGATGAGGCACGGATGATCGATTGCCGCAAACGCGTGAACCGCTCGCCATTGGGAGCGGCAGCACTGGCGGGCACCAGCTATCCGATTGATCGCGAATCAGTCGCAACGGAATTGGGCTTTGACGGCGTTTGCGAGAATTCGCTGGATGCCGTTTCTGACCGGGATTTCGTCATCGAATTCGTTTCTGCTGCGGCGCTGGTAATGACGCACTTGTCCCGGTTTTCGGAGGAGTTGATTATCTGGATGAGCCAGAGCGTCGGCTTTATCAATCTGCCAGACCGGTTTTGCTATTCGTCTTCGATCATGCCGCAGAAAAAGAACCCCGATGTGCCGGAGCTGATTCGCGGCAAGACCGGGCGGGTGAACGGACACCTGGTTGCATTGCTGACCCTGATGAAAGGGCAGCCGCTTGCATATAACAAGGACAATCAGGAAGACAAGGAGCCATTGTTCGATACGGTCGATACGGTGCGCGACTCGTTGACCATCATGGCCGATCTGGCGGCGGCGATTGAAGTGAGGCCTGAGCGGATGGCGGCGGCGGTCAAGCGTGGTTTTGCGACTGCGACCGATCTGGCTGATTACCTGACCAAGAAGGGGTTGGCTTTCCGCGACGCGCATGAGGCGGTGGCGCTGGCGGTGCGGGATGCGGAAAAGATGGGCAAGGATTTAGCGGAATTGCCGATTGAGGTCTTGCGTGGAGTTTCGCCGTTGGTTGGGGAGGACGTGTTCGCGGTGTTGTCGCCGGAGGGCTCGGTAGCGAGTCGGAATCATATCGGCGGGACGGCACCGGCGCAGGTGAGGTTGGCGGTAGAACGGGCGAGAAAGCGGTTGTCTTAACGGAACTGCTTGAAAAAATTTTAGTTTATTCCTCGTCGTCCTCAGCACCGCCGCCCTTCTCCTCATACAACCAGCAAATCTTGCGCGCTTCTGGCCCCGACAACCGGTCGCCCATCAACCCGCATCGGTAAGCGCGTGCAGACAGCCGCTCAAAATGCCGACAACCACTGCAGGTGCCGAACGGCTGGCCTTCGTTGTCGGCCTGGAAGGTCGTCAGGGTTTCACGCAAAGCCGAAACAGCGTTCCTTATACGGTTGGGACTGATGTTGCGGGTGGCGTGCTGCCAGGCGCCTTGTGGCTGCGCGTCATATAAGAACTGTTCACCGCTGGTGGAAAGCCGAAGCCGCACCACGCGTCGGTCGAGATCATCCTGATACCGTTCGATCAATCCGCGCCGATCCAGTAGCAACAGGCTTTGCGACATCGTGCCTTTGGTCAGGCCCAAGTATTCGGCCATCGCCTGTGGTGTATTTGAGTAGCGGTTGGCGCGCGTCAGGTACACGAGCGCATGGACGTGAACCGGCTGCAATTGTTCATCGGCACCAGCGCGACGGAATTCCGAGCGCAGCAGATTGCCGAGCCGCTCGACCAACTCCAGAAGTACTTCCGGGCTCTTATCCATGCCGGTGGTTATCGGTATTCAGACCAGACATTTTTAACGCCGTATGTCGCTTCCTGTAAAAAATGGTTTCGACTCGATACTGTACTAGGTCAATTTTTAACCATGTAAGTTTGGTATTGATTCGATACTAAACTGGACGTTGACTTTTATCAAGCGGCATTTTCTGCGCATCACAAAATCAAAATGTGATTGACATCACAATTCCGCTCTGCTCATTGATTACACGGGCAAGCAGCAATTCAAGACGCTCATCGCTACGCGTGTCCTGCCAGACAGCGCCGTCAAAACGAAAATGAAAACCGCCCGATTTTGCAGCCACCCAGATTTCGCGATTGAATGTCTGGCGATTGACGATGACCTTGCTGCGGTTGGGGAATTCAATGGTGAGAATGCCTCCGGTAATCTCGCTGTCAACATCGGGCGCGCCTTCTTCCAGCGCTGCCTCAATGCTGGCAAACACCGTGTTCACCCGTTCGTGGAATGCACTCTCATCCATCAGAATTGGTGTATTCATACCCGTGATACCATCCTTTCAATTCGCTCAAACCCGCTCACATACTCTCAAAGTTACTCTGCCATGCGTCGTATCGCCTTCATTCTAGCCGCATTGATCTTCTCGTCCTCTATTGCAGCATGCGGCCAAAAAGGCGCGCTCAAGTTGCCTCAGGAAACCCCTGCGCCAGCACCGAAAGCGAGTACGCCGGAGCCAAACAAATGACGTCGGCACTGGCGACTTTCGGCGTCCATCGCGGTGCCACCAATGGCGAGCTGCGGATGGAAGGGATGTCGATCAACGATATCGCTGATCGCTTCGGCACGCCCTGCTTCGTCTATTCCAAAGCAGCACTAACAGGTGCATTTCAACAGCTGGACTCCGCATTGAAAGTCGCGCGCAAGGGCCGGCCATACCTTATTTGCTATGCGGTAAAAGCCAATTCCAATCTTGCTGTGTTGCGCCTGTTCGCAAGTCTCGGTGCTGGCTTTGATATTGTTTCCGGTGGCGAATTGATGCGCGTGCTGGAGGCCGGCGGAGTCCCTGACAAGGTAGTGTTTTCCGGGCTGGGCAAAACGGCGGCGGAAATGAAACTGGCTCTTGAGAAAAACATTAAATGTTTCAACGTGGAGAGTGAGCCTGAATTGGCAAGGCTAAATATGGTTGCCGCGAAGCTGGGCAGGAAAGCGCGCATCAGCTTGCGCGTCAATCCGGATGTTGATGCGAAAACCCATCCCTACATTTCAACCGGTCTCAAGAACAACAAGTTCGGCATCGCCTTTGATCGTGCGATGGATGTGTACCGGCACGCCGCCACGCTCTCGCACATTGAGGTGGTGGGTGTCGACTGCCACATCGGCTCGCAACTCACCGACGACGCGCCATTGCAACAGGCGATGGGGCGCATCGTGGCGCTCGCCGACGCGCTCGCCGAGGAAGGTGTTTCGGTGCATCACATCTGCCCCGGTGGAGGTATCGGTATTACCTACAAAGACGAAAGCACCATTGACTTGAACAGTTACGCGCAATCTCTGGAGTCCTGTCTGGGCGATAGAAACGTTGAGCTGCTGCTCGAGCCAGGGCGCTTATTGGTCGGCAATGCCGGCGTACTGATTTCACGTGTTGAATATGTAAAGACGACCGAGAGTAAAAATTTTCTGGTGATCGATGCGGCGATGAACGACTTGATCCGCCCCTCGCTTTATCAGGCTCACCATGAAGTAGTCATGGCTGGGGCGGCGCGCACGGACGCTGTAGCGCAAATCTACGATGTGGTGGGGCCGGTATGCGAGAGCGCCGATGTACTCGCGCACGCCCGCCAATTGGCGGCGTGCGAGGGTGATATCGTTGCCATCCTTTCTGCCGGGGCGTACAGCTTCGTGATGTCCTCAAATTACAACTCGCGCCCTCGTGCTGCAGAAGTAATGGTGGATGGCGACAGCGCGGCGCTGGTCCGTGAACGTGAAACATTTGACGACTTGGTGAAGCTCGAACGACTGCAAAGCAGTTAAGCGAAACTGTTTTAGTATCGAGGCGATACTAATTTGAAAATCGTGTGTGCAAATAACCACTCTTGACACACCTTAAAACTGGTGTTCTAAAAAACTTCTGTAATAGAATCCGCTTCACCAAGTGCTCGTGTTGTTGTTGGTTCATTCATTGAAATTTTTGAGTGCGCTGAAAATAATCCGGGTTGAGTGAGGTTGCTCTGCTACTGAAATCGGTATGCGCGGTTGTCCTGGCTCAGTCGTTCGACAGAATGAATTCTTGGTAGTGCAGCAAAACATCGCGGCGCTATATACAAGCAATTCGGTCCAACCATCGAAAGGAGTTTCATCATGGCAGCAGCCAAAAAGCCGGCAGCAAAGAAGCCGGCAGCAAAGAAGCCAGCAGCAAAAAAACCAGCAGCAAAGAAACCAGCCGCAAAGAAACCAGCCGCAAAGAAGCCAGCGGCTAAAAAACCAGCAGCGAAAAAGAAACCCGCTGCTAAAAAGAAGCCAGCAGCGAAAAAGAAACCCGCTGCTAAAAAGAAGGTAGCCGCCAAGAAAAAACCGGCTGCCAAGAAGAAAGCTGCCCCTAAAAAGAAACCGGCTAAAAAAGCCGCCCCCAAGAAGAAAGCCGCTGCGAAACCCATGGCTGTAAAGCCAGCGCCGATGATCACTCCGGTGATCACGCCGCTTATCAAGCCGATGGGTTAAGCGTTACACGCAAGGCAATCGTTGGATTCCGATCCGTGCGGGGCGAGCGAAAGCTTAAGTCCGCCGGATCGGATTATTAAGATGAACCCTTCCATCTCCGCTACCCGCCGCTCAAATTCGCGTCCGCGCGTTCCCCATAAGTCCCGCCGGGATCGCCCCTGCCGCTAACGCTATTGGCTTAATGATCTGGCCGATTGCGTTTAAGTTGCGCGCGAATCGATAACAGCGCGGCAAGCGTCATCACGTACAAAATTGGCACCAGGATAATTAAGTCCATCCTTAAGGTATCGCCCGTCAGGTTTCGAACGGCGTTTGCAGAAACCTGTAGTTCGTAAAGGTTGAAAATCAGCCAAAGCAATCCGCCGAGAACAGGCGCCTCGCGGAAGAATGTGCGTTCAAACGGCGTTTTGCTGCGATGCGATAGCCAAGCTTGCACACCGATGAATACGCTGGCAATCACAAAGCCCGCAGTTGGCAAGACCGCCAAGAGTTTGGCCGGCCCGAAAAAAATCCAGCTAACAAGTTCCATAAGCGCCGCTCACGGAAGCTGTGCCCTTGGCATGCGCTCAAGAATAATCTGCGTCTTTTTTAGCAGCCACGGCGCATTTCGGTTGCGGTCATAAAAACGCGGTCGCGGCACCATGGCTGCCATTTTCGCGGCCTGCTGCTGCGAAAGCTGTGCAGCGGAAACACCAAAATAGTGTCGCGCTGCCGCCTCCGCACCAAACACACCATCGCCCCATTCGATAACGTTTAGATAAATTTCCAGAATGCGCTCCTTGTCGAGCACCTGCTCCATCATCACCGTGATGAGCGCCTCTTCGCCTTTTCGCAGCATCGACCGCTCCTCGGATAAAAACATGTTCTTGGCGAGTTGCTGCGAAATGGTGGATCCACCGGCGACGACTTTGCCTTTTTTCTGGTTCTTCTCTATCGCTTTTTGTATGCCGTCCCAATCAAAGCCCTCGTGATCCACAAACCGGTCGTCCTCTGCCACGAGGATGGCGCGTTTCAGATGGCTCGAAATTTTTTCATAAGGTACCCACACCTGCTGGAGTTTGGCGTTGGGGTTTTTCTCCCGCATCTGTTTCAGCCGCGCATCCATGAACGCAGTCGATGCCGGATTGTGATCGTCCCACCACCATAGCTTTAGCAGCACGTATGCCTGATAAGCTATAAAGAAGGCAAGAAGAAGTCCGATCAGAGCGGCTGCGTACCGGAACGCCTGACGTATCACGACGAAATTTTTTTGAATTGATCAATAACGGGCCGAGTGGATGGGCGCACGCCGCGCCAGACAAAAAATGCCTCGGCAGCTTGCTCAACCAGCATGCCCAATCCATCTGCGGTTCGTGCGCCCGCACTGGAAGCCAGCGCGAGAAAAGGCGTCAACCCTTTGCCATACATCATGTCGTATGCAAGCGCATTCTTGCCAAAGCAACCAAGCGGCACCAGTGGCAGGTTGGCCGTGAGGCTGGCTGACGTTGCGTTGATCAACACGTCAAAAGTATGCGAAGGGAGTGCTGCAAGCCCGATGGTGGCAATAGAGTTGCCAGCACCGATCTCATCGACAATCGCCTGCGCTTTGGATGGGGTGCGATTGGTGACGGCGAGTGTTTCCGGCTTGCAATCCAGCAGCGCACCCGCGACGCCGCGCGCCGCGCCGCCCGCGCCAATGAGCAGGATTCTCGCCCCCCGCAAGGATTGGCCAAGATTGCTGATGATGTCGCGGCACAGCCCCACCCCGTCGGTATTATCGCCAACAATCTCGTTGCCGATAAAACTGAGCGTGTTGACTGAGCCGCCCCGTATAGCGCGCTCTGTGCGCTCGCCAGCGTACGCAAACGCTTCCCGCTTAAAGGGGAGCGTCACGTTCGCACCGCATGCGCCGCTGTTACGAAACCTCTCAACCGTCTCTACAAATCCGGTCAGATCCGCGAGCAATCGTTCATATTGGATGTCAGCACCACACTCGCGCGCGAACGCGGCATGAATTTCCGGCGACCTTGAATGCGCGACAGGATGTCCAATAACGGCGTAACGATCAGTCATTTTTGTTTGTCGTGAAATAGCAAAAGAAATGAAGGCCGCGCGTCAAGAATCAAACTGGCAGAGTTATGTATGATGATGATCCCAATCGTTGGTTTGCGTTATTTTGGTGCGCGGTAATTATTGATGCCCCAAAACAGGGCGTCACAAAAAGAATCGCAGGACTTTTTTATTATTAATCAATCGCTTAGAGCGTACTTTCCAATGGCATGCTTTCTGCTATTTCCCAGTCTCACAGTTCGTCGCGCGCTCATCGCATCATTGGCATCGGCGCGTTAATCGTTGATGGTTTACCAGAGTCTAGAATTGCTTCAATCCGCATATTAATCAGGAGAACAACATGGCAGTCGCAGATGTACTAAAAATGGTGAAAGAAAACGAAATCAAATTTGTTGATTTCCGTTTTACCGATACCAAGGGCAAAGAGCAACATGTATCCGTACCGGTCAAGGCGTTCGGCGAGGACAAGTTCACCGAAGGGCATGCCTTTGATGGTTCGTCTATTGCCGGCTGGAAAGGCATTGAGGCATCGGACATGATTCTGATGCCGGATCCGGACTCGGCCTTCGTCGATCCGTTTTACGATGAGCCCACATTGGTGCTTTCCTGCGACGTGATTGAGCCCTCAACCGGAAAAGGTTACGACCGCGATCCACGTTCGCTCGGACGACGCGCGGAAGCGTATTTGAAAGCAAGCGGCCTCGGTGATGTCGCCTACTTCGGCCCGGAACCCGAATTCTTTATTTTTGATGCTGTCGAGTGGTCTGACAATATGTCCGGCAGCTCCTGCAAAATTTATTCGGAAGAAGCCGCCTGGTCGACCGACACAAAATTTGAAGGCGGCAATCTCGGCCACCGCCCGACGGTGAAAGGTGGCTACTTTCCAGTGCCACCGGTAGACCAGTTGCAGGATGTCCGCTCGGCAATGTGTACCGCGCTCGAGGACGTAGGCGTTGAAGTGGAAGTGCACCACCATGAAGTCGCCAACGCCGGGCAGTGTGAAATCGGCACCAAGTTTGAAACACTGGTCAAGCGCGGCGACTGGAACCAGCGCCTCAAGTATGTGGTGCAGAACGTCGCGCACAGCTATGGCAAAACGGCAACATTTATGCCCAAACCCATCGTTGGCGATAACGGCTCAGGCATGCACGTGCACATGTCGGTTTGGAAAGACGGCAAAAACCTGTTCGCCGGTAATGGTTATGCGGGTCTGTCCGAATTTGCGCTCTACTACATTGGCGGCGTCATCAAGCACGCGCGCGCGCTCAACGCCATCACCAATCCGGGCACCAACTCCTACAAGCGTCTGGTACCGGGCTTCGAAGCACCTGTGAAGTTGGCTTACTCTGCGCGCAATCGTTCTGCCTCGATCCGGGTCCCGTACGTACAATCGGATAAAGCGCGTCGCATCGAAGTGCGCTTCCCGGATCCAACCGCCAACCCATACCTGGCATTTGCGGCCTTGATGATGGCAGGCCTCGACGGCGTGCAAAACAAGATTCATCCGGGTGACCCATCCGACAAAAATCTGTACGATTTAACGCCGGAAGAAGATGCCAAGATCCCAACCGTATGTTCTTCGCTTGATCAGGCGCTCGATTATCTGGATAAGGATCGTGAATTCCTCACCCGCGGTGGCGTGTTCTCGAACGAGATGATTGATGCTTACATCGAGCTCAAAATGCAGGAGGTGACACGCTTTCGCATGACGACGCATCCGATCGAGTTCGATATGTATTACTCCTTGTAAGTGCATCTCTAGCGAAAAAGCGACGATACAAAAGGAGTAGCAAGGGCGGAACGGCCAAGTCGTTCCGCCCTTTTTTCGTCCTTCTTTGTCCATTGAGACCCCGCAAAGCCGTTTCCAGCTAAAAAACCTGCTAAACAACAGGCGTTTTCAACGCGACAAACTACCGGTAGTGGCTAAGCGCTACGTCAACCACAAGTCGTTGTATTGCAAAAGATTTTTCAGAGCCGTATCCTGTAAGACCCTCCAACGCGGACTTGCCGGGTGATAAATCCGGACGAAAACGCAATGATTCGACTCGCGAAATCAATAGTTGCCTGCTCGGTTGTCATGCCCGCGATGCTATTTGCGCAGAGCGCCCAAACGATTTACAAATTTATCGATGAGAGTGGTCGCGTCACGTACGCAAATTCGCCGATCAAGGGTGGCACCAAGCTTGATCTGGAACCGCTGACGGTCATTCAATCTTCACCCGGTGCCGCAGCCGCGCAAACGCTTCCCGCCCGCGCCGCTGCCATTTCGGTTGCAAAAGTGGTCAGCGTGCCGTCACCTACTTACACCATGGCCGCGACACCGATCACCTTCCCCGCTGCGGCCAGTCCTGCAGCGGCTGCACCATCACAAGCTCCGTCGGTCGCTATTGTCGCCAGCCTCGACACAGAAAACGCTCAGGAACGGGCGCAGCAACGCCGCGCCGATGTTCGTTTACGGCTATTGCAAAGCGAAATTCGGGCTGAAGAGAAGTCACTCGATGCGACACGTGTGGCACTTGCCGAGGAGCAACGCCGGTCGGGCGACATTCGCACTAAGCGCGCCTCATTTGCCGCAACCGCACAGACCGCGACGCCGCTAAAGCCGCTGATCAGCCCGGAAGTTCGCGCAGAAATTGAGCAGCACTTTGAACGTATTCGCAATTTGCAGGATGAATTATCGGTGCATGAGGGAAATATCGCTGCGCTGCGTCAGGAATTGCAGGCCAGGAAGTAACAACGTCTCCTTTCGATCGGGTTGCCGATCGATATTTGAAACGCCGAAGGTGATGAGCCTTCGGCGTTTTTTTTCGCTTCCTTCTTTTCGCCGCTTTTTTTCACCTCCTGCCAACCCGAAAAACGGTATCCTTAAATGTTCAATTCGCCGCTATCAGGTGAATGGCGCAGAACTTGCTTTTTAGCTTCTTACCCTTTCTTGCTTTTACTTTCGCCACACCGAAAATATTGCTGTGACCAAAAGAAATGCTGTCCTCTCCCTCCCCATCTCCACAATATGCCGGCCTCGATTTGTTATCGACTGCGGTCATCATTCTTGATCGCTCGTTTGTGTTGAAGTACGCCAACCCCGCAGCCGAAACCATGTTTGCCTTCAGCAAGAAAAATGCGCTGGGCCAGCCCTGCGCACGACTGTTCTCCGCACACTCTGGCAACGCGGCGTTGTTTGCCATGCTCAATCAAGTTGTCAAGCACGATGCCGGTTTCAGTGAAAACGAATTGACGCTCGAAACCGCGGCAGCCACGCTTTTGCACACCGCCTGCACCGCTGCCCCGGCCGAAGGACAACGCCTGATGCTGGAGTTTCATCAGCAGGATCAGCAAATGAAAATTGCCCGTGAAGAAAAAATTCTTGAGCATCAGCAATTGAACCGTGAACTGATCCGCAATCTGGCCCACGAAATCAAGAACCCGCTTGGCGGCATTCGTGGTTCGGCGCAGCTGCTGGAACGCGAGCTGCCACAGAATGAATTGAAGGAGTACACACAAGTCATCGTGAAGGAGGCGGATCGGCTGCAAGCCCTGATGGATCGCCTGCTAACGCCGCATCGGCTGCCAAAACTGATCAGCCTCAATATTCACGAAGTGCTTGAGCGTGTGCGGGCACTGGTGTTGGCGGAGTTTCCCGATGGCATCAGCGTTGTGCGTGACTACGACACCAGCCTTCCTGAACTCATCGGTGAGTCCGAGCACCTGATCCAGGCGCTACTCAACGTTGCAAGAAATGCGGCGCAATCGATGAAAGGGCGCGGCGAAATTCGTATCGTGACGCGAATTGCCCGGCAGGTAACGCTGGCACGCGTCCGCTATCGCTACGCCATCATGATCGAGATCACCGACAACGGCCCGGGTGTTGCCACGGCATTGCAGGACAAAATCTTTTACCCCCTTGTGTCGGGCCGCGACGGCGGCACCGGTTTAGGGCTCTCGATCGCACAGGATTTGGTCAACCAGCACCAAGGCATTATCGAATTCGACAGCGTGCCGGGCCAAACGCGCTTCACCGTGTTGTTACCCGTACGCAACGTTCAACCCACCCCTGAAGCATCAGCACATTCTTGAAAGCGGTACATGCGGCCAGTCTGGATCATTGACGACGATAAAAGTATTCGTTGGGTAATTGAAAAATCCCTCACGCGGGAAGGCATTGTGTTTCGGTCATTCGCCGCAGCTCAGGATGCACTGGATGCGCTCGAGGACAGCTCACCGCAAGCGGTGATCAGCGATATCCGCATGCCGGGCACCTCCGGCCTCGAATTCATGCAGCAGATCAAAACAAAGTTGCCGACCACGCCGGTGATCATCATGACCGCCTATTCAGACCTGGAAAGCGCGGTCGCAGCGTTTCAGGGTGGCGCATTTGAATACCTGCCTAAACCTTTCGATGTCGATCACGCGGTTGAATTAATCCGCCGCGCACTTGATGAATCGGTACGCAAATCGCCGAGCGGAGTAATCGCCGGCAATGTGCCGGAAATACTCGGCTCGGCGCCGACCATGCAGGAAGTATTTCGCGCCATCGGCCGATTATCACAATCGCACGCCACCGTATTGATCACCGGCGAGTCCGGCACCGGCAAGGAATTGGTGGCACTCGCGCTGCATCGCCACAGTCCGCGTGCGGCCAAACCGTTCATTGCCATCAACACTGCCGCGATCCCGAAAGATTTACTGGAGAGCGAACTGTTCGGCCATGAGCGGGGCGCCTTTACTGGTGCGGCGACGATGCGGCGCGGTCGTTTCGAGCAGGCCGATGGCGGCACGTTGTTTCTTGATGAGATTGGCGACATGCCGCCGGATTTGCAAACACGGCTGCTGCGCGTGTTGTCCGACGGGCAGTTTTACCGCGTCGGCGGCCACCTGCCGATGACCGCGAGCGTGCGCGTCATCGCGGCCACACATCAGGATCTGGATGCACGCGTCAAGGAGGGATTGTTTCGCGAAGATCTTTTCCACCGCTTGAACGTTATTCGCCTGCGGCTGCCATCACTGCGCGAGCGTCGAGAAGATATTGCGCTGTTGCTGAAACATTTTCTGGCGAAAAGTGCGCGTGAATTAAACGTCGATGCAAAACGCCTTTCTGAAAACGCGCTCGCCTTTCTTTCGCAGCAGGAATTTCCCGGCAACGTGCGCCAGTTGGAAAATCTCTGCCACTGGATCACCGTGATGGCGCCGGCACAAACGGTCGAAGTAGCCGATCTGCCCGCCGACATGCGTGGCAGCATCGGTGACAAAAACACCGCGCAG
>JAYURJ010000011.1:0-6581 GCA_043756275.1 Betaproteobacteria bacterium | reverse complement strand
TTGTCAGGGTATTGGGTACAAAGCCGCTGGGTTTCGTCCTGGTTCAGCCGGTCTACTTTGGCCTGACCACGATCCTTGAATGAGGCCTTCATGACGATCTCGACTTGCGTAGGCTTAGCCGGTTCCGCCGCCACACACATCTGGCTGGACGCCACAAATAGCGCGACGGACAACGAAGCAAGATAGATATTTTTCATGTCCGCTCCTTAGCGCTTGATCGATGGTGCGGAAAGCACACCACCGTTGGCGTTTTTCGCCAGATACATCGTCAGGGCGATGGAACCCTGCGACGTGAATTCCAGTTCCGGAAAGCGCTGTTGACGGAAGCAGTCAAATAGTCGCCATTGGAATGTTCGCACTTCGCCCTGCGACACCCGATAGGCGGGCCAGGAGGTATATGCACGCTGCGCCGGCTCCTTCTTGGTCAGATTGGGTAAATCCTGGAGCCGGATGCGCTGGTTATCCGCAGCATGGCAAGTCAGACAGCCGAAATCATGCGGCCCGCCGCGATGGACAAACATTGCCTTGCCGATTTCGAACGCCTCCTTTTCTTTGGGATGATTGCCGGCGACATTCATCTTCATGCCGCGCGCCTCTGCCGTAACATAGGCCACCAATGCTTCCATGTCTGACTTGCGCTCAGGACTGCCGAAGGGGTTTTTCTTCGCGTCTTCATATTTGAAACCCTACAACATCACCATGCAGGTAACCAGGCGTGATTCCAGATCTTCCACTTTGTCGGTATCCGCAAAGTACTTTGGCAGCACCGCATAAGCACCTTTGACCTTGCCGGGCCCGAGGCCAATATCGCATTGCTCGAACGACGCATTTTTTGGGCCGCGGGGTTTCTTCCAGATGCCTTCTCCGCGTGCTTCCCACAGTTCCGCTGGATTGCCGTCGCTCAACGCCTGACGGTATTTTTCGATCTCTTTTATGGTGGCATCACCAGTGCTGCCTTGCGCAGACGACGTGGACGCGACCAATACGCCGGTCAATGACGCTGCGACCATTACCGCCGCGAGTGCTACCCGCTTGATATATTGCATTTCACTCCTCCTGGAATGTGACCGAGATTGCTGCTTATTTTTCGTTGTGGCCGCATCTTTGGTCGTGCGGTTCGGTGATAAATACTTACTACGGTTTCAGGTACACAAAGCTTTCCTTGGCCTGCAGGCGACCGATCTCCACGACACCCGAGGGCACCAGTTTTACTTGAGGTAGAAGTTTTTTCGGATCGATTTTTCTTGATTTCAGGGTAATTTCGCAGACGCGAAATTCAACCCCGCGTGCAGCAAGTTCCTCAACCGGTATGTTGTAGGGATTGCCGGTCGCGTTGGCGGCACCATCGAGCAAAAAATCGACGCCCTGCGCATGTGCGACCACGACAATTTTGGTTGTGGGCGCGACATCGAGGTGATTCTTGATATTGCGCAACCCTTTGGTCGCCTGCTCAAATCCTGCATCGAAGTGGTACACGACCTTGATGGGATCATCTTTGCCTGCTGCCAAGGCAACGGACATCGATGCGGCGGCAACAAACGCGAGCAGTGTGCGGATCATCTTTGAGAACAGGTGCATGGCTTTCCCCAGTCAGGATATTGTGGCTTCGTCGGAGCGCTTGTCGCCTTTGTTATCCGTCCAGGCGACAACTACTTTCTCGCCCGCTTTTCCACCGGAGAATCGAAACTCCAGAAACGGGTTTTTGGATACAGCCGGTCCCCATTGCGCTGATAGCACGGTCTTGCCGTTATGCGTCGCGGTGACATTCTGAATAAACCAGGCCGGCACGGTCTTGCCTGCAGAATCCTTGCGTTGGCCGGTTTCCATTTCGTGTGCCATCAATACCTTTACGACTACTTTGTCGCCCATCATGCTGGCGCGAATTTTCATTGGATCTGCCATGTGAATCTCCTGAGTGTCTTTCTTGAATATAGCTGTAACTTATAGCCTGCTTTTTCTACCCAGCCATTCGCCCTTTAAGGCGAATGCCATTCGCCGAGCATCGGATGCACGCAGGTGCATCCGACGAATTCCTCGGCTCGTCCACCTCGCGCCCTGCATGGCGCTCGGATTCGCGAGGCACAAAACAGGCCGCAGGGCCTCTTTTGTGTCCACGCTCATCCTCCGCATCCACCCAGAGTCACCTTGATCTCCTTGGTCGCAAAAAAATACTTGCCGTCCGCCTTGACCAGCGCATGCACATTCGAAGTCTGCCCCATTTTTACCCGAGTCGATACAAATGGCTCTGTTCCACCTGGTATGTCAAACGCAGCCGAGAGGGCGTTAGGATTTTTCTCCACGAGTATCGAAATGGATTCCGTTTTGGCCAATTTGCTTGAGACCGATACCGGCACGACCGCGCCGTTTTCAGCGATGTCGGGAGAAGTAATATTAATGTCTTTGCTCTCGACCGCAGTGGTGCCACCCATCGCTTTTACGGTGTCCTGCAGGCCTTTGGTATCGAACGCGGCCTTGTTCCAATCCAATGCATATACTTCGCCAGACTTGAAAATACCCGCTGATGCGGCCAACGCGATGACCGTTACACCACCGGATGCCTGAAGCAGATTTCTGCGTGTTTGTTTCATGGTTTTCTCCTGAGATTCATATACTTGGCAACTTGATTTCCAACTTTCACTATATCGCAAAAAAAGCATTACTTCTCCGGCGCACCGGAAAGTATCCACTTCACTAAAGCACTGATGTCCTCATCGCGAAGTGAGTTCGGCGGCATCGGAATCGCACCCCACACGCCGCTACTGCCTTTTTTTACTTTTTCAATCAGACTCGATTCGGCACCGCTATCGGCTTTGTACTTTGCAGCGATCTCGCGAAAGCTGGGGCCAATGAATTTTTTATCCATCTGATGGCAAGCGGCACAATTGCTGCTGCGCGAAAGCGTCAACATGGCTTCGCCACCTGATTTCGTGGTTGAAACGATTGTCCCAGACGTAGCTATCTGAACCCCTTTAAGCGTATCCACGCCGCGCGCCGGGCCGACATTGCGTTGTTGTTCTGCCAGATTGCCGTGTGTGCCCCGCGCAAAATCCGGCAATGCCGATGCGAGACCAATTTCGATCCTGCAATCACGCATGCAAGCCACGTTCTGCACGTCCCCCTTGCCACGGAGATTCCACAACCCTTCATATTTCACCTTGCCATTGCGGTTTGGCAACCGCGCCTGCACAGCACCCATCGTTTTCTCTGAGAGAACGAAGTCGGCAGGCACGATGTCCGCAAGATGCAGCAAATAAGCGAGCGATGCATAAACCTCATCGGTCGATAGTGATTTGGGCGCGTTCCACGGCATGGCACGACTGATGTAATCCCACAGCGTGGAAATGGACGACACCTTCATAAAAGTCGTGCGCGGCATCGGCTCCTGCAACGTCTTCACCCGGCCTGTCTTGATGTCATCTGCCGTTGTGCCCCCCACCAGTGGGCTGAACACTTCATTGGATTCACCGAATGTGCCGTGACAGGATGCACATTTCGCTTCCCACACCAATTGCCCCGTCGCGACTGATCCACTTCCTGGTGGCAGGCCAGTGAGATCGGGGCGAACATCAATGTCCCACGCCTTGATTTCTGCAGGTGTTGCTGTCCGACCGATACCGGGATATTTCCCTTGTGCCTGCGCGTTTGCGGCACTGACCAGCACACTCAGCAACATTAAATTAATAAACTTGAACATTGCTCACTTCGCCTGACGCGGCGACCTTCCACGACTGAATCGCGTTGTTGTGGTAAATCGAACGCGTGCCGCGCACCGCACGCAATTGATTGATTTTCGGTTGCACGTAACCAGTCTCATCGATGGCGCGACTTTGCAAGATGGCCGAGCCGCCATCCCAGTTCCATCCGATATTGAATCGCGTCAGGCTTTTCGACTGGAGAGGACTTTCCAAACGCGCGGTCTGCCAGTTACGGCCTCCATCAAAGCTCACGTCAACGCGCTTGATCCTGCCGCGCCCTGACCACGCCAATCCCGTCACGTTGTAGAAACCCTTGTCCAGCAGCGTCTGCCCGCCGGACGGTGAAGTGATCACCGATTTACACTCTTGAATCGACGAGTATTGGCGATGCCTGCCATCCGGCATGAGATCGATGTAATGAATCACCTCATCTTTGGTGCCGTAGGGCTGGTCGCCGACTTCGATGCGTCTCAGCCACTTCACCCATGAGACACCTTGAATGCCGGGTGCCACCATTCGTAGCGGATAGCCGTTTTCCGGTCGCAGCATTTCGCCGTTCATGGCGTACGCCACCATGCAATCGTCGAGTGCCCGATCCATCGCGATGGTACGCGTCATCGACGAACCATCGGCACCTTCCGCGAGGATGTACTTGCCATTCTTTTTGTCGAAGCCCGCCATGTCCAGCAATGTGGACAGCAGCACGCCGGTGAATTCGCAGCAGCTCAACATGCCGTGCGTGTATTGCACGGTTGGCACGGCAACATTGCCCCACTCCATGCCGGTATTCGCACCACATTCGATGAAATGAATACGCGACACTGCGGGCAAGCGCATCAGGTCGTCCATCGTGAAAACCAGCGGATTTTTCACCAAGCCGTTGATCATCAGCCGGTGCTTTGAAGGATCTATGTCCCACCAACCCTGATGATGACGCTCAAAATGCAAGCCGTTCGGTGTGATGATCCCGAACAATCCTTGCAACGGTGAGAATGAAACTGACGCAGCCGGGACGCGAGTCAATCCGGGACTTTCACGGCGTTGAAGGTAGCGCTCGAATTGCGACGGTTGCCCGTACCCGGTTGCGGCGACGGGTTTGCCAAGGCCTTTAGTGTGTTCTGGCAATTCAAGAATATTCGGGTCGCCAATGAATTCTGCGCGCGCCGAGGGAGAAGCCATTACGGCGGCACTGCTGATTGCAGCGGTAAATGCGTTTTTCAGGAACCCTCTGCGCCCGGCGGTCACGTCTGCGATTTGGTCAGGTGTGAGGAAGCCTTCAGGGGCTTTTGTGAGCTTCCCTAGCAAATCTGATTTCACACCATCTCGAGACACACTTTTCTCCTCATGCGGTAACTACAGGGAGTCTTAGAATTACATTAGTATCTTATTATATTAGAGAATACTAATATACTGACTCCAACAAAGTCAAGTAATCAGCAATCACACGACTTGACTCACATTAAAGGTTACCGAAGGCAGTTGCACGGAGGCATCGTTACCTCACATTGTTGGTTACCTGGCAAACCGAGGTAATCGACGATGGGCAAGAACGACAAGAAAGCGTATTTGGATGCGATTCGGGGGCGCTACCGGAAAGCGTCGCGGGTGGACAAGTCCAAGATACTGGATGAGTTTCGTGCTGTCTGCCACTATCACCGCAAATACGCGTTACGACGGCTAGGTAAGCCCATCAGGAAAGCCATGGCTCGCCAGAAGCCCGGCAAACGGTCACGCTTTGCTGCGGCAGAGGTGATGGCATCGCTACGCGCGATCTGGCTGGCCACCGACCAGATGGCTTCCAAGCGGCTGATGGCCGCCATGCCGCTGTGGTTGCCGCACTACGAAGCCGCGCACGGTATTCACGCTGACGACGTACGACACAAATTACTCACCGTCTCCGCTTCCACTCTGGATCGACTGCTGACACCTGTGCGCGTCCAGGTCGGCAAACGCGGCTTGTCGGGCACCAATCCGGGGACGCTGCTGAAGCACCAGATTCCACTACAGGGGGGCGGCGTGGGATGTGTCGCAGCCCGGCTTCATTGTGAGGTGGACACGGTGGCCCATTGTGGCAACAGTCTGGCCGGTGATTTCGTCTGGAGCTTGACCATGACCGATCTGTATTCGGGATGGACAGAGTGTCGTGCGACCTGAAACAAGGGAGCTGACGGTGTCATGCAGCAGATCAAGGCAGTTCAGCAGGGCGTTGTCGTTTGCGATCAAAGGTTTTGATTGCGACAACGGTTCGGAATTCCTGAACTGGCACCTGCTGCGCTATTTCCAGACGCACACTGAGCCGATTCGCTTCACCCGCTCACGCCCCTATCACTCCATTGACAACGCGCATGTCGAGCAGAAGAATTGGTCGTGCGTGCGACAACTGTTCGGCTATGATCGCTTTGCCAATCAGAAGCTGGTTAAGGCGATGAATGATCTTTATACGAAGGAGTTCAGTTGGCTGACGAATTTCTTTTGCCCAACGATGAAGCTCGTTGAGAAGACACGCGTCGGTGCCAAGATCGTGAAGAAGTATGGCGTACCGGAAACCCCAGCGCAGCGGCTCCTCCTTCATCCCGGCTTGACTGATTTGCAGAAGCAGCGCCTTATTGAGATTCAGACAACACTCAACCCTTTTGTATTACGCAATATTATTCAAAGAAAACTGAGGGCAATCTTTAAACTCGTTCGGTAACCATCAATGTGAGGCAACCATATTGCGCGCCGGTAACCTTTTTATGTGAGTCAACGCGCCACACTGAACCAGTCTCCGAAAAATTTGACCCCTAACTGCAGCACAAAAGCAAAAACCCCTGAAGATAACTTCAGGGGTTTTGCTTTTATTGGGTCTTGGCGATGACCTACTTTCGCACGGGTATGACCGCACTA
>JAYURJ010000010.1:0-20953 GCA_043756275.1 Betaproteobacteria bacterium | reverse complement strand
GCTCGTCCAGCGGTAGTCCTGCGGTCGCATCACCATGCCGGCGCGAACGGGATTGAGCTCGATGTAGCGATAACAGGCCAACACGTATTCTTCGCTTTGCGTGAGGCACGATCGAAAGCGTCCCTCCCACAACGTGCCACTTCGCTGATAAGTGCGGTTGATGTATTGCACATAGCGTTGACCGAGATGCTTCATCAGCAGTCCGGCGCTGTCTTCGCGCGCGGGTGTGAGCAGCAAGTGAACGTGGTTGGTCATCAACACGTAGCCATGGACGGCGCAACCGAACTTGTCAGCGAATTCTTTGAGGTAATGCAGGTAGAACTGGTAGTCCTGTTCGCCGTGGAAACAGACCGAACGGTTATTGCCACGCTGAATGATGTGCCAGGGAATGCCGGGGAGAGACAGGCGGGCGCGACGGGGCATGTGAATGTGCGGGAAGAGTGAACCGTCAGTCTGGCAGAATAAACGTGGTCTGTCCCCTATTATTAAACTTGACGTGAAGTTTGCCGCCAAGCGTGTCCAACACCAGCGCCTCGGTAACCCCGGTGCTACCCGCTACGGCTTGCGCTACTTTCCGCCTTTTGCCTTCACCCATTGGGTGACCCTCCCTATTTCACGCAATCCCTTACTCTGCCTCATTCGCGGCTCGATTGCTTCGCGCTAACTGAGGAATTAAGGGTAATTCAATACGACAATATGCGATAAAGTGTCGCTAAATCTTACATCGTGCAAGTTTCTTGATCTCCGGCAAAACGCAACCTTTTTTAATACAACGAGTTAAGGCAACTGGCGCGCAGCTTGCTATAGTACGTGGGCTTTACGCAACGCGAGAGCAGACACTGAAATCAAAAAAAATCGGTGATGCCGATGATCGTCGGCGAAATCTACCGCATCGCAAGAAAACTTCACGAGAGAGGAAATAAGCATGCGCAAAGAACAGAGATTGAGTCGCCTTTGGGCGGCTGCCGTGGCCATCGCCATCGGCATGCCCAACGTGGCCGGCATTACCCATGCCGCGTCGAGCAACGGCGAGGAGCATGGGAAGTCGAAATTCACCAACAAAGTGTACATCGTGCAATTGGCTGACCAGCCGGTTTCCGCGTACACGGGGGGTATCAAGGGCTATGGCGCGACCAAGCCCAACAAGGGCCAGAAACTGGATCCGAATTCCCCCAAAGTCGTCAGCTATCTGGGCTATCTCGCGACCCGGCAGGACGCAATCATGAATAGCGTCGGCACCGCGAGGAAACACTACAACTACGGCTATGTTTTCAACGGGTTTGCCGCCGAATTGACCGACGCGCAAGCGCAGAAACTGGCGCAGACGCCCGGGGTTCTCGCCGTCACCAAGGATGAAATCCGTTCGATCGACACGGCCACCACGCCGTCTTTTCTGGGCCTGAGTGGCGTCGCAGGCTTTTGGAATACGACCGGCGCGACCGGCGAGAACGTGATCATTGGAATCGTTGACACCGGCGCGTGGCCGGAACACCCAAGTTTCTCAGACCGCACCGGCAGCAACGGCAACGACACCAAGGACGGGAAACTGTCCTACCAACAAATTCCCGGGTGGAATGGTCGATGCGTACCCGGTGAAGCCTTCACCGGCACCGATTGCAATCAAAAGCTGATCGGCGCGCGCTATTACAACAGGGGCTTCGGCGGTAACGCCGGCATCGATGCGAACTTTCCGGCCGATTTCAACTCGGCGCGCGATTGGGACGGGCATGGCACCCATACCGCCTCCACGGCGGGCGGCAATGCCAACACCCCCGCAACAGGGCCCGCCGTGGTATTCGGCGCGGTCAGCGGTATCGCACCGCGCGCGCGTATCGCGGCATACAAAGTTTGCTGGGGCGGTACCGACGGCGGTTGCTTCGGTGCGGACAGCGTCGCGGCCATCGATCAAGCCGTCGCCGACGGCGTGGACGTGATCAACTTCTCGATTAGCGGCACCAGCACCAATTTCCGCGATCCGGTTGAAATCGCCTTTCTCTTTGCTGCCGACGCGGGCGTGTTTGTGGCGGCTTCGGCGGGCAATAGCGGGCCAACCGGCAGTACGGTGGCGCATCCGGGGCCCTGGTTGACCACGGTCGCCGCCGGCACGCATAACCGCGACGGAGCGGGTTCGACCACGCTCGGCAATGCCGTGGTATACAACGGTGCCTCGATGGCGACGCTGGGCGCATTGGGCCCGTTGCCGCTGATCGATTCGATGGCGGCCGGCGTGCTGGGTGCCAATCCAACGGCGCTTGCATTGTGTTTTACGGCTGGCGATAACGGCGGCGTTGCCGTGCTCGATCCGGCCAAGGTGGCCGGCAAGATCGTGCTCTGTGATCGCGGCGTGATTGCGCGCGTCAGCAAGAGCCAAGCCGTGCTTGATGCCGGAGGCCTCGGCATGATTCTGGTCAACACGTCGGCCAATTCGCTCAATGCGGATTTGCATGCGCTGCCGTCCGTGCATCTCAGTCACCTCAACCGCCCGGCGCTGAAGGCGTATGCCGCAACGGTCGGCGCAACCGCGACCATCAATCAGGCCGCACTGGTGGCCACCGCCCCCGCGCCGTTCACCGCAGCGTTTTCGTCGCGCGGCCCGCTGCGCGCCACGGGGGACTTGCTGAAACCCGACATCATCGCGCCGGGCCAAGACATTCTCGCAGGCGTATCGCCTGTGACCAGCGGCGGCAAGTTGTTTGACTTGCTGAGCGGCACCTCGATGTCGAGCCCGCATGTGGCCGGCCTCGCGGCGTTGTTCAAGCAACTCCATCCTGGCTGGTCTCCGATGGCGATTAAATCAGCCTTGATGACCACTGCCGGCGACGTCCTCGACGGCCCGAACACCAATCCGCTGGTGATCTTCCGCCAGGGTGCCGGACACGTGCGGCCCAACATCGCGGCGAATCCGGGTTTGGTGTTTGATTCCAACTTCGGCGATTGGCTCGGGTTCCTGTGCGGCACGCAATTACCAACATCGTTTTGCAGCGACGCAGGTGTTCCCGTGCTCGATCCGAGCAACCTGAACAGCGCATCGATTGCCGTCGGCGACTTGGCCGGCGTACAAACCGTGACGCGTAGAGTCACCAACGTGGGCGGTGCTGCGGCGACGTATACCGCTTCCGTGACCGGCATGGCGGGATTTACCGTGGTGGTCAGCCCCGCGACGATTAGTGCGGCGGCAGGTGTCACCGTGCCGTTTACGGTCACCATTACCCGCACCACGGCTGCGCTGAATGCCTACACCGGCGGTCAACTGACATTGAGCGACGGCACCCACACCGTGCGCGTGCCAATGGTGGTTCGTCCGGTCGCCTTGGCGGCGCCGGTTCAGGTCAGCGGCGGCTACAACGTCACGTTCGGTTATAGCGGCGCGTTCTCGGCCACGGCGCGCGGATTGATTGCGGCAACAACGGCGGCGGGTTCGGTTGCGACCGGTGGCAGCGTTGACTTCCCAGTGACGATTCCCGCCGGCACCACTTACGCGCGCTTCTCGTTGTTTGATTCGGAAGTGAGCCAGGCGAGCGACCTTGATCTTGAGGTCTACAACGCGGGCGGTACGCTGGTGGCGGCAAGCGGCGGGGCGACCACCGCAGAAGATGCCAATCTGCTCAACCCGGCGGCGGGCGTCTACACGGTCAGGGTGCTTGGCTTCGCTGTGCCGTCGGGTGCGGCGAACTTCACGCTGTTCAATTGGGCGCTCGGTTCGAGTGCCGCAGGCAACATGACGGTCACGGCTCCCGCCGCAGCCGCCATCGGCGCGACCGGCGTCATTGGTATCACCACGTCCGGAATCACCGCCGGCGTGAAGTACCTTGGCTCAGTCGCCTACGCGGGTGCCAGCGGTCTTCCCAATCCGACAATTGTTCGCATCGATCCGTAAGTCGCTCGGTATTTCGTTCAATTGTTTCATCTCACGCCCCGGGGCCAAATCCCGGGGCGTTTTGATCTTCCGAGATGTTGGTCGCATGCGTGAAACTCGCCTTCTTGAGCGTGAGTCCGTTAAACCTTAATTCCTCAGTTAGCGCGAAGCAATCGAGCCACGAATGAGGCAGAGTAAGGGATTGCGTGAAATAGGGAGGGTCACCCAATGGGTCTTCGACCTTTCGGGCTCGTGTGGGTTGTCCGCGCAATTTCAGCGACAACCTCCGCCCACCATCGTTCAAACCGCTCTGGAGGCAATAGCGCCGTAGGCAGGGAGCTTTCGGCGCACCGTATTGACGGCTTGCTTGAAGCTCAATCGTTCCGGCGGCTCGTCTCGTGTCAGCGCCGCCTCCCACATCAGCTTGCGGATCGCAAAGTGTGCCAGCAGCAGCCCGTAGAACTCCTGGCGAACCAGGTCGGGCGTCTTGCTGCGTAGCACGATGTCTGCGCCTTTAAGCGTGGTCTTCAGTTCCGCCAGTGTGGTCTCTATCGTCCAGCGCTCGTGGAACAGTTTGGCCAGATCGGCGGCGCTTGCCTCTTTGTCGTCTAGCAGGGTCGTGATCACGCGGTAGATCGGTTCCGCGTCCGGTACGCCCGGCAATTGGTAGTCGATCACCCGCACCGTGATGGGCGCGGTGCTGCCCGTCATGTTCTTTTGCGTCGCCGGCGCAGGCGCGATCATCGACAAATACGAGCGATCGGCCAAGCGCCTCATCACTGGCAACTTGCGATTCTTGGCCACGCGCCACAACAGCTGTGCGCCGGTCGCTTGCGCGGCCTGCCAGAGCGGAAATCCGGCCAGCCCGCGATCCGCCAGACACAGCATGCCCGGCTTGAGATGGCCGGCGCTTTTGTGCGCGAGAGACATCTCCGAGTCTTTATTCCTGCCGCAGGCAACACCAAACATGACGTGCGTGCCGTTCTCCAGCAAGGCGGTGAAACGCAACTGCGGGTAGCCGGTGCGCCCCTGTTGGGTTCCCGGGTAGCCGAAGGCCTTGACATTGGCAGCTTCATCGGCGACTTCAAGTGTGCTGCCGTCCAGACTAACCACCCGGTAGCGCCCAAAGAAGGCACCTTGCGTGTGCGCATCGGCCAACGGCGTCAAGACTCGCCCGGCCAGATGCGACATCACTTGCCAGCCCAGCCGCGTGCGGGCCGCGCTGATGCCGGATTTGCCAACGTCGCGGCGAATCGCATGGTCGCCAAGCATTTGCATGCCTTCGGTCACCACCCGCAGCACTTCCTGGTAATTGACGCCTCGATATAACGATAGTGCCATCACGTAATAGGCCACCGCATGGGCGGGAAGATCGCGCTGCCTGATGCTCTGCCGTCCTGTCGCTTTGAGCGCCGAAGCCACTTCGTCCGGCGGGCAAATCCGCGCCAAAAGTCCTGTGCTCAGATAATCCGCGAGCCTGATGCCGGTTGGGCAACACCAAACAAATTTTCGTATTTGAAGAGATGATCTGCGGAGGCGTGCATCTTGGCTTGATAGCGTCAGTAGAGTGGCTTGATAAACGGCCCATGCCGTTCGCGATGTTTTGCGCGCTGGGCTACCAGTACGGAGCACGACGGCGCTTTTTGGATGCCTAGATGCAAAAGGACGTGGCGATGACAAGTAGGTCGGCAATGAAATCACGAATTTTCGGTCTTGCGTTCTCGCTGGCAATGTTCATGGCACTTTTCGATGCCGGTGCGGTGCCACCCCAGCACATCAACTATCAGGGCTTGCTCAACAATGCGGCTGGACAACCAGTCAATGCGACGCTGCCGATGGTGTTCAGGATTTACGCTTCAGCCGCAGGCGGCGCGCCGCTGTTCGTCGAGAATCAGTCGGTCGGTGTTTCAAACGGCTCATTCAATGTTCAGATCGGTGCCGGCACCGGCATCTCAGGCCTCGCCTTCGACATCCCGTATTTTCTCGGTGTGACGGTGGGCTCGGACGCCGAAATGTCGCCCAGGCAGGCACTATCGTCGAGTGCATATGCGTTTCGTGCCGGCGTTGCCGACGCGCTTGCGCCGACGGCCACCATCAGTGGAGCGCAGCTTGTCGGCTCCATTGCCGTCGCCACGATCCCGGCCGCGCAGGTGATCGGTGCTGTGGCGGGTGCACCGGGGCCGCAAGGTTTGCAGGGACCGCAGGGATTGCAAGGCCTGCCAGGTGCACAAGGCCCGGTTGGATCTCAGGGAGTTGCAGGTGCTGCCGGCGTCATGGGCGCAGCGGGCCCCATTGGCCTGCAAGGTCCCATCGGCTTGACCGGTGCTGCGGGTGTGGCGGGCGCAACCGGGGCCAGCGGCCCGCAAGGTCCCGCTGGTGCTGATGGACTTGTTGGCATCACCGGTGCCACTGGTGCGCAAGGTGCGGCAGGGGCTACCGGCCCGATTGGACCGGCCGGTCTCACCGCGCGCGGCACTTGGCTGGCCGGTACTTATGCGGTCCACGATATCGTCACGCAAACTGGTTCCACTTATCGTTGCATGACGACGACCTGCGCCAATGAACCTGCAGCGAATCCGGCGAATTGGGAATTGTTCGCCGCTGCCGGGACAGTGGGTGCAGCGGGCGCGACGGGTGCAGCGGGTGCCGCCGGTCCGCAAGGTCCCGTCGGTGCAACGGGTGCCACCGGTGTCGCAGGCGCGGTCGGGCCTGCGGGCGCAGCGGGGTTGCAGGGGTCTATCGGCATGACCGGTTCCACGGGTGCAGCAGGCGCGACCGGAACAACTGGTGCAACGGGCCCAATCGGTCAGCAAGGTTCAATCGGCCTGACAGGCACTGCCGGTGCGACAGGTGCAACCGGAACCAGTGGCCCGCAAGGTCCTGCTGGTGCCGATGGGCTTGTTGGTGTCACCGGTGTCACTGGTGCGCAAGGCGCGGCAGGTGCGACAGGAACTACCGGCCCGATCGGACCTGCCGGTCTCATCGCGCGCGGTGCCTGGATGGTCGGCACCTACCAACAACATGACATCGTCACGCAAACCGGTTCGACGTTTCGTTGCACGATCTCGACCTGCACATCAAACCCTTCGCTTGACCCGATGGCCTGGGAAATTCTGGCCGCGAAGGGCACCGATGGGCAAGCGGGTGCGGTGGGTGCTACGGGTGCCATTGGAGCGACAGGACCGGCAGGACCACAGGGGTCAACCGGCCTGACAGGGGCGATCGGTCCGACTGGACCGGCGGGGCCGGGCGGATCACAGGGGCCGATTGGACTCACTGGCACGACGGGCGCGGCCGGGCCGACCGGGCCGCAAGGAATTCAGGGGCCGAGCGGCATGATCGGTCCGGTCGGCGCGCAGGGAATCGCCGGGCCGGTCGGATCAACCGGCGCGCAAGGCTCCATCGGCATGACGGGCACGACTGGCGCAAGCGGCCCGGCGGGTCCAACCGGCACAACCGGCCCGGCCGGCTTGATCGCGCAAGGCGAATGGACATCCGGCACTTCCTACAGCGTGAATGACATTGTGACGGCTCGCCGCTCGACCTACCGATGCCAGGATCCGGTCAAATGCGACAACGACCCGACGCTGGATCCGGTCGAGTGGGAGTTATTTGCCGCCAAAGGCGACGCGGGCGCGCTAGGCGACCCCGGACCTGCCGGGCCGAGCGGCCCCGCAGGATCGTCCGGTGCCATGGGTGCCACCGGCCCCGTCGGCGCGACGGGGCCGATCGGCATGACCGGTGCGCCTGGCCCAACCGGCATGAGCGGCCCGCCCGGGCTTATCGCGCGCGGCGCGTGGTCTGGTGGGCTTTATGTGTTGAACGACATCGTCACCAGTACCGGTGCGACCTGGCGCTGCCGAATTTCGACCTGCACCTCCAATCCGCCGATGGATGCCGCGAGTTGGGAGTTGTTCGCCGCCAAGGGCGACACCGGCCCGGCGGGCACGACTGGCGCGCAAGGATCACAGGGGCCACAGGGCATTCAGGGGATTCCCGGACCGAACAGCATCACCGGCAATCTGGCGATGCTCGACACCAGTAGCGCGAGCGTCGGCAACATCACCAAAGGCGGGCAGCGCTTTCTGCACGATTACGGCTCCGCCAACACTTTTTTGGGTAGTCAGGCGGGTAATTTCTCGATGACCGGCAGCGCGAACACCGCCGTTGGCAGCAGCGCCATGTTTTCCAACACCAGCGGCGCGAACAACACCGCCTTGGGCCTCAATGCGTTGTTCAGAAACACCAGCGGCGGGAGCAACACGGCGGTCGGCAATTCGGCCTTGTTCAACAACACGACAGCGGCAGACAATACTGCGGTCGGCTCGCTGGCATTGCTCAGCAATACCACGGGCGCGGCGAATACCGCAGTCGGTTCCACTGCAATGTCCTCCAACACCACCGGCAACGCCAATACCGCCTTCGGCTTCGATGCATTGCGCATCAACAGCACTGGCTCAAGCAATGTTGGCTTGGGTTTATATGCGTTGCGACAAAACACGACAGGCAATTCCAACATTGCCGTGGGCCATAGCGCGCTATTCAGTAACACCATCGGCGCGTTCAATGTCGCGCTGGGCACGAGCGCGATGCAATCGAACGCCACGGGGTCGCACAACCAGGCGATGGGCAATCTCGCGTTGTACAACAACAACGCTGGCGAATACAACGTCGCCATCGGCACCAGTGCAATGTATACCAACACCACGGGTAGCAACAACGTCGCGCTCGGTCGCCAAGCCCTGCGCTTCAATCTAGGCGGCACGTCGAACATCGCCATCGGCCCGGAAGCGCTGTCTCAAACGCAAAACACCTCCGGCAATATCGCCATCGGCGACTCGGCACTACGCACCAATGAGGCCGGCTTCGGCAACGTCGCCATCGGCGCGAGCGCCCTGATGTTCAACAACTCGACCGGTGGCAACGTCGCGATTGGCAATAGCGCGCTGCAAGCCGGTTCGACCGTGGGAAACAACACGGCGGTGGGTACCAGTGCGTTGTCCTCGAACACGACGGGCGAACACAACACTGCGCTGGGCATGAACGCCTTGTTAGGCAATACCGTAGGTGCCTCGAACGTGGCGGTGGGCAAGGAGGCGCTGATTTTCAGCAACGGCTCGGCCAATACTGGGGTTGGCGTCGGCACGATGGCCAGCAAAGGCTTGGGCGACGGCAATACCTCGCTCGGCAAGGGCACGCTTTCGACAATGACGCAGGGCGATTCGAACCTCGCCATCGGTGCCGACGCGGGCATCCTGCTGGTCGACGGCAACAACAATATCTATGTGGCGAATCCAGGAACGACGAATGAATCCGGGGCGATCCGCATCGGCCAAACACCCACGCAGACCCGCGCGTTCGTAGCCGGCATTCGCGCCGCGACCACCGGCCTCAACGATGCGATTCCCGTGGTGATCGACAGCGCTGGCCAATTCGGCACTATCAGTTCTTCGCGCAACATGAAAACCGACATCGTCGACATCGACGAGGTAAGCGACGTACTAATGGCACTGCGACCGGTGTCGTTCCGCTACAAGTCCCATGCTGCGGGAGCAAACGCGTCGCGCCAATTCGGACTCATCGCCGAAGAGGTCGCCGAAGTCGCGCCGGAGTTGGTGGCGCGCAAACCGGACGGAACCATCGAAACGGTGTTCTATCAACACCTGCCGCCGATGCTGTTGAATGAGTTTCAGAAACAGCAGAGGACGATCCAGTCGCAAGCGATGCGCATCGATGAACTCGAGAAGCAGGCCGAACGGTTCAGCCGGTTGCAGCACGAACTGTCGGAGATCAAGCGGTTGATCGGCATGGCCGGGTATCGGTAATCGAAACGGGTCGAATCGTCAGGGTCAGGTTCGATCTATTTTGAGAAGTTAAGTGATTTTTCTAGAAATTTATTATGCAGATCGCCATTTGGTGGGCCTTTCAGCCACTAAATATCTGAAAACCCGCACCAGTGCTAGACCTGGTTATTTTTTCACAGGCGCTGCCGCCTCAGCAGGCACAACCGCCGCCGCCGGCATCGCAGGCGGGCAGGTGACGGCGCGCAGGCTGCTGCCTTCGAATTCACGCTGCATCAACGTTAACCGCGCGACCATGTTGGTGTCTGGCTCGCGCAGGGTGAACAGGGTTTCTTTTGTTTGTGAATTTCGCGGCGTGACTTGCACATCTTTCACCAGCGCTTGCGCTCGGGTTTTGAGTTCGGCAACGACTTTCTGGGCGGCTTCGTCGGATGAGAACAAGCCCAGCGAAATGGCGTTGTCGCCCAGCGCAGAAACGTCCTTCACACCGGCTTTTTTCAGATTGGCGACAAGCGTATCAGCGGCGCGTTTATCTTTTTGCGGCGGCAGGCTGACCGCGAAACGCGAGAATTCATCGACGTTTCGCGCGCTCAACCGACTGCCCAGATTCATCGCCGCAAAAGAACCCTGCGCACGTACGCCATCGGCGGGTTTGACCGCGAAATCGACGCATGCCGAGCCGGTCAGTGTCGCGGCCTGTTTCCGCGCCGCGATGGCGTCTTCCTGCGCTTTGCCGGGGTCGGTCACGGACACGATCTTGAGTGCGCCGGGATTGACTTCACGCGGCGCTTCCGCCTTGGGCTTGGTTTCGCTCAGGTAAATGTGGGCACCGAGTGCCACGTTCATAATCAGCAACAGAAAAAACAGGAGACGGGCCATGAATCGATTCGGGATTGATTGGGGTTAGCGGGGATGGCGGCCACTATTGGCGATGGCAAGCAGGCCATCAAGCACCAGATTGTCGTTGATCGAAACCGGAAAGGGAAGGTGCTGCGCCAATACGTGCATGGCACCACCGCTGCCGATACAGCGCGGCATGTCCCCGACCTGCGCCGCCATATGCGTCGCCATCCGCTGCACAGCGCCCGCGCAGGCCTCGATTGCACCAGCGGTAATGGCATTGACGGTATTGATCGGGAATGTCTGGTATTGACCATGTGCTGCGGGCAATTGCGCAGTGCCACGATTCAGGGCGCGATGCATCAACATCATGCCCGGCGCGATAATGCCGCCAAGAAAATGGCCGTCGGCGGAGAGTGCATCGACTGTTAATGCGGTGCCTGCCATCACCACCAATTGCGCGCGCGGCGCATCATGCGCGGCGACGTGCGCGCCGATGAGCGCGGCCCAACGATCACTGCCGAGTTGTGCGGGATTCTCATAGCCATTCACGACACCGCATTGCTGCGCTTTGGCTGCAATAAATAAAATCGGTTTGCCGAGAGTTTGGGTTTCATCTTCAATCGCTTTTGCCACGGATGATCCGGCGACATTGGATGCGACGATCTGATCAATTGCTGAGGCCGTGAGCACATCACGAAATGCATGGCTGCCTGCGAAGTCGGCAACATCGACAGCATCGCGTAAAGACCATTCGTGCCCATCATGCACACCCCATTTGATGCGCGTGTTGCCAGCGTCGATTGCCAAAATACGGGCGCTCATTTTTTTGCTTTGACAGCAATTGCCCGCAGGCTGACTTCTCCAGCCGTCACGTGCAGCTCTTTGCCGTTGATCGTCACGATCAGGGCGCCGTCATCGGCAACATCTTTCACTGTCGCGTCCAGCGTACTGCCATCGCCAAACAGCACGTGAACCGGTTTGCCTTGCAGCACGTGGTGTTTTTGCCATGCTGATTTAAAGCCGCTGAAACCAGTCAGCCGAAATTCATCGAGTGCGCGCACAAGCTGCTGCAACAGTTGCGCCAGCAGGCGATTACGCGAGGGTGGGCGCTCACCTTGCGCGCATATTGCGTTCACGTCGGTCACGGCTTGGTTGATGCTCATTTTAAAATTTTCGCTCACGTTCACATTGATGCCGATACCGATCACAACCGTTGTGGGCCCCAACATATCGCCTTGCGTTTCGATCAACACGCCCGCCAGTTTCGCATTCCCCGCGACAATATCGTTTGGCCACTTCAGTCCCACGGCATCTGACTGGCTCTGCTCCAGATCAGGCAGCCCCAGATCATGCAACGCACGCAGCACCGCGAGCCCAACCACCAGCGACAGCCCGCCTAATTGCGCGGCACCTTTATCAAACCGCCACAACAATGAAAACGTGAGCGATGCGCCTAGCGCCGAATGCCAATGCCGCCCGCGCCGCCCACGGCCTGCCGTTTGCAATTCCGTCGCCAAACACAATCCGCCGGGCGCACCAGCGCTGGCGCGGCGCATCAATTCGGAATTGGTCGAATCGATCGTGTCGAGCACCACCACATCCACGCGGGTTGCCACAGCACCCAGCGCCGCACGGATGCGATCAACCTCCAGCAGCTCGATAGGTGCTGCCAGCCGATAGCCTTTGCGAGTCAGGCTGAAGATGGCGATGCCTGATTCGTTAGCGTCACGCAGCGCATCGGAAATGGCGCTGCGGGAGACGCCGTATTTCTCGGCGAGCCGGACGCCTGAAGTGAAATGTTCGTGCGACAAATCGCGTAGCAGCGAATACGCCAACGGCCTCATTAATTAGCTATTCTCAGCTTTGCACGCCGCCACTTCGGCCTGATACGCAATGCCCGCAATGACGGAATCAAGCAGCAAGTGCACACGTTTGGTGAGCTTGCTGGTGGCGCGGTAATCGGCTGGCGCAATAAAATCAACGCGCCCTGCATCGAGCAGCCGTACGCAAGTGGTCTTGCTCCTGGCGAGCTTGGGGTTGAACACAGCCAGCGAATGGCCACCGCTTTTGGTGGTGAGCGCCATTGACGGCACGTCGGTCATGCCGTCGCCGATGTAGATGATGTTGGAAAACGGAATCGGTCGCTCACTTTCGGGCATGTGTTCGTTGATCGATTCCGACATCGCCTCTTTACCCTTGTTGATGCGAAACAGGAATTGCGTCTTTGACGTATCGGTGATCAACAATTTCGGAAATGTGGCGATGCCGTATTGGTTGAAGTGATATTCGGATGCGTAAATTTGTTTAAAGTATTTGCGTATCGAAACGCCTTCCAGAATTTCCTTTTGCCCGGCCGAGATAATATAGTGGTGCACGTTTACCGCCGTGCCGCCGTGTTTTTTTACGTAGGCGTTGATGTTGGGAAACCATTCCTCAACCCCCGGAAAATATTGGATGCCCGCCGCCATCGCCGAAAAATCCTTACGCGTGATGCGCACGTCGTCATTTTTGTAGAGCATCTCCATCATCAGCCGCATGTAGACGAGCATCGGGTCGGAATCGGTCTCGGTCGCCTCTTTGTGCACCCGCGCCCAGAACGCCTCGGGCTCAATGCCGAACTTGGGTAACACGGTGTACTCCTGCATCGGCTGCGGCGAGAGCGTGCCATCGAAGTCGTACACCATCGCGATGGTGTTTTGGGTGAAGGTTTTTTTTACCATGCGGTAAGTTTAGCTGCAAAAGTTTAGCCGCAAATGAAAACGCCCGGCTTACCGGGCGTTTTCAGGAACTTCAATTGCAGCGCAATATCAATCTGCGTAAACGCCGGCCTTCTTGATGATCGGTCCCCACTTGGCGATTTCAGCTGGCAGGAATGCACGCAGCACGTCAGGCTTACGGCGCTCGACTGGCTCCGGCGCGGTACCCAGATCAGCGAATTTCTTTTTCAGGTCATCATTGTTGAGCGCTTCGTTCAATGCCGCATTGAGCTTGTCGATGATCGGCTTGGGCGTACCCTTTGGTGCCCACATGCCATGCCAGATACCCACTTCAAAGTCCTTGAAACCGGCTTCGTCCATGGTCGGTACATCAGGCAGCGACGCGACGCGGGTTTTGCTGGTGACGCCATAGACCTTGACCTTGCCGCCTTTGATCTGCGAGGTGGTGTTGGTGGTCTGGTCGCACATGAAATTTACCTGGCCACCGAGCAGATCGGTCATCGCCGGTGCGGTACCTTTGTAGGGAACCGTCAGCAAATCGGTTTGGATGGCGCTCATGAACAGCATGCCGCACAGATGCGATGCGGCACCGATACCGGCGTTAGCATACGACACTTTGTCTTTATTGGCTTTTACGTAGGTGATCAGCTCTTTCACGTTATTCGGCGGGAAATCTTTGTTGCCGATGATCGTCATCGGCACGGTGGTAACGAGGCCAATGGGCTCGAGGTCGGTGACGGCGTTGTAGCGCAGATTGCGATACAAGGTGGCGCTGGTGGAAATGCCAATGTGCATTAGCAGGATGTTGTAACCGTCGGGCGCTGCCTTGGCCACTTTTTCGTTGCCGATATTGCCGCCGGCACCACCCACGTTCTCGACGACGACCGTTTGCCCGAGTGATTTGGACATCAGTGCCGCCACCGTGCGTGCGACAGTGTCGGTCGGCCCGCCTGCGGCGAATGGCACGATCATGTTGATCGGTTTAGTCGGGTAGGTTTGCGCGCTGGCAAAGCTACTTGCCGCACACATGACGCTTGCCAAAAGAATATTCTTTAATTTCATGCTTCCTCCAAAAAAATCGTTGGGCTGTTTAGCCAAATATTGATGTTTTCACTATTTTAGCTGATTCCGTCTTTTGCCGGATTCGGCTGCTTCGGTTGTTTCAATAGTTATTGCAAGTCCCGCACGTTGTTTCCGCTACAATCCTGCCAGTCACAAAAACGTCATAAAACCCGCCAACACTTGCTGAGGTGCTTTATGTTCGGACGCTTGATGCCCAAAGAGGGCCGCTTCTTTGATTTGTTCAACGACCATGCCAGCCTCGTCGTTGACGGTGCCCACGAGCTGAATCTGTGTATGCGTGACATGGGCAATCGCGTGGCCCACGCGCAGAACGTGAGCTCGATTGAAAAGAAGGCCGACAAAATCACCCACGACACCATCCATCTTTTACACCAGACGTTTGTCACCCCGCTCGACCGCGAAGACATCCACAAGCTCATCAGCCGGATGGATGACATTCTTGATTTGATGGAAGACGTGGCTGAATGCGTGGTGCTCTACGATGTGCGAGAGGTGACCGATGCGGCGCGAAAGTTGGCTGAAATCTGCGTCACCTGCGCCGAGAAGGTAAAGCTTGCGGTAGGGATGCTCTCCAATCTGGATAACTCACAGGCGATATTACGGATTTGCAGCGAAATCGATCAACTGGAATCGGAGGCCGACCGGGTGATGCGCTCTGCCATGTCCAAGCTATTCCGCGATGAGCCGGACACCCGCGAGCTGATCAAATTGAAAGCCATTTACGAACTGCTTGAGTCGGTGACTGATCGGGCTGAAGATACGGCGAACGTGATCGAAGGCATCGTTCTGGAAAACGCCTGAGCCGTTTAATTTCCGGCACATTGAGGAGACGACTTGGCTTCGCTATCCATCAGTTTTGAAATGATCGTGTTTCTGGTCATCGTCGCATTGATATTCGATTTCATGAACGGCTTTCACGATGCCGCAAACTCTATTGCCACAATTGTTTCCACCGGTGTATTGAAACCACAATACGCGGTTATCTGGGCGGCATTCTTCAATGTGATCGCCATCTTTATCTTTCAGCTCACGGTTGCAGCAACAGTGGGCAAAGGCACCATCGAGCCTGCGGTGGTTGACCACTATGTCATTCTGGGTGCGCTCGTCGGCGCGATCACCTGGAACGTCATCACATGGTACTACGGCATTCCTTCATCAAGCTCGCACGCACTTATCGGCGGGCTGATCGGTGCCGCAGTGGCCAAGGCTGGCACCGGTTCGTTAATCGCCAGCGGCGTGACAAAAACCGTGATGTTCATTCTGATCTCACCATTTCTCGGCTTCCTGCTTGGGTCACTGATGATGGTGTTGGTGGCCTGGACATTGCGTCGCACTGCGCCGCGCAAAGTAGACCGATGGTTTCGGCGGCTACAATTGCTGTCGGCATCGTTTTACAGCATCGGTCACGGCGGTAATGACGCGCAAAAAACAATCGGCATTATCTGGATGCTGTTGATCTCGGCCGGCACGATCAGTGTCAAAGATCCGGTGCCTAACTGGGTCATTGTGAGCTGTTACGTAGCCATTGGTCTGGGCACCATGTTTGGCGGCTGGCGCATCGTCAAAACGATGGGACAAAAAATCACTAAACTGAAACCGGTCGGCGGGTTTTGTGCAGAAACAGGGGGGGCAATCACCTTGTTCACCGCCACCGCACTCGGCATTCCCGTGTCCACCACCCACACCATAACCGGCGCTATCGTCGGTGTCGGTGCGGCCAATAAACTTTCCGCCGTCAGGTGGGGCGTGGCTGGCGGCATTGTGTGGGCGTGGGTGCTTACGATTCCTTGCTCGGCGTTTATGGCGGCAGTGGCGTGGTGGCTTGCGCAGCGGTTTTTGTAGTTTTGTAACCTGGTTTTTCTTGCAAAGACGTAGGAGCAGTTAAGCTAAAATTCGGCCACACTCCAATAACTGCAACCATGCTACGCATTACCGAATTACGCCTGCCGCTGGAGCATCCAAAAGAAGCGCTGCGTGCAGCAATCATCAAGCGGCTCGACATCGCGGATGCTGATCTGATCGATTTTGCAGTCTTTAAACGCAGCTACGATGCGCGCAAGAAGGCTGCCCTGCTGTTTGTGTACAGCGTTGATGTCACCGTCAACAGCGAAGCACATCTGTTGAAAAAATTTCGGGGTGACCGGAATCTGCTGCCGTCTCCTGACACCACCTACCACTCAGTAGCGCACGCGCCTGCGGATTTTTTTGCTGTGCAATCGTTGCGGCCCCTGGTGATTGGCTTCGGCCCTTGCGGTATTTTTGCCGCACTCATCCTGGCGCAAACGGGTTTCAAACCCATCGTGCTGGAGCGCGGCAAGCAGGTGCGCGAACGCACACAAGACACGTGGGGGCTGTGGCGAAAACGCATCCTTGACCCGGAATCGAATGTGCAATTCGGTGAAGGCGGCGCGGGCACTTTTTCAGATGGAAAACTCTATAGCCAGATAAAGGATCCGCGCTATCTGGGCCGCAAAGTGATGATGGAGTTTGTCAAAGCCGGTGCGCCGCCGGAAATCATGTACGTGAGCAAGCCGCACGTCGGCACGTTTCGGCTGGTCGGTGTGGTGGAAAAAATGCGTGAAGAAATTATTGCGCTCGGCGGCGAGGTGCGGTTCATGCATCGGCTGACGGATCTGCATATTGAAAACGGCCAGTTGCGCGGCGTCAAGGTGCTGGATATGGCCAGCAATCGCGTAGAGGAAATTCGCGCCGATCACGTGGTGCTGGCGCTGGGCCACAGCGCGCGCGACACTTTCCAGATGCTGCATGACCGCGGTGTTTATCTGGAATCAAAAGCGTTCTCGATCGGTTTTCGTATCGAACATCCGCAATCGCTGATCGACCGCGCCAGACTCGGCGTGAATGCGGGCAATGAATTGCTGGGTGCGGCCGATTACAAGCTGGTGCATCACGCCAGCAATGGGCGCAGCGTATACAGTTTTTGCATGTGTCCCGGCGGCACTGTCGTGGCGGCAACATCGGAAGTGGGGCGCGTGGTGACGAACGGTATGAGCCAATATTCGCGCAACGAACGCAATGCGAATGCTGGCATCGTTGTCGGCATTGACCCGCGCGACTTTCCGGGAAAATTCGCGGGCGACCCAATGGCGGGGATTGAATTCCAGCGCACGTGGGAATCGCGCGCGTTTGAATTGGGCGGCGGCACCTATGAAGCACCGGGGCAATTGGTGGGTGATTTCCTCGGCGGCAAACCATCGACACAATTTGGCGAGGTCATCCCCTCGTACAAACCGGGCGTGCATCTGGTTGATCTTGGTGGGGCTGGCGACCCTGCTTTCACCAGCTTGCCCGACTATGCAATTGCCGCAATCCGCGAGGCGATTCCCGCATTCGATAAACAGATTCGCGGATTTGCGATGCATGACGCCGTGCTAACTGGCGTTGAAACGCGCACCTCATCGCCGATACGCATCACGCGCGGTGAGGATTTTCAAAGTCTTAATGTGCGAGGGCTTTATCCCGCCGGCGAGGGTGCCAGTTACGCGGGGGGGATATTGTCAGCGGGGGTGGATGGCATCAAAGTCGCAGAAGCCGTTGCGCAGTCGATGCTGGAAGGCCGCGCAACCTAAACCGCTGTCATACCACCGTCCACAGATAGCGTTTGTCCTGTCATGTAGCTGGCTGCATCAGAGGCCAGAAAAATCGCCGGGCCCATCAAATCTTCATCGCCGCCCAGGCGTCCCATCGGCGTCATGCCAAGAATTTGTTTGTCCAACACCTTGAGCAGGCCATCGCTCATTTTTGACGGAAAAAATCCCGGTGCCAATGCGTTCACACGAATGCCGTACTGCGCCCACTCGCCCGCCAACGCACGAGTGAAATTGATGAGGCCGCCTTTGCTGGTGTTGTACGCGATGGTTTGCATGGGGCCTAATTGGCCACGCAGCCCAGCGACCGACGCCACCGTGATAATGCTGCCTGATTTATTAGGAATCATGCTTTTCGCGCCCACCAGTTGCGTCACCAGCCACGTACCAGTGAGGTTGATACCGATCACTTTATTCCACGCCTCGAGCGGATATTTCTCGGCCGGCGCGCCCCACGATGCGCCGGCGTTATTCATCAAGATGTCGATGCGACCGAAGTTTTTCAGCACTGCATCGACCATCGGTTCGAGCGATTCCGGCTTGGCAAGATCGCTGGCGAAGGTGAAAACGTCGTAGCCTTTGGCGAGCAGCTCTGCTTTGGCATCCGCCAATTCATTTTCCTTGCGCGCCGTCAACGCGAGCTTGGCACCCATCGCGCCAAAGCCATGCGCCATCTGCAAGCCCAGCCCGCGGGAGCCCCCGGTGATCAATGCAACGCGACCCGATAAATCAAAAAGTTTTGCAGCGCTCATGACGTTCTCCCTTGTGTAGTGACGATTTTGACACGCTGAGCAATGCGATGACTTATTCATAAGTTCTAGCATTGGCGGGCGTTGTGGCGCGCTTTTGTTCTGCGAAGCCCGCCAATGCTAGAGTTTGATCAATTCAGCATTTCCTTCGGCACTGAGAGCCAACCACCCATCAGCGTAAAATACTTTTTTCTACTCAAGCCCCGCCGCCAAAAGCGGCTGTGCTTCAAACCCAAGGTTAATCGATGACCCGCTCCTCTTCAATGTCCAAATACGGCAACGTTCTCGACCTCATCGGCGACACACCGCTGGTCAAACTCACGCATCTCGATACCGGTCCCTGCGAGCTCTTCGCGAAGCTCGAATGCAACAATCCGGCAGGCTCGATCAAGGATCGCATTGGTCTGCGCATGATCGAAGCCGCCGAACGCGACGGCAAAATCAAGCCCGGTGGCACCATCGTTGAAGCCACTGCCGGCAATACCGGATTGGGCTTGGCGTTGGCTGCGATTCATAAAGGCTACAAACTATTGTTGGTGATTCCCGACAAGATGAGTCAGGAGAAAATTTTCCATTTGCGCGCAATGGGTGTTGAGATTGTCATGACGCGCTCGGACGTTTCTAAAGGTCATCCTGAGTATTATCAGGACATGGCTAAACGGATCGCCGCCGAAATGCAGGCACGAGGGGAAAGTGCCCATTGCATCGACCAATTTTCAAACCCGGCTAATCCGCAGACGCATGAAGACTGGACCGCGCCGGAAATTTGGGAACAGATGGAACACAGGCTTGATGCCGTCGTCGCGGGTGTGGGCAGTGGCGGCACCATCACCGGCCTGGGCCGTTATTTTCAACGCGTCGCGCCGCATGTAGAAATGGTGTTGGCCGATCCCAAAGGTTCGATCCTCAATGAGATCGTCAACACTGGCACACACGGCCCCAGCGGTTCATGGCTGGTCGAAGGTATTGGGGGCGATTATGTGCCCGCCAATCTCGACATCACACTTGCGAAAAAAGCCTATGCGATTGGCGACGGCGAAGCGCTGCTCGCGGCGCGTGAGCTGCTGCAAAAAGAAGGCATTATGGGTGGGTCATCCACCGGCACATTGCTGGCCACCGCGCTGCGTTATTGCCGCGAACAAACGTTGCCGAAACGCGTGGTCACCATCGTCTGCGATGTGGGCGGCAAATATCTATCGAAGATGTACAACGATTACTGGCTGGTTGATCAGGGCATCATCGAGCGTCCGGTCAAAGGCGATTTGTCCGACCTCGTCGCCCGTCGCCACAATGACCGCGCCACCATCACCATCAAATCCGACGACACGCTGCAAACCGCCTATGCGCGCATGAAGCTTTATGATTTTCAGCAACTGCCGGTATTGGACAACGAACAAGTCGTCGGCATCATCGATGAATCCGACATCCTGATGGCCGTGATCGGCGATGAATCGCGATTCACGACCAAGGTCGTCGGTGCGATGACGGAAAAAATTAAAACTATTCAAGTGTCTGAACCTGTCGCCGCATTGCTGCCGATTTTTGATAAGGGGTTCGTCGCGATCGTGCAGGATGGTGAGAAATTTCTTGGGCTGATTACGCGTTACGATTTACTCAACTACTTACGTCGCAGGGCAAAATAATTATGACAACCAAACACCTCTTCGGCACCCGCGCCATCCACGCCGGACAAGAACCCGACCCCACCACCGGTGCCGTGATGCAGCCCATCTATGCCACTTCCACCTATGTGCAATCGAGCCCCGGCGTGCACAAGGGCTTCGAGTATGGCCGCACGCACAACCCCACACGCATGGCCTTCGAGCGCTGTGTGGCGGATCTGGAAAACGGCGTGCAGGGTTTTGCATTCGCCTCCGGTCTCGCCGCATCCGCGACGATTCTAGATACGCTGGACACCGGCAGCCACGTCATCGCGCTGGATGATTTGTACGGCGGCAGCTATCGCCTGTTTGAAAATGTGAGAAAGCGTTCCGCCGGACTCTCGTTCACCTTCATGGACATGACCGACCCATCGAAGATTGAAGCCGCCATCAAGCCCAACACAAAAATGATCTGGGTCGAATCGCCCAGCAATCCGTTGTTGAAACTGGTTGATCTTTCAGCTGTCGCGGCGATTGCGAAGAAACATAAACTAATTTCTGTCGCCGACAACACTTTCGCCACGCCGTACGTTCAACGCCCACTCGACCACGGCTTCGATCTGGTCGTGCATTCGGTCACCAAATATTTGAACGGCCACTCCGACATGGTCGGTGGCATGGTGGTCGCACGCGAA
>JAYURJ010000009.1:0-20989 GCA_043756275.1 Betaproteobacteria bacterium | reverse complement strand
CGGCCATGATGACGGCGACGGTGTTCTCTAATGATTTGCGGGTGACGATGTCGCGTGGACGGATGTTGTTCTTCACGGCATCGAGCAGCACGCGCGCGGATTCGGCGGCGGATTCTTTTTTCTCTTCATCTTCAGCAGCCATGGTGCTGGAGTAGGGCAGCGAAATCCCAATCGCTTCGCAGGCACTCGACATCGTGTTGGCGGTGTACATGCCACCGCAAGCACCCACGCCGGGGATCGCGCAGCGCTCGATGCAGCCGAAATCTTCCTCGCTCATCTTGCCGGCATTGAACGCGCCGACGGCTTCGAACACGGAAACGACTTGCAAGTCCTGGCCCTTGTGATGGCCGGGCTTGATGGTGCCGCCGTAGACCATGATGGCGGGGATATTCATGCGCAGCACGCCGATCATGGCCCCCGGTAAATTTTTGTCGCACGCGCCGATGGCGAGTACGCCGTCCATGAATTGCGATTGGCAGGCAGTCTCGATGGAATCGGCGATCACTTCGCGCGAGACCAGCGAATACTTCATGCCTTCGGTGCCCATCGAGATGCCGTCGGTGACGGTGATGGTGCCAAACATCTGCGGCATGCCGCCGGCTTCGCGGATGGCGGCATCGGCGGCATCTGCCAGTGGCTGGATGCCGGCGTTGCAGGGGTTGAGGGTGGAGTGGCCGTTGGCCAAGCCGATGAAGGGTTTTTTGAAGTCGTCATCCTGGTAGCCGATGCCGCGCAGCATGGAACGGTTGGGTGCGCGCTCATTGCCTTGGGTGATGGCGAAGGAGCGGTATTTTGGGGTGGTGGGGGTGGTCATTTTGGCTCAGCTAATTTGAATGTTGTGATTTGCGGCGGCTTTTCCCTCACCTGCCCTGTCGGGCATCCTCTCCCATGCTTGGGAGAGGAACTGTATTCGGAGAGAGGCCAGTTTTCTATTGCGTGACTACATCCGGATTACGATGCAGAATTGAGGGTGATTCTACCGGATGCGGGAATTCCGCTTGTGATGAAAAACAAATAACGTGAGGAGCAATATGCAAAAGAAAATTTTGGCTGTCTGTGCGGTGATGGCCGCGCTCGTAACTGGTGCCGCCCATGCGCAGTATCCCAATAAACCGATCCGCCTGCTGGTGCCATTCGCGCCGGGCGGCAGTTCGGATATCGTTTCGCGTTCGTTTGCGGGCGAAATGTCGAAAATACTCGGCCAATCTGTTGTCGTTGAAAGCAAGCCCGGTGGTGCGGGCAATATCGCGATGCTGGAAGTAAAGGGCAGCGCGCCGGATGGCTACACGATCATCCTCGGCCACGTCGGCACACTCGCTGTGAACCCGGCCATGTTTGCGAAACTACCTTACGATCCGGTCAAGGACTTCGTGCCGATCACGCTGCTGGCGAAAGTGCCAAGCCTGCTGGTGGTGAACGCGGAAAAAATGAAAGTGAAGAATCTGAAAGAGTTTGTCGAGTACGCGAAGCAGAATCCGGGGGCGCTTAATTACGGTTCGGCCGGCAACGGCAGCTCGGGGCATTTGGCGATGGCCTATATCGCATTGACGGCGGGATTCACCGCCACGCATGTGCCCTACAAAGGTACGGGCCCGATGATGACCGATCTGCTCGCCGGTCGCACGGACGGCACATTCACTGGCGCGCCACCACTGCTGGCGCATGTGAAGGCCGGCACGTTGCGCCCGATTGCCATCGGCACCGCCAAGCGCTCACCCGCGATGCCGGATGTACCAACCGTTGCCGAGCAAGGCTATCCGGGGTTCGAGACTTCGCAATGGTATGGCTTGATTGCACCTGCGGGTACGCCGGATGCGATCATCCAGAAGCTCGCACAGGCGGCGGCGGAAGCAGGCAGGACTGCTGCTGTTGCGGATCGCCTGAAAGCGGAAGCTGCGGAACCGTCTACGAGTACGCCAAAGGAATTTGCTGATTTCATCAAGGTCGAGGCAGCGCGCTGGAACGATGTGGTGAAGCAGGCTGGGATTAAGGCGGATTGAATTTTTTGCGTCGCTGGCGAGTGACGCACTCGGCGGCACGCAGCTGAGCCAATGCGATAATCACTCTTTCTTTTACCGCTTTCCCTCACCCGCCGCGGTGCGTCGGCCTCTCCCAAAGGAGAGGCAAAAACACACACTCCTAATTAACAATAAATGTTCCCTCTCCCTCTGGGAGAGGGCTAGGGTGAGGGATAGCGGGGTACCCAACTATCTGGCAAACCATTCATGCTCATCCACCCCCAATTCGACCCTATCGCACTCTCGCTAGGCCCCATCGCCATCCGATGGTATGGCCTCATGTACGTCGCCGCCTTCGTGCTTTTTCTGGTGCTCGGGCGCATGCATATGAAGCGCAGACCCGATATGGGTTTCACGAAAGAAAATCTCGACGATCTGCTTTTTTACGGCATGCTCGGGGTGGTGCTTGGCGGCAGGCTTGGCTTTGTGCTTTTTTACAAGCCGATGTACTACCTTTCAAATTCAATTGAGATTTTCTATATCTGGCAGGGCGGCATGTCCTTCCACGGCGGGTTCCTTGGCGTGTTGGTGGCGATGCTGCTATTCGGCAGAAAGACCAACCGCACTTTTTTTCAGGTGACCGATTTCATTGCGCCGTTGGTGCCCACCGGCTTGGCAGCAGGGCGGCTCGGTAATTTCATCAATGGTGAATTGCCGGGGCGCATAGCCGACCCGAGCGTGTGGCCGTGGGCAATGTGGTTTCCGCAGGCGGACGCCACCGCGATTGCGCGTCACCCATCGCAGCTTTACCAATTCGCGATGGAAGGGATTCTGCTATTTGTGATTCTCTGGGTGTATGCGCGAAAACCGCGACCGGTGGCCGCGGTGTCGGCGATATTTCTGATCGGTTACGGCAGCTTCCGGTTTCTGGCGGAATTTACGCGCGAGCCGGATAGCTTTCTGGGATTGCTTTCGTTTGGCATGTCGATGGGGCAGTGGCTTTCACTGCCGATGATATTGGCCGGGATTGCCTTGTTGGTGGCGATAAATCGCAAAAAATCTCCCTAGAACTGCGCTGGCATCACAAAAAATTGTGATTTAAAACAAAGATGTAAGGCGCAACGCCTTCCCCGATTGACGGCTATCAAGGTATTATTGTGCAACGCACCATTACTCTTGATTCAGTCTGTAACAGCGATTAGGGGAAATAATGAAATTTTGTATCGTCGGCGCGGGTGCCATCGGTGGCTTCGTGGGCGCGAAACTTGCGCATGCGGGGGAGGATGTTACTTTTATAGCGCGCTGGAAAAATCTCGACGCCATTCGTACGCGCGGCATGATCGTGAAAATGAACGACGGCACCGTACTCGAAGCCAAGGGCGCAAAAGCCACCGACAGCTTTGCAGCGGTTGGCCATGTCGATTGCGTGATTCTCGCGTTGAAATCGCATCAGGTCGAAGCCGTGGTGTATCAACTGCCGCCGCTGCTCGGGCCGAAGACCACTATCATCACGATGCAAAACGGCATCCCGTTCTGGTACTTCCACAAACATGGTGGCCCGTTGGCGGGTAGCACAGTTCAGGCCGTCGATTCGCGCGGCGTTTGCAAAGACGGTATTCCGGCAGAGCGCATCATTGGTTGCGTGGTTTATCCGGCAGCGGAATTGGTCGCACCCGGTGTGGTTCGGCATGTGGAAGGCGACCGTTTTCCGCTCGGCGAACTGGATGGGTCGGTCAGCAATCGCGTCAAAGACCTTTCCGATGTTTTTGTGAAGTCCGGGCTGAAAGCGCCGGTGCTGGAAAACATCCGCAACGAAATCTGGCTGAAGCTGTGGGGCAATCTCACGTTTAATCCAATTTCGGCGCTCTCGCACGCGACCTTGCAGGATATTTGCCAGTTTCCGCTGGGCCGTGAATTGGCCGCGAACATGATGAAAGAAGCGCAGGCCGTCGCCGAAAAACTCGGCGCGTCGTTTCGCGTGAGCCTTGAAAAGCGCATCGAAGGTGCCGAGAAAGTTGGCCGACACAAAACTTCCATGCTGCAGGATGTCGAAGCCGGGCGCGCCATCGAGATCGATGCATTGGTGGGCTCGGTCGTTGAGCTTGGCCAGTTGACTGGCGTGCCCACGCCGACCATTAGCGCGATTTACCAGGCTTCAAAGTTACTTGCGCACACGATTGAGACGGAAAAAATTGCCGTCCGCGGGATTGAGCTTCCGCAGGTGTAGCAAGCAAAATGTTTTTTGCCACAAGGCCGCTATACTCGCGGCCATGCAAAAAATTTATTCACATCGCCAAATCGGCACGCAAAGTTTGATCGCGCATGGCGTTGGGCTTGCTATTCTCGGCTGGCTGTTTTTCCGCGTTGATTTGGTCGGCATCTCGGTGTCGATGTTTTCGACGCTGGCATTGCTGCTGGTGGCCTCTGTGGTCACATTCACCACGCTGACCTGCAAGGTGGAATGCGAAAAATTTTGCGCTGCGTGCGGAATATTCGGTTGGCCCGCAAAGTGTGTTGCATTGAGCGAAATTGCCGGTGTGTTGCCAACCAAAACTGCGCTTATCAGCGGCTTCGGCATACGCATCACCACACGCGGCTGGCTCTACAGCGTTTCCGGACGTGACGCTGTGATTGTTGGAATGCGTGATGGCAAACAATTTCTGATCGGCACCGACGAGCCCGCCCGGTTGGCTGATGCAATCAATCAAGCAATCGGACGCGAGCCGAGTTTCGGATTGATCCGGGGTGCGATGATCAATCTCAATACTTGATTGGTGTTTGATGGGGTTTACGCGATTGCGCTAGAATATTTTTGGTTTCGGGGATGTAGCTCAGCTGGGAGAGCGTCGCGTTCGCAATGCGAAGGTCGAGAGTTCGATCCTCTTCATCTCCACCAAAATGAAAACGGGGCGCACGGCCCCGTTTTTATTTTGCGGCAATTGCTTTGAGTACAAAATCGTCCGGTGATCTCATCTCTAAAGCAGTTGCGTATTTGTAAGATGCAATTTGACTGATGCCGCAGCTGTTTGTATGGAAGCGTCAACCATCTACCGCTCTGCACCGTTAACCCCAACTGAGCTTCACATGTACGTTTGCCCTCAAATTTACAATCGTTGACACAATCCAAGCCAAATGACGAATTTTTGTGATTTGGTTCACAGTATTCATCGATTGAATCCTTCATTATTCAGTCTTCACCAACCAACTCGTTTTCGAAAGCCCAATCATGCGAAATATCATCCTTAAATCGGCTCTTGCTTTAGCTCTTGGTGTTCCGTTGCTTGCCAGCGCCGAATCCAACTTTACGACCGGTGTTGCCACGCCGCTCACCGCTTCGGCCAGGGTCGACTTCACGATCATCATCCCGAAATTCATTTCGTTACGCGTTGGCGCGGCGGGTGTTGGAAGCTTTGATTCTATTGTGTTCACCGTACCGGCTGCCAACGTTGGTGTTGGCGGTGCCATTGCTGGTGTTGGTGGCGATTTGACGGCTGGCGTCGTGACCGCCAGAGTAGCTGGTAACAACGGTCAGGTGACGCTATCGTCAGCGGCGACGGGTGCCCTCTCCAATGGCGGCGGCGATACGATCCCCTTCACTGAAATTACCACTGCATCCGCAGTGCTCACGTCCGCAACCGCACTGCCAGCACCGGTACTAACCAACGGTGCCAGTGCAGGTGTCCTTGCTGCGCTGACCGGTGCAAAAATCACCAATCAAGATGCACGATGGACTTATAGCTACGCCAACAGCGCGGTTGTTGCGGCTGGTACCTACGGTGGTGTTGGGGTAAACAATGGTCGTGTGACTTATACTGCATCAATGCCTTAATCGCATCGAATAGAAGGTCACTCTCCCGAAATACCGAGGTGTCCGTGCGATATGCCGGACACCTCTTTTTTTCGGCCAAGTTTTTAGATGTTGACAGTTGAACCGGGCTTTACCGGATCGATGTCTGACCAAGCGGAGTAAATGTCATGAACAGCGCATTGAACCGTTTAGTGCCTACCGTCAGAAAGGCAATCCCCGTCGCGATGTTTGCGGTGATCGTTCTGATTCATGGATCGGCTTCGGGCTTTACGGTAAACATTAACCCCGGCTCCAGGGTCGTGTATTTGGTGGTGGGCAACGGATCATTTACGGGTACGTTGCAGGGCGGCGGAACGCCCGCGAACAATGCCACAGTCAACACAGTTTCTGTCACAGTGCCCGCCAATGTGATTGGCAGCGGCGCAGCACAAGCGATGCAAACCAACAGTACTCAGGCGACAAGTTTTTGGGACAACTTCACCTTTTGCTCTCCCGCGACCCAACAGGTGTATATCGGTGGATTTTTCCGTATGCCAGGTGCTGCGGGCAACGCAACATTGACCGTGGCCACTCCAGTTGGCGGCCTGGTCAATGCTGGTGGAGATACCATCCCCTTCAACCAGATTCGCTGGGCCAGCACGGGTATTGGTGACACCGGCGCGCAGGTAATTCCGGCAGGCACATTCGCAGGAGGGTCGCAGACGCTGGCTACATTTGCAGTCAATACCTGGAACGAGAGTTGCCACACATTTTCATATCTCAACGCGAATGTCGTTGCCGCTGGCACTTACCGGGGCACGGCAAGGTACACGCTGAGCGCGCCATGAGATACACCGCCAAGTGCGACGAATGTGCGCGCACGCCGATAGTGGCAATGACAGTATTGCGTCCTTTTTTGGCGCTGATGTTCGCCGCCATGTTGGTGCAGCCTGCCGTTGCCGCCACGTTTGCCGTCGATGACTCGAGCTCGTACACGCACGACGCCAATACGGCAATGAAGTGGAAATTCATGGGCTCCAATCGCACGCCCGGCAGCACGGTGGAGGGCGCGACCATGGTGACGGTGCGCTTGAATTTGATGCCGTGGGCGAATAAAACCGGCAAGGTTTACATGCTGCTTTCCAAGCAGCCGATTGGTCCCGTCAAAGCAGCATGGAACACACAAGGCCGTTTATTGGCAGGACAATTGATTTCAGGCAATCGCACTCTGGTTTATGCTGGGCCGATTCGCTCGGCGATTCTGGAAGACACCATCGCATTGACAATCGAGACCGATGGACAGCGACTAGTGTCGGCGCAACGCCTGCAGTTTTATTTTGAAATTGATGTGGACTGAAGACCATGAATAATCTGCACGCCCGCAACGGATATTTTCAGCCGCTTTTCATTTTATTGTGCGCCATCACAATGCTTTTTGGCGTGTTCGGCGCACGGGTTGCTCACGCGCAGGGATTCGCAGCCATCATTTCGCCACCCCGCTTTGAGTTGTTTGCCAAACCGGGCGAGAAGACGCGTCAGGTCATTGAAATCACTAACGCCAGTACCCAGTTGGCCAAGTACTACCTGAAGACAGCAGAGTGGGCGCTGGATAAAAATGGCGGCGTCAGTTTCGATGAGACCCTACAGGCCGGCAGTTGCCGTCCTTGGGTGGCTATTGAGGCACGCGAGATCAGTGTGTCAGGTGGTGGCAAATATCGCTATCGGTTTGAAATTGCCGTGCCAGCCGATGCGCCGCCGGGAGAATGTCGATTTGCGTTGCTGGTTGAAGGCGATGAACAAGCCATCAAAGCCACGAACGGGCCACCAGTCCCATTGGCCGGTCGGATTGCAATCATCGTTTATGTGACGGTCGGCAACGCCGCGCCAAAGCTGGAGGTTATTTCTTCCCGGATAGCATTGGTCGATGGTGAGGCGACACCGGTGTTGCAAGTTAAAAATACCGGCAATGCCCACGGTCGTCTCGACGGATTTTTATCGGGCACAGACGCCAGTGGCAAGAAGCTTGAGTTCACCATCTCCACGTTGCCAATATTGCCGGGCGAAACACGGGTGATTTTGCTGACCGTCACCCGCGGTGAGCGTGATGCGCCGCTCAAGGTTGTCTATCCGATCACGATTCGCGGCAATCTGGAATGGTCTGATAAATCCATCCCATTCGAGCAGCGCTTCGCACCGTGACGCTGAAGGGGTCGTCAAGGGCAGCCCGCTTTATTGGTACTGCGCTCACATTCGCCCTCTCCATCGCGCCATGGCAATCCGGGTGGGCGCAAACGAACGTGCCGATAACGGCACAATCGTCGGCACCGGAAAAAAAGCCGGAAGTGCCAATCGTGCCGCCCGCTTACGAAGATCGCCTCATTGATACCGGCAGCTTGCCGCCATTGACCGATGACGCAGCAAGCCTTGCGTACAATGCCGACGGTCAACCCCGCTCATGGCGCATTGAAGGCTTTGCCAGCAATATTAAAAGTGGTGGCATTTCGCGCAGCGAAAACGGTTTTAGCATCGGTGGTCGATACGATACAACCGAGTACGGCGCGTGGAGTATCGACGGCACGTTTCGAGCCGGACCCAATTCTAGCCTCTTCACCATCTGGCAGCGGGGTCTGGCCTTTGACGGTGGCTGGCGAGCCAACAACGGTGCTGGCATGCTCAACACACCGGCCATCGAGCTATCGCGCAACCAGTACCGTTTTTTTCTGCCGACCTTTCCGATTGCTGGTGTTCAATCAGAATTGCTGCACGATGGCGATATCCAAGTTCAGGCTAGCGTCGGCGAGCCGGGCACATTCAATGGTTTACGTGCTTCTGGTTTTTCCCGTTTGGGTGGGCGCGTTTTCACAGGTGGTGCGCAGTGGGTCGTTGCGCCGCAATGGCTGGCAGGTATTCAATTCGCTGACATGCAGGGCATCAACAATGGCCTCGATACGACGCTGCCGGACGCGAAAGCCTCGGGTAGATCATGGTATGGCAGCATGTCGTGGCAGGATGCGAATTCGCGATTGCAATTCAACGTCGTCGACAGCGCTTATAACCAAAGCGCACACAGAAATGGGGTATGGCTAGATGGTGAAACGCGCGATGGGCGCTACCGCCACAACTACGGCTTGTTCAGGCTCGACCCTCAATTGGTCTGGGGCTATCTGCCGTTCATCGAAGATTCTTTGGGTGGTTATTACCGGGTGAATTATCAGAGCCAGCAATGGCTGTGGACTGCCGGAGTGGATAGCGTGAGCTCCGTTTCCGGGCGCGGTGTCGATGCCGTCTACGGCACAGGCAGTATCCGCTATCAAGTCAATCGCTCGCTGGGCATCGGAGGTGGTGTCACCGTGCGACATGCAGATAATTCAGCACAGGCCGCACTCGTGTTTATTGACCAGCAAAGCAGAGTTGGAACCACACGCGCGCAACTCGATGTTGCCTCAGCAACTGGTGGACAGCGAAGCCAGCAAATCACGCTGGATCACGCGTGGCCATCAGAAGCGGGCCGCAGGTTGAGCACCTCGCTTTCACTGGCGCGTGAAACGATTGCAGAAAAAAAAATTACCCGCGCCAATCTTGGGGTCAACGGTGGCTTCGACCTCACCAACAATTTGTCGCTGGAGGGCAACGTGCATTGGCTGGCCAATCGCGATGTGGGCACCAGCCGCGGCGTTTCAGCAAATCTGAGTTTGAATTGGCGGATCAGTACGCGTTGGTCGATGCTGATGACGTACTACGATAACCGCCGGGAAGACGCGCCGATTCTAAGTGTTGCGACGCTCATCCCAACGCCGCTATTCACGCCGGTGGCGAGGGATCGTGCCATGTTCCTGACGTTGCGCTATGAAGACCGTGCTGGAACGCCAATTGCACCGCTTGGTGGAGCACCCGGTTCGGGCGCGGGAAATATTGTTGGCTTTCTTTATTTTGACGCCAACGACAATGATCGGCGCGACGCCAACGAGACCGGTGCAGCCAACGTCACGATCCTGCTCGATGGCAGATTCTCCACACGCACGGACAATCAGGGCAAGTTTGAATTTCCGCTCGTGGCGACGGGCAACCACGTAATCAGCGTTGTGCCGGACAACTTACCGCTGCCATACGCCGTCAGTGGCGATGGGAAAAAGCAGGTGGTGGTCCGTACCCGTGAGAGTGCGCTGGTGGATATTGCGGCGAGCGCTCGGAAATAGCGGCGGTTCGCAATAAAAACGTAGATCGCCATTCGGCAGGCATGGCAGGGCAAAAGTGCTTGTGAAAGCCCGCCAATGCTAGAGTTTGGTAATTTTCCGCTAAACGCTAGTTCTCGAACCGCGCTCCAAACGCCTCAGCGTATGCACTTTCGCCAAATTCGAAATGGCTGTCTGGCGTTTCGCCGAGGTAGGTTGCTTCGACCGTTACCTTTACGTAGCGATCCAGCTTTTGCCAGATGGCGTAGGAGAGGGTGCGGGCAATATCGGCAGGTTTTTCGCCGGCGCGAATTTCGTGGTCTGCCGTGAGCGTGATGGCGACGGCATCTTTTACTTTGCCGCGTTCAATTTCTTCAGGCTTGCACCAGTGTGTTGTGAAGGCTTCAACGACCTGCGGGACTTCCCGCGGCAGCAACGGCGAGGCACAGACTTCCAACCGATACAGGTTGCCAGCTTTTGCGAATTGCACGCGGACGGGAATGTTCATATCGATAAGTTAATGCAACAGTGCAAATCGCGCAATGCTAGGCAAGCTGCAAAGATTGGTTTAGCATCATCAGTCGGTCATGGCGAGCGCATTTACAGGTAGCGGGTGGGCGAATGAACCATCAAAACAAAAAAGGCAGCCGAGGCTGCCTTTTTGTTTTCATGCCGATGTCAAAAAGTTATTTCTCTTCGATCTTGGCTTTGCCGCGCAATTCCTGCACCAGACGAGCGACTTGGTCCTGCTGCGCTTGCTGGCGGAATTTATCTTTCACTTCATCAAATGACGGCACTTTCATTGCGCGCGAATCATCGACGCGAATCACGTGGAAACCAAATGGTGACTTGACTGGCGTGTCGGTCAGCTGACCCTTTGGCAGCGCTTTAATGGCATTGCCGAATTCAGGAACATAGCGACCGGCAGGCGCCCAATCGAGATCGCCGCCGTTGTCTTTGGAACCGGTGTCCTTGGATTTTTCCTTGGCCAGCTTTTCAAATGTTTCGCCCTTCTTGAGCGATGCAATGATTGCCTTGGCCTCGTCTTCTTTGTCGACGAGAATATGCCGCGCTTTGTATTCCTTGTCGCCCAATTGCACGACGTACTTGTCGTAATCAGTTTTCAATTGTGCATCGCTAATCGGGTTGGCTTTGACGTAATCCTCAAAATACGCGCGGATGAGCACGGCTTGACGCGCCATGTCCATTTGTGCGGCAACTGTCGGTGACTTGTCGATGCCTTTCTTCTTGGCCGCCTGTGACAAAACTTCGCGGTTAACGAGCTCGTCTTTCATGGCGTTTGCGAACTCGGGGTTCGCGGGCTGGCCGGATTGCTCGCGCTCGCGGTTCATTGCGTCGAAATAGGCATTGGGGATAGCAACGCCATTGACACTCAAACGGCCGTCGGCCCTGGCTGCTTTGGGGGCCGCTTTTTCAGCTTTCTCGGCTTTAGTCTGCGCGAGAGCCAAAGGTGCCGACATCGCAGTAAGCGCTACGGAAAGGGCGACAACGATAGTTTTCAAATTGTGTTGCATAAGTCTTCCTTCAGTAAGTGAAAAATCAAAAAAACAGAATCAAAAAATGACACCTATTGAGCGCGCGCATCAATTCGCAATGCATGAATTCGCGTACTCATCAACTCGCCCAACAAATCGTAAATCATGCGATGGCGCGCAACCAGCGTTTTGCCCGTGAAGGCGGAGGCAACGATGGTGAGTTCAAAATGTGTCCCGTCGACCGCACCCGTCCGCGCTGCATGGTCAGCCGCGCCAGCATGCCCCGCGTGCGAAGCGGAATCATCGATGACTTTAATCAACGACGGCGACAGCGCTTGGAGCCTGCTTGTAATCTGATCGCAAGTGGAAATCATCTGTAGACCTAGAAAACGCGCTTGAACGGCTTTACGCTGACAGAGGCAAATACTCCTGCGAGACAGTAAGGATCTTCCGATGCCCAAGCGATTGCTGCCTCTCGCGACGCGAATTCGGCAACGATCAACGAGCCGGAAAAACCGGCAGGCCCTGGATCTTCGGCATCAAGCAGCGGATGAGGGCCGGCCAGAACCAATCTGCCCTCAGCCTGCAATTGTGTGAGTCGTGCCACATGCGCGGGCCGGTTGGCAAGGCGTTTTTCCAACGCACCGGGCAACTCTTCACAGATGATGGCGTATAGCATCGGTATCGACGATTTCTCTTCAGGATTCTTTAGGTTTTTGCACGGCTTCTTCAGGCAAATACTTCGCCATCCAGAATGCTTGTGCAATCACAAACAAAAAACTCAGCGCCGACCCGCCAAACACTTTGACCTTCACCCAGGCATCAAGCGAAAGGGTGGACGCGAAATACTGGTTCAGCGCCGCCAACGTTAGAAAGAAAATGCCCCACGATGTCGACAGCTTGCGCCAAACATGATCCGGCAATTCAATCTCCTGCCCCAGCACACTTTTGATCGGGTTACGCCCCAGCGCCACCGCGCCCAGAATCATGAATCCCATCAAGCCGTAGAACAATGTCCACTTGACCTTGATGTAGAACTCGTCTTGTAACAGGATGGTTGCGCTGCCAAAAATCAGAATGAAACCCAAGCCAATCCATTGCACCGGTTTGATTTTCTCGCGACGCCAAATCGACCACGAAATTTGCGCAATGGTCGCGGCGATGGCAACACCTGTCGCCACGTAAATATCGGCTAACTTGTATGCCCCGAAAAACAGGATGACTGGTAAAAAATCGAGAAGCAGTTTCATCAAATACAAATAAACGTGGAAGGGAACGGTTCAAAAACCGGAAAAAACACAATATTTAGCTACGGCGCAAAAACAACAACTGAGCATTTTCTCACGATTAGTGGATTCGCGTCCAACGCGCAAATTCCGCCTCGATGAGTACCCGCGTGGCGGGCGGGAAGCCGGGCTGGGAGGCCAACGCCTGCGCGTCCTCATAAAACCCGGTCCGATCAGCGGGCAGATGCGAATTGAGCGTGTCAAATGCGTAGCGCATGAGGGCCGCGTCGCCAGTCCTGATGCCGGTGATGGCGAAATTGAGGTTCAAGAGCCGCCATGGTCGTTGCGGATTCGAGAGCTCGAGGTCGGCTTTCAGTGACGGCGAAAAATGGCTGATAAAGCCCTGCATCATCGCGTAGACAGCCGCCGTTTCCTGCGTTGATTTGGCCGCATTTGATCGGGTAGCGAGCGCATTCACGATTGGCTCCACTGCCAATATCGGTAGTCCGTGACGCATGGCCCAGTAGCCGACACCGATTTCAACGGCTTGCAGGTGCGCGAGTTGATCAGCCTGATCGAAACGAATCAACCAGCTTTCCAGTTCGGCAAGGCAGCGCAATGTTTCGTCCACCGCGTCCGGCACATCCTCAATTGGCAAAGCGCGATCGGGGCCGTATTCACCATCCAGCCGCGACATCAGCGCCAGAAAATCGCTGACGATGTTGATCGAAACGATCACATCGCCGGCACCACCGCCGACCGTTGCCCCGGCGTAGCGCTGGCGATGCGTTTTCTGGATCACTTCAGTCACGATATGAAAATTTTGATCCAGTGCGGCAAGCGCGTCATCTTTCGCGTTGGCCACAACGTTGCTCATCATGCGGATTGGTTTGATTTCCATCTTTGGATCAGGCTTTGAAAACGGGCAGTCGCGGCAAGGCGAATGAATCGAGCCTGCTATGATTGTCTTTTCCCACAATAGTTTGATTGTTTTTGTGCAAAATTTTGATTGTCATAACCACTCCATCTTCTCTGACGGCTTATTGCGACCCCGGGATTTGGTGGAACTGGCAAAGAAAGGCGGCTGCGACGCAGTAGCTTTGACAGACCACGACAATACCGGCGGTCTTGCCGAAGCGGCGGCGGCGGCGGCGGAACTGCATCTTCGCTTCATCCACGGTGTTGAATTATCCGTGTCGTGGCCGACACGCGCATCGGCGACCACGACAGCCGATATTAACCCGATCACGATTCATGTGGTGGGGCTCGGTATCGATCCGCTTGATCCTGCATTGATGTCTGGAATCGCCGCAATTCGCGATGGACGCCTTGATCGTGCGCGGCAGATGGGCGATAACCTTGCCCGAGTGGGAATTGAGGGCGTATTTGAGGATGCCTGTACGTTTGCAGAGAACAAGGACATGATTGGCCGTACCCACTTTGCGCGAGCGCTGGTAGCGCGCGGGGCGGCAAAAAATGTGGGTGCCGTGTTCTCGCGTTTCCTCACACCCGGCAAACCGGGTTTTGTTGCGCACTGGTGGGCTGATCTCGACGACGCGATTCAATGGATTACTGGTGCAGGTGGCGTGGCGGTGCTGGCGCATCCGGGACGGTACAAGCTTTCAAAACAGGAAATGCGTGAATTGTTGACCGAATTCAAGCAGCGCGGCGGTGCCGCCATTGAAGTGATTACTGGCAGCCATGAAAAACACCAGTACCGCGAATATGCCGCACTTGCCCGTGAATTTAATTTCATGGCTTCCCGCGGATCCGATTTCCACGGGCTCGGTGAAAGCCGTTTCCACCCGGGCGCTTTACCACTGCTCCCGCTCGATCTGGTGCCGGTCTGGTCAGTCTTGCAATGAGTCAGTTCTTTACCTTACACCCAACCCATCCTGAAATTCGACTGATCAAGCGGGCAGTCGATATCGTCCGCAAAGGCGGCTTGATCGCCTATCCCACGGACTCCTGCTACGCCCTTGGTTGCCATATCGGCGACAAAGGCGCGATGGAGCGCATTCGCGGTATACGTGGTGTTGATGAGCGCCATCACTTCACCCTTGTTTGTCGGGATTTGTCGGACATTGGCACTTTTGCCAAGGTAAACAACGCGCAATATCGATTGCTGAAAGCGCATACGCCGGGCACCTACACCTTTATCCTCGAAGCAACGCGTGAACTGCCCCGGCGGCTCGCGCATCCCAAGCGCGCGACAGTGGGTGTGCGCGTGCCCGAGCACCCGGTCACGCATGCCCTGCTCACGGAATTAAACGAGCCTTTACTTTCGTCCACCCTGATCCTGCCCGGCGATGAGGACCCGCTAAACGACGCTGAAGAGATTCGTTCGCGACTTGAGCACGAGGTCGATCTCATTCTCGATGGCGGTGCCTGCGGTATCGAGCCGACCACGGTGATTGATTTGTCGGAGCAGGCGCCCATTTTGATACGCAAAGGCAAGGGCGAGATTGCCAGCTTTGGTTTTGATACCTGAGCACGTTCGCTCGCTACAATAATTTATCAATCTGACTGCCAAGGCCTTCAATGGATGCCGCCATTCTTCAAAAAATAACGGTGTACGCCATACCGATGATTTTTGCCATCACACTGCACGAGGCAGCACACGCCTATGCTGCACGCTATTTTGGCGATTCGACCGCCTATATGCTGGGCCGCATGACGCTCAATCCAATCAAGCATATTGATCCCACCTGGACAATTCTGGTGCCGATTGTGACCTTGCTGGTGAGCCCGTTCGTGTTCGGCGCGGCCAAGCCGGTGCCGGTGAATTTCGGCGCATTGCGACATCCAAAACGCGACATGATTTGGGTTGCCGCAGCCGGCCCATTGGCGAATCTCGCCATGATGATTGTGTGGGCCATTGTCGCGAAAATCGCGATTATGCTGGGCGCGACCGGCCCAACCTACTTTCTCGCGCTGGTCGCGGAAGCTGGTATTTTTGTCAATGCGCTGCTGATGGTGTTCAATCTCTTCCCCTTGTTGCCGCTCGATGGCGGGCGCATTTTGACCGGGCTGCTGCCGAACAAGTGGGCCTATACGTTCTCTCGCACCGAGCCGTATGGCATGTTTATCCTGATCGGCCTCATCATCACAGGAATTCTGGGGAAATTCATGTGGCCGCTGGTAGATATCAGCATGAAATCGATATACGCTATAATAGGACTGTCTTGATCGCTGCATAGTTATACCGTTCGCCTCCCGGCGAACCTTTTGCAGCCGATTGATCAAGTGCGGTTACGAGATCTCGATGGCGCGACAAAGCGATTTTTACGCTCGACGTGATCTAAACGAGACCGCCTGATCTGATCGATTGATCCACTTTACTTTGCGCACTATTTGTACGACGACTGCGTAACACTTTGCTAACTGAGGGTTTAAACCCCACGTATGTTTCCTGACAGAGTTCTATCCGGCATGCGGCCTACGGGTCGATTGCATCTGGGCCACTACCATGGCGCGCTGAAAAACTGGGCGAAATTGCAGCACGAACACCCGTGCTTCTTTTTCGTGGCCGATTGGCACGCGCTCACCACCCACTACGAAACCCCCGAGGTCATCGAAGCGTACACGTACGAACTCGTGATCGATTACATCGCAGCTGGCATTGATCCTGCTCAGGCGACGCTGTTTGCACAATCGAAGGTGCCAGCGCACGCTGAATTGACGCTGCTGCTTTCGTTCTTCACGCCGCTGTCCTGGCTCGAACGCGTGCCGACTTATAAAGACCAGATGCAAAAGCTCGGTGAACGCGGTCACGATCTCGCCACCTACGGATTTCTCGGCTATCCATTGATGCAGGCTGCCGACATTCTTATTTATCGCGCTAATCGCGTGCCTGTTGGCGAAGATCAAGTGTCGCACGTTGAGCTCACGCGCGAAGTCGCAAGGCGATTCAACCACCTGTTCGGCCGGGAAAAAGGCTTTGAAGAGAAAGCCGAAGCGGCGATCAAAAAACTCGGCGCGAAAAAGGCCAAGCTATATAACCTGCTGCGAACGCGTTTCCAGCAGGAGGGCGATGATGCCGCACTCAAGGAGGCACACGATCTGTTGGGCGACGTGCAGAATTTGTCCATGGGTGACCGCGAGCGTCTGTTTGGTTTCCTTGAAGGCGGCGGTAAGGTCATATTGCCGGAGCCGCAGGCGTTGCTTACGCCGACCTCGAAACTTGTTGGTCTGGATGGCCAGAAGATGTCCAAGAGTTACGGCAATACCATCGACATGCGCGACGACGAAAAAACCGTCAGCGAAAAAGTCCGCAAGATGCCAACCGATCCCGCGCGCATTCGTCGCAACGATCCGGGCGACCCGGAAAAATGCCCGGTATGGAGCCTGCATCAGGTGTATTCGGACGAGACCACGAGACGATGGGTGGTCGAAGGCTGCAAGAGTGCGGGTATCGGTTGCCTCGAATGCAAGCAGCCCGTGATCGATGGCATCATCAAGGAGCTGAAGCCGATGCGCGAACGGGCGGCACCGTTCGAAGAAGATCCCACATTGGTAAAAAATATTCTCGCTGATGGTTGCGAAAAAGCGCGCGATGTTGCCGAAGAAACCATGCGCGAAGTGCGCGATGCGATGGGGCTTAGCTTTTCGTGAGCGTCCGGCATTTCATATTGCTACTGGTGCTCGCTTTGATGCAGTCGGCAGTTTTTGCCGCAACAGTTTCACCACCGCGCGGCAAAACACAATTCGAATTTGTCGATCAAAAAGGCGATCCTACGCGGCCAGTGACGGTGTGGATGTTTGTGCCTGATGGCTGTGACAACAAATGCCCGCTGCAGTTTGTAATGCATGGCGTCAAACGTAACGGCGAGCAATATCTGGACAATTGGGTTGAATTTGCCAAGGCGCGAAAGTTTATCGTGGTGGCCCCCGAGTTCACGCGGAAGTATTTTCCGAAAGACGACGACTACAGCCTTGGGCGCTCAACCGTTGAAGCCGATCCGGCAAAGTGGGGCTTCGCAGTTCCCGAACACCTGTTTGACGAGTTAAAGGCGCGTTACGGCTTCGCGGCGGGGTCGTACCGCATGTTTGGGCATTCGGCGGGTGGCCAGTTTGTGCATCGATTACATTTATTCAATCCGAATCATCGTGCCGATCCGATTGTCGCCGCCAACCCTGGCTGGTACACGCTGCCGCAGTGGGGAATTGAGGCAACATCCTACAAATTCCCGTACAACACCATCGGCTCTCGCGTGGATGCGACGATTGCGCGGCGGGCGCTATCGCGACCGTTCGTGTTGATGTTGGGAAATAGAGACACCGTTGGCAACGATCCCAGCCTCAATAAAAGTGCCGGCGCCAACGAGCAAGGCCGAAACCGCCTTGCACGCGGGGAGAATTTTTACGCCGCCGCGATCATTGCCGCGAAGGACCTGGGTGCGACATTTTCGTGGCAAAAAAAGTACGTGGCTGGGGTTGGCCACGACAATGCGGGCATGGCGAAGGCTGCTATCGCATTGATGTATCCGGTTGAACAGAAACAATGAGCGTAGAACTCATCGTCGATAACACCCAAGCATCGCTCGACATGGCGATGCCGGTGGCCAGAATCAAAGGCGAACCGATCACTGACCTGCCGGCTGACTTGTTTATTCCGCCCGACGCACTTTCGGTCATCCTCGATGAATTCGAAGGCCCGCTGGATTTGTTGCTATATCTCATCCGCAAACATTCGCTCGATATTCTCAATATCCCGATGGCTGATCTCACCCGCCAGTACATGGTCTATGTGGAAGCGATGCGCGAAAACCAGTTTGAACTCGCGGCAGAATATTTGCTGATGGCCGCAGTACTCATCGAAATTAAATCTCGCATGTTGTTGCCGCGCCCACCGCGCGAAAATGAAGCCGAGCCTGATGATCCGCGCGCAGAGCTGGTGCGCCGCCTGATGGAATACGAACAAATGAAGGCGGCCTCGCAGGCAATTGACCAATTGCCACGCAAGGACCGCGATTTCGCGGTTGTCGATGTATTGATCGAACAAAGCCTCGTCACGCGGGTGCCGACAGTGTTGGCGGCTGATTTGACGGAGGCTTGGCGGGTGATTCTGAATCGCGCCAGAGCCACCAGAAAACACAGCGTGACACGCGAAGAGCTATCGGTGCGGTCACATATGTCGCGCATTTTGCGCTATCTGGGCGGCCACGGTTTCGTGCGTTTTGATGAGTTGTTTCATCCGGAAGAAGGTGTGTCCGTGGTGGTGGTGAGTTTTCTGGCGGTGCTGGAACTGGCGCGCGAAGCGCTCATCGACATCACCCAGAGCGCTGCTTTTGACCCGATTTATGTGAAGTTGCGGGAAGCTGAGCCACCACTGCTCGAACTTTCCCAAGGATAGTGATGAATGGCAGGCGAAATGACAATGTCCAATGAACATGCAGATTTAACACCTGAATCCATCGAGCCGGCTGACAAGCCGACTGAAGTGATTGCAGAAACAGGCACGGTGATCTCAGCCGTCACGCTTGGTGATGAGCAATCGAGCGCAATCGCCGAGTCGCCCCCCGGCATTGATATTGCAGAAGCCAAACGCGCGCTTGAAGCGGCCTTGATGGCGGCCTCAGAACCGATTGCACTCAATGAACTAAAACGCCTGTTCGACGGCGAACTCAGTGCCGATATTTTGCGCAATCTGCTTGACGAGTTACGCGATGAATGGACCGGTCGCAGTGTGGAACTGGCGCTGGTGGCAAGTGGTTACCGCTTTCGTATCAAACCCGGATACCAAAAATATCTGGACAAGCTGACCAACGATAAACCGCCGAAATATTCGCGCGCCGTGCTCGAAACCCTCGCCATCATTGCCTATCGCCAGCCAGTCACGCGCGCTGACATTGAGGATATTCGCGGCGTGCAGGTGTCACCGCATATTCTGAAAACATTGCAGGATCGTGGTTGGGTCGATGAAATCGGACATAAGGAGGTGGTTGGTCGCCCCGCATTATTCGCCACCACCAGACACTTTCTGGATGATCTGAATTTGCGATCACTCGAAGAACTGCCGCCGTTGCATGAATTGCAAGCGACCCTCGATATGACGCAGGCAGGCGCAGTGCTTTCCGGTATTGGCGTGAACGAATCAATCAACGCAAACCCGGCGCTGCCAGGAATGGAATCAAGCAATATTGTCGAACCCGATGCGGGCCAGCCGCCTTCGGAGCAAATGCATCATGAGGCCGCCGAGAGCGATGGCCTCAACACGGAGGAGCGTCATCATGGTTAAGCGCGTGGTCGTCGGTGTTACCGCACGTGGGTACGTTGATGGCCGTTACATCGGTGAAGAAAAAGAAGCGGGTCGCGGCATTGATGATCGTGGCCGGGCACGGCGTGGCAAAGCCGGGGCTGGCACCGGCGGCAAACGTCGCGGTGCCGGGTCGGACGCGGACAATGTCGGCAATACCATCGCGGGTAAACGCAGGCGCGGCGGACAAGGTAAAGCACAATCGTCGTTGCAATCGCAAAATCAGGCTAAAGGTCAGGGCAGGGCACGCAATCCGGCTGGTCGCGTCGGCCAGAGTGGAGTTGGTCAAGGTGGTGTGGGGCAGAACCTGCGGGGCGATGGTCAGCCACGCCCCCGAGGACAACGGCGCGGGCCTGCGGCGGGCCAGGGGGTTGGTCAAGGCGCAGCAGGTCAAAGCCAGGGCCAAGGCACAGCGCAGGGCAGGAACCAGAAACGCGGCAGGCGTGGTGGGCAGGACGGACAAGGTCAGATAATCGGCGCAAATGGTCTCGCAGGTGCCGCGCCGCGCGGTCAACCCCGCAACCCACCGCGCAATAATCGCGGCAGTAAAAAGACGCCATTTCGTGCGCCACCAATCAGCGCTTCCCCGTCTGAGGTCACCGATTTTCGTCGCGCCGGTGACGACATAAAATCCGGCCAGTTTGCCGAAGCGCTGGCGAGCCAGGCGAATGTCAAACGCGAACGCCTGCACAAGGTGCTCGCGCAATCGGGCCACGGCTCTCGGCGTGACATGGAGATCATGATTTCGTCGGGCCGCGTGATGGTCAACGGTATTGTCGCCACTACTGGTACGCAAGTTTCGCCGGGCGATAACTGCCTGGTCGATCAGCGTCCAGTCAAGCTAAAATTCGATGAAGATCTGCCGCGCATTTTGCTTTATCACAAGCCCGAGGGCGAGATCGTCACCACCAGTGACCCGGGCAACCGCATCACGGTATTCGACAATCTGCCGCGAGTTGAAAACGGCAAATGGGTTGCCATCGGTCGTCTTGATATCAACACCTCGGGCTTGCTTATTTTCACTACCAACGGTGAACTGGCAAACCGATTGATGCATCCGCGTTATGAGGTTGAACGCGAATACGCGGTGCG
>JAYURJ010000008.1:0-21002 GCA_043756275.1 Betaproteobacteria bacterium | reverse complement strand
CCCAAAATATCTGCGTAGCGACGCTGCAATGGCAGATCGTCTTCGCCCTGATAAGCCAGCAAAAAATTGGTGCGCTCTAGCTGGTAGATACGCGCAGGGTCCTGCTGCATGACCGGCAGCATCGATTCAAGCTCGGCCAGCCCGGCATCAAAGTGGTCGCGCCGCGCAAGACGATCCGCGTTGTCGGTATACACCATCGGCAACAGCAGCTTTGCGTCGAACTGAAACGACAACCGATCCGAATATTGCGTGGCGGCACGCATGGCAATGTCGCGCGCTTCACCAGAAAATCCCAGTTCTTGTTTGGCAAATACCTGCAAAGCAAGCAGCGCCGGGTCAGCACCGAAGGCCGTCAATGCATGGCTAATGGCAGCATCGGCACGCGCAAACAGCCATGCTTCGTTCAGCATTCGCGCCAGTTTGTGCCAGGCGTCAACATCCATTGGGTGGCTCTTGACGCGGGTCTCAAAGAGCTCGATGACCGCGCCGATGTCACCCGTCTGATAGAGCGCCCGTGCACGGGCCGAGATCGAAGATGGATCAGGCGCTACGGGTGGTATGGCAGGTAGCGCTGTCATTGGTGGGATGGCGGCGCTATATGCGAATGTGCGTCACCATTTTCCACAACCAAAGACCGCAACAATTCTCCCAGCGCTTTTGGTGGCGCGGCATCATCGAACAGCCGCCCCACATTGACGAGGATTTTCTGCGATATTTCTTTGCGGTATTGCTGATCGGTGGCCACGCGTTTGGCGATGACAAGGTAATCGTCAGCCGATGTAGCGATCAACTCATCAACCCCGAGCAATCTCAGCATGCCCATCGTCTGCCGACCGCGCATGAACTCGCCGGGTAACGTCACGATCGGCAACCCCATCGCAAGTGCGTCCAGTGAGGTGTTGCCGCCCGACCAATGCAATGTATCGAGCATCACATCGCACAGCGCATTGATGCGTTTGTAATCGTCGTGGGTCAAATAGGGCAGCATTTTTACGCGCCCCTGCGGCGCAATTCCCTGCTCGGCGAAAACTGCCGACAACCGCGCGACAAACTTCTGCGTGACGCCACCATTCTGGCCGGCAAACATCACCAATACGCCCTTCGGATCGTTGGCGATGGCGGCGACCAGCAAGCGATCGTTGGCCGGATGCACTTTGAACAGTGACTGCGGGAAAAAATACAGGTGGGCATCTTCCGGTAACTGGTAGTCAGCTCTCGTTTTGCCGGACATATCGGGCGATATGGTCGGCATGTCATAACGCGTGCCAATGCCGGGCAGAGTGAGCAAGCGTTCGTTGTAATGTTGCTGGGCATTGGCAGGTTCCATGGCCGCACAGGAAATGTAATAGTCGATCATCGGGTGTCCGGGTGTTACCGGATGACCCCATGCGCAGGCTTGTATCGGGGCCAAGCGCAATGCCGCCAACTGGGTATATATCGGGTCCATCCCCAATTCCGGATAAATAAGAATATCCAATCCGTCGTCCGCGATGCGTTGCGAAAAGAACGTTACGCTTCCCGCATTCTGGATGTAGTGATCGGCTGAATCCCGCAGCCTACTAGAGACCTCATCGATAATAACTTCACTGTGATAGACAAATACCTCAAAGGCATCTCGGTTGAGGTCAGTGATCCAGCTCGAGAAATAATTTCCTACGGTGCTGCGAAAGAAAAATCGGCTACAAAACCCCACACGGATTCGCCGACTGCTGACACTTTGGCGTAGCAATGCGGCGGCTTGTCCGGGCTTTGCGCGAAGCGCCAGAAGACGGACAAATTCGCCGTAGCGACGCTGCAAAATCTTGTCGTCGCAACCCTGATACGCGAGCAGGAAATTAACCGGCGTGGTGTCTTCAAATCGATCTTGCGTTATCCCTGCGGATAGGGCCTCAACATTTGCAAGCAAGTACTCAACGCCGCGAGCATAACGTTCCCGACTGGCGATGAGATGCGCCTCGCTCATATAGATATTGGGCAGCAATAAGGCGGCGCGGATGGTGGTCTTTACATGGTTGGGCCGCAATTGCAGCGAACGCTGATAGGCTTCCAGTGCACCGGCTAGGTCGTCACGGTCATTGACGAGATCGCCCAACATGCTCCAAAGGTCGGCGCGTGTCGGTGATAACTCCAGTGCGTTTCGCGTGATGCGTTCGGCATCTTCCTGACGTTTTTGCTGACTCAACAGACTCGCCAACAGCAGGGATGATTCAACGAAATTTGGTCTCAGCCGAAGGGCATGGCCAAGCGCAACTTCGGCCGCATCGACGTCACCCAGCAGTTTGAGCGCAGCGCCGACAAGATGATGCGCTTCAGCGTTTTGCGGCTGCAACGCTAACGCGCGCTGTGCCGACTGCAACGCTGGCGCTAATTGTAATAACCGCAATTGCGCCGCCGCCAGATTGGCGTGCGCCCGCGCGTACTGCGGGTTCAAGAGAATCGCCTCGATGAATGCATTGCTCGCATCTTCAGTGCGGCCCAAGTCTGACAGCACGATGCCAAGATTGTTATGTGCCTCTGCAAAGCCCGGGCGCAGGCGCAAGGCTTGCCGAAGTAAATCAGCGCTTGCCTCTAAGTTTCCGAGATCCTGCTCGATGTTGGCAGCGGTCAGGTGAAAATCCGCATTCTGAGGGGTGAGTTTGATCGCACGCTGGATGGCACGCTGCGCCTCGGCTAATTCTTGTGTTCGAACGCAGGCCGTTGCCAGCAAACTAAACGCCTCTGCATTGGCCGGATCAGCAGCCGTGATTTGCGACAACTGTGCAAACGCCAGATCAGGGCGTGCATTCTGCAACGATGTCAGCGCATCCTCCAGACGTGCATCCATGGCGTGATTCCGTCTATCCCGGCGCTGTCGCGGCCGCAACGTCCACTGCGGCCGTACGAATCAGCGCATCCTCAAACCGACCGACGTACTGCGCCATGTCGGCCATCGGCGAGGCGAGTAGCAGTTTCCGCATGTGATCGGCTTTGACGGCGCGCTTCTCTGGATTCAGCACCAACTGCACAGCGATATCGACGTAATCTCGTCCGCTGGCTGCAACCGTTGAGGCATCGCCCAGATGGCTTAGCAACGAAAGCGCGACACGTTCCTCGAACATGCGACCAGACATGGTTATCAGGGGAATCGCCTCCAGAATAGCGGCGCGGGCACTGAAATAATCGCTGCCCGGCATGGTGTCGAGAATGACATCTACTAACCCGGCCAGAGAAAGATCGCGCGGTCGCGGTTGGGTTGCTGGCAGCATCACGATGCTTGAGGCCGCGATGCCAACCGCGATAAGAATTCGTTTGATCGGCTCGCGATCAGCCGATTGCAGCGGGCAGACAAAAAACAACGCGGTGGGCACACGGTCAGCGAGTGACTTCCACGTCGTGATGCAGCGCGCCGAAAGGCGTGCCACTGATGCGAGTACGCCGAAGACCGGTGCATCAGCAGCGATGCCGAGCTGCGCCCGGCTGAGGTGCGATTGCAGCGGTGGTGCGGGCAACAGTGGAAAAGCGCAACCATCGAGCAACATCGGGCGAGGTGAATTTTTTTCGGTGCTTGCATCTAGCTCGACCACCGCATCTGATAACCGGACGTCGAGTTCACCGATGCCGACCGGATGTGTGAAGCCGGGTAACGCCATCTGGACACGTGCTGGCCGGTACGACAATAAGCCGGGCTTGGCATACGGCCCGAACGCGGCGACATCTACGAGGATATCCAGCTTGTCCAGTTGGATGGTTTGTGCCATGCGCTGCTCGTCATGGGCTGCAAATAAAACCAGTTGCGCACCGATGGAGAGTAGCGCTTCGCGAATGCCCGGCTCAATCGGACTGATGGCATAGATTTTAACGTTCACGTGCGCCGGATTGTGGTGGGCGATTAAAGTACCAATGAGGTCTGCGACAAACGGTTGAAAGAAATCGACCAAGTAGCCGACCTGTAGCGGGATTATTGCGGCGTATAACTCGGCTGCCGGCAAGGACGGTAATGGTGGCAACAATGCGCGCGCGGCATCCATGTAACGCGTTGCCAAACGCTGTAGTAGTTGTTCGGGTACATCGTGAAAACTCAATGTTGCCAACATCTCGCCAATTAATTGCATGGCATCCACGTCATCCTTTAGCGTGCTCGCCTCCTCAGCGAGGGGCAATAAAATTTCGGCTTCACGTTCAATTTGTGCGCTGTAACGCGCAATGCGCGACTCAATCAATCGCGTACGCGCGCTATCCGGATAGGCGGTTATGAATTGCTGCGCCTCATTGACCCAGTCCGCTTGTCTGCCTTCCATCCATAGCAACTGAAGTAAACGCAAATGCGCCGACACCCTTGCTGTAGCGATCGCAGGTGTCGCCGATACGCCGAGTGCGCGGCGAAAAACTATTTCTGCATCACGGATATTGCCCTGCTCTGCAAGAATTACACCTGCGTTATAGGCGGCCTCGATGTTGTCGGGCGCGAGAATCAATGCACGATTGAGAAACGTCAGCGCGGCTGCGGGATCGCTGGTGTGCGAAAGCACCATGCCGTGCCAGAATAATGCCTGCACATCGCTGGGCGCCAGCGCAACGGCAGCTTTACTGTAGCTTAGTGCCGACTCCCATTGCCCCAACTTGGCGTGCGCTCTTGTGTACAACCTGAGCACGCGTATGTCATTTTCGCCGGCGTCAGCAATGGGTGGCAGGATGTTGAGAGCCTCTGCGGGAGAGCCGTTGTCAATCAAAAATCCGGCCGACGATAGGCGCACCTCAAGATCATCCGGGAACTGACGCGATAGCGCGCTCGCACAGTCTGCCGCGAGTACAAGATTGCCCATTGTTTGTGCGAGTTCGCTTTGCACGCGCAGCAGCGGCTGGTAGTCTGGCTGCTCTATCCGTAAAGCTGCGTAAATTGCGGCGACTGCGTTTTGCTCATCAACGGTTCTGGCGTTTCGATGGCCTTGTATCGCATCTCGAAATGACTGGAAAAATTGCCTTGCGGATAGCGACATCGACATCGTCACGGGCTTTTCGGCAGCAATCTTGACGTAGGCGTCTTCGAGGGTGCGGGTGTATGCATTTACGTCAGTCGCTGCAACGGCAGTCACAATTTTCTGTCTTGTTTGCGCCATGAACGCCGGCTCGCGAGCCAGTCTGACTGCAATTGCGACGAATTCATCCGCGTTGTTTGCAATCGTCCCAGTGACGCCCAGATGGGTAAGAATGCTGGTCCCAACGCGCTCGCTGTGACGCAGACCAGTAAGTGTCACGACCGGCACGCCCATGTCGAGTGCCGCGAGCGTAGTGTCGCCACCGGCATACGGAAAAGTATCCAGCACTGCGTGCACCAGGCGATAGCGTGACCGCCATAACGCCTCTTCGACCGGCACCTGTAGAAACGCGATGCGAGATTTATCGATACCACCATTGGCGAGGATCCGCTCAATACCAGCATATTGCGTGGCAGATGGCGGCGAAAACAGCAGCACCGCCTCCGGTAACGCTTCCAGCACACGCCGCCAAATAGCGAGGCAGCGAGATGAGAGTTTGAGCTCATTGGTAAAGGCGGCAAAAACAAACTTACCATGTAATTCTGGAATGCCGCCCGGTGCCAGATCGGCGGCGGCAGATGCCACACGCACAAACGGGAATACACACATATCGAGCGCGAAGGGCTTCTCGATCTGGAACTGTGCCGCGTCATCACGATCAGCGATTCGGTCGGTCAATTTATAATCAACCGCACGGAGACCAAGGCAGCCGTGGTAACCAAGATGGGTAACGATACTCCTCGCCGGGCGGTGCGCATAAACGCCGGGACGTGCTGCCATGGTGTGTCCGGCAAGATCGACCAAAATATCCAAATCGGCTTCGGCAATACTTTTGGCGGCAGCGAAATCGTCCATTTCGCTGATATCGGCAAAGCCGTCGGCGTGAGATCGAAATTTTTCTGTAAAGGCGTCGTATTCTCGCGGCACGCAAGTCGATATAAGAAAGATGCTTATGCGACTACGATCATGTCTGGAGATAACCTCAAGCATCCAGCGTCCCATCACGTGTCGACGAAAATCCGCGGACACATAGCCGATACGCAGCCGCGTATCGGCCGCACGTCGTGGCAATAGCGCAATGGCGACCGGATTTTGCGCGGCGACTGCGGCATCGTAGCGACGATAGCATGCGAGCATCTGCTCACGTGTGATGTCGAAATATTGCATCATGCCCAGAACTGGCACGAATTGCTCTGGAGTGAAATCTGCGAATGGCCAATCCAGTGCCAACGCCAGATAGCGCGCCTCGAATGCGGGGTCGCCAATCGGACGACATAATGCGAGACCTGCCGTCACCAGTTCAGGGCTGGGCGGCATGGCGCGGTCCCATGCGAGAAATACTTCTTTGGCTTCTTCGTATCGTTTGAGCCCAAGCAGGCTGCGGTAAAGTGCGTCCCATGCCAATAGATGCATTGGATTGGTTGCGACCGTCTGCCGAAACATTTCGTTTGCCGCTGTGTGCTCGCCGCGTGCCTGCAATATCGTGGCAAGATTATAGCTGGCCTCGAAAAGCTGTGAATTGAGAGCGATGGCGCGTTGATAGGCATTGATCGCATCAGCGTCATTTTTCAGGGCTTTGAGAACATTGCCCAGATTGTTGAAAGCCTGCGCAAGTTGAGGGTTTAACCGCACTGAGCGAATGTACATTTCAGCGGCTTCGGGCAGGCGTGACAGGTGCTGATAAACCAGCCCCAAGTTGTAGCACGCCGACCAGAGACCCGGAACGCGCGCGAGCACGGCGGTGTAGCCTTGCGCGGCCTCGGCGTACCGGCCCGCCGCCTGATGCTGAAACGATTGCTGCACCAGTGCTAACAGCTCTGGCGAAAGTGCTGGCTGCTGCATGGTCAGTGATGCCTCTCGTGGCCTGCGGCCCACTCATGTTCGAGGCGCACAAAGCCATGATCGCGCGTCTTGCCGCGGATGGTGAGAACAACTTCGCGGGTATCGAACATGCGCAACCCATGATCATCGAGTGTATGTGCGCGCAGATGGTACATGCCAGGCAACAGCGCGTTGCGCGGAAAAATGACGCGGAAACCGAATACATGTGGCGCCAGCCGGTTCGCGTTAAAACCCGCGTCGTTGGAAAACGTACCAAATACGGGCGTGCCATCCATCCGCACCACACCCGCCATCAGCACTGTTGGCTGATCCTCTGGACACTGAAAGATACCGCAAAGCCGGATGTCCTCGGACATGTCAAATGAATCGCGGCTGGCGCCGGTATTGTCTTCAATCCAGAGGGCCGCGAACACTGGAAATGGCGCGCCCACTCCTACCGTTGTCGGTTGTGCGGTCTCGTCTTTCCGGCTCTTGGCTTCGTGATGGGCGAGGTAGGCCTGCGTCACCGCGAATGATTCCCCCTGCATGCGTACTTTGCCATCGTGAATCCACATCGTCTGCTGACAGAGTGATTGAACGTGATACATGCTGTGTGAGCAAAGTAACAGGGTGCCCCCGCGCGCCCGGAACTCCTCCATCCAGCGGAGACATTTTTTTTGGAATGACTCGTCACCAACGGCGAGCACCTCATCTGTCACCAGCAGATCCGGAGACAAAGAGGTGGCGACCGCGAAGCCTAATCGCACCACCATTCCTGACGAATATGTTTTGACGGGTTGATCAATGTGGGTGCCGATATCGGCAAAGGCCAAAATTGCATCGAGTTGCGCATTGGTCTCGGCACGGGACCAGCCCATCAAGGCCGAGGCCAGAAAAATATTGTCACGACCGCTGTATTCGGGGTGAAAGCCGGTGCCCAACTCCAGAAGCGCGCTTACCCTCCCTTGAATAACGATATTGCCGCGCGAGGCTTTGACCACGCCGGCAATAACTTTGAGCAACGTCGATTTGCCCGCACCGTTTTCGCCGATGATTCCCCACGATTCGCCGCGACGGATGGTGAGACTGATATCGTCAACTGCACGATAGAAATCATGCACCGCGCGCCCGGTCAGCAGCTCAAAAACAGTTTGCAAGCGGCCAGCCCCGGTGCGGATGATGGGGTAGTCCTTGCTTATATTTTGCAGACGGATAAGGTCGTCGGGGACAGGGACAGACACGGTAAGCTGGCTAGCGCAAGTTGGAGACGGACAAGCTAATTCGCGTCTGGGTTAGTGAGGTCAAAATTATATGCGAGTCGCGATTGTTATCGGTCATCACTTGCGCCAATTTTGTTTTCTCAATTCTGGCGTCGCCTCAACGCTAGCTAAAGAAAGTCCTCGAAGTATGGAGAGAGCCGGACAAAAAAACTGATGCCAATGGTCGCGATGACAACCCCCGCGAATAACATTGACAGATCCCCGATTTGCGGCGCAGTGCCCAATAGCAAACCATCCCGCAGATGCTGCATGACACCGGTCAATGGGTTCCAACCAAACCAGTGCCGGTAAGCTTCTGGAATAACGGCGACCGGGTAAAGCACGGGGGTAAGAAACTGTAGCATCATCAGCGCAGGGGCAACCACTTGTTCCACATCGCGCAACAACGTTTGCAACGCGGCAAAAAAAGCACCGACGCCCACTGCCAGCAAATATAACGTTGCGACGGCAAGCAGTAACGACGGAATCCCCGCGACATGGAGACTGGAACCGGTGACTACGAGCAGTAACAGCACCGCTATGTAACCGGCCAGATGCACAAGAAACACGCTGTTCACCGCCGCCAACACCAGCAACAGATGAGGAAACGCGACCTTTTTTATCAGAGGCGCGTTAGCTTGCACACTTTGCATTGCGCGCATTACGCCATCGGCAAACATCATCCATGGCCACAAGGCGACGGCAAGAAAAACGATGTAGCTGTCGGTTGAGAGATCACCCATCCGCGTTTTAAAGAGTTGACCGAATACGAACGTGTATATGGCCAGCAGCAGCAGCGGATTGGCAAGCGCCCAGACAAGCCCAAAGGCGCTGCCCGCGAAGCGCGACAGGATTTCTCGCTCGGTAAACCGAACCAGCAGCAACAACGGTTGTGGTCCGGGCGCTATCAAACGTGCGAGCCAGTGTCTGGTTGCATGAGCTTGCGTTTCGTCGGAGTAGGCACTAAGGCTGCCTCGCGCGCGTTGGTGCTGGCGGCGGCGGTGGAATTTGCGGTAATTTGGGGCGCGCCTGATCAAGCACATCTTTATTAAATTTTAACGTTGGGTCGTTGCGGATTTCGTTCAAATAGGTTTCCTCATAACGCTGTTTATAGATTTTATCCGCCTCCGCAAGCATTGCCGGTTTGGCGTCCTCGAATGTAGGGCGGTAGGCTGGCACCATTCTGAGCAGGCGAACAACGTGAATGCCATATTCTGTTTCGACAATGGTGGACTCGTTTGGCTGCAATTTCTCAAGCGCCTTGGCGAATGCACTGTCGAGCACCTCTAGCGCAGTGGGCTGAATGTAGCCCGCGTTTTGTGACACTGAATCGTCGTCAGAATATTTTCTGGCAATCGAACCAAGTTCCTCACCAGCATCCGCTTTTTCCTTGACCAATTTTGCACGCTCAAGCGCCGCATCGCGCGAGCGACCAGTCAGTTTGATCAGCGTATGCCAACTTGTGTATAGCGCAGGACGCTGCAAATCCTTAGCACGGGTCAGGAAAATCTCACGCGCGAGTGCTGATAAATCTATTTTTGGTGCGTTGGCGGCCAGCTCTTCGCGGCGATACTTTGCCAACACCCTTTCGGTCTGATTACGGATTTCGGCTGCCACATTCGGCTGATTCTGCAGACCGGATTTTTGCGCTTCAGTTGCCATGATTTTAGCAATCACGATGTTCTCAACGACCTTGGCCAGACGCGGTGGGCTAAGCAAAAACTCCATCCGATTTTCTTCTGGCAAACGCTGCAACTCTGCGATCAAATCCTCATATGTGACGCTGACCCGGCTGTTGGACGCGAGTACCGCATCGGACTTGGGGACTTGAGCACCGGTAGTTGTGGTGAATGCGATTGCTGCTGTGGCAATTACTGCGATGAGTGTGGACAGTTGTTTCATGTTCGATCTAAATGTGTTGTGGAAAAAAAACGGTGGCCGCCAATGGTCGGCCACCGTTTCGATTGGGTTGGGGCATCAGTTAAACGTGAAGCCTCCGCCGCATTGCCCGTTTGGACAGGTCGTGGATTGCAGGCTGATACCATCTACAAAACGGAGGTTGAGGTAATAAGTGGCACCTTTGGTCAGCTTGCAGTACGCGTAGGCGTTTTGTACGGTCAGCGGATAATTGGCCCATTGAATTGCGCCGCCAGCACCGAGGGTTTGATAACACCGGTTGGTTGGCGACGAGGCGTTATAGGGTATTTGCGCGACATCGAAATCGCATGGGGTCGCACTGATCGACATAAAGGCTGTCGCAAGAATGCCGCCAGAACCGACGTTGTCCTGATAAGTGAAACCGCCCGCATCATTGGTAGTCGGAATGGTGATTTTGTACGTTAGCGCCTCATCGCCCTGCATCGCAAACAAGTCTGAGGTAACCCGCTGACGATAGTCCGCCAGATCGATGTTGTGTTGCCACGAACGACGCAGCGTGGGCGTTGTATTACAACGGGTGGGGCTCATGGCATATGCGTTCATATATCCGCCGGCACCGCTTAATCCGCCATGCACTGGCGTCACGGTGGGAAATTTGGATATTGTCGGGATAGAAATGCCGTCGATCGAAAACTCGCCAGATCCCGGTGTTTCTACGAGGAAAGAAGCGGTTGCCGCGGTTGCACTGGCAACCGTCGCCAGCACGACACTACCTGCACCAAGGGTGGCTGTCGCCGGGACTGTGGTGGTAATGGTGGTACCTGTCCCATTGATGGTGAATGGTGTTGCATTGACTGTACCGATCCTGACCGAAGTAACACTCGATAGTGCATTGCCGGTGATGGTGACTGCGGCACCGACCGGTGCGGATGCCGGAGTTATGTTCGTGATGGTCGGTGTCGGCAGTGCAGCAGCGCTTACCGTCAACGCTACCGCTTGTGTGGCGGCACCGCCAGAAATCGTTAAGTTGGTGGTTCCCACATCCGCCAATAGCGGAATACCGCATAAGTCACCGCGATTGGGATTAAGTGCCACCCAGTCTGGAAGCACCCCGGTGCTGACAGTCCATCCCCCAGCTGAAACAACTTGGGAGGCGGTAAATTGGTGGCAATACGAGACTCCCGGCGTCGCAGCCGGGGGAGCGGTGCTGGTGATGGTTTGAGCGTAAACGCTTGCGGTGATTGCAAGGTTCAGTCCCAATACAACAGTGGCAAATTTTGAAATATGTTTCATGGGCGACCTGAATATTGAGTATGGAAAAAGCGTCTGGCCGTAAATTGTGGCCACCGTTTCGATCATTAATTGAAGGTGAAGCCGCCGCCGCAAAGCCCGCTCTGACAGGTTGTGGCTTGCTGGTTGATGCCGTCTACGAATCGGATGTTCACGTAATACGTCGCGCCTTTGACCAGATTGCAATAAACGTATGCATTGAATTGCACCGGGAAATTAGCCCATTGAACATTGCCGCCGGCGCCGATTGTTTGATAACACTGCTTCGTCGGTGATGAGGCAACATATGGTATTTTTGTGACATCGAAATCACATGGTGTCGCACTTATTGAGATAAAGGCAGTCGCAAGCATGCCACCCGAGCCGACGTTGTCTTGATACGTGAAGCCGCCTGCGGCATCAGTAGTCGGGATGGTGATTTTGTAGGTTAGCGCCTCATCACCCTGCATCGCAAACAGGTCTGACGTAACCCGCTGCCGATAATCGGCCAGATCAATGTTGTGCTGCCAAGAGCGACGAAGCGTGGGTGACGTATTGCATCGTGTGGGGTTCATGGCATATGCGTTTACATAACTACCGGCACCGCTCAACCCGGCATGCGTCGGTGTCACAGTAGGAAATTTGGATATGGCGGGTAGAGCAATGCCGTCGATGGAAACTTCGCCAGTTGATGCCGACAGCACAACGAAAGACGCGGTTGCTGCCGTCGGGCTGGCTGCGGTACCCAATACAAGGCTGCCCGAGCCGATGACGGCGGTTGCCGGGACCGTGGTGGTAATGGCAGTGCCTGCACCGTTGATGGCGAATGGGGTAGCGTTTGCTGTCCCGATCTTCACTGAGATGACACCCGAAAGCCCAGTCCCCGTAACCGTGACCGAAGCGCCGACCAGCGCCGCCGTTGGGGCCACACTTGTGATTGTCGGCAGTATCGGTGGTGCTGCACCTACCGTGAGGGTAACCGATTGCGTGGCAGTGGCGGTTCCGGTGTTTGCAGAGATGGTGAAAGTACTTGATCCGATGTCGATTGTCCGCGGGATGCCACAAATGACGCCACGTTTTGTGTTTAGCGTGGCCCACTCTGGCCTCACGCCAGCAATCACTGTCCAGCCACCTGACGCAATGGTTTGGGATGCGGTGAATGGATGGCAGTAGGTAAGGTCGACCGTTGCGGCTGCAGGAGTGGGGCTGGTGATGACGGGCGGCGGCACGTAAACGGTACCCACCGTCAGCGCTATGGCTTGGCTGGCTGTAGAGCCGCCGTTGTTTGCGGTGATGGTGAAGTTACTGGTACCGACATCGGCTGATCTGGGTATGCCGCAGATCACACCGCGCTTGGCGTTAAGCGTCACCCATTCAGGCGCAACACCAGCGCTGACCTGCCAGCCACCTGATGGAATCGGCAACGACGCGGTAAAGGCATGGCAGTACATGGCATCCACGATTGCGCCAGCTGGCGATGCGCTGGTCATCGAGATTGGTACTGGCGGGTTCGCCGAAATATTAATGGATTGGCTGACGAACCCGACGGCGTTGGTCGCCGTGATTGTGAACGCGATGCTGCTTTGGGCAGGAGGAGTGCCTGATAGGACTCCAGCACTTGTAAGTGTCAACCATCCGGGGAGAACACCCGGCTCTGACCAGACGATTGGTTGCCCACCAACTGCTGTAAAAGTATGGCTGTACGGCACACCAACTGCTGCGACGGCGGGCGTTGCGCTGGTGATTTGCGGTGCCCTGGCGGGAATGATCTGGAGACTGACAACCTGCGTGGGCAGTGGCGCTATTGTGTTGTTGGCCTGTACGGTAAACGTGTAAGTGCCGCCGACCGCTGTGGGCGTGCCACTAATCTGGCCTGTGAGGGGGTTGAGTGACAACCCTGAGGGTAGCGATCCCGACGTAACCGACCATATCGCTGCTAGGCCTCCGTCTGATGTGAGATTAAAACTGTACGGCTCACCCATATAGCCGATGGTGGCGGTTGCAGAGCTGGTGATCGTTGAAGCGCCTGAGATCAACACCGCTGCTGCGCGTGCCTTGATTGCAGAAATATCCGCCGCGCTGATACCGCCAGAGGCGTTTACATCGTAGACGGCATTTGCACTGGAGACGACGACACCGGAACGCGCTTTCACCCCACTTATATCGGAGGCATTGACTGACCGGGAATTGTTGACATCGCCAAGCAAGAAACCGAGCGCTACCGTCGGTGGGCTTACCGTGCCATTGATGTTCGCAAGCGTGATGGCAACTCGCTGGTTGTCGCTTGCGTTGCTGAATGTCACCACAATTTCATTCGGCGTGAACGTTGTCGACACTGGCAAGTTAGGTGATACCGTGACGGTTCCCGTACTTGTGATTGTGCCGTCAAATTGGAAGACGATTCTATGGCCACTGCCAATTGCTCTGGGCTCGACGGTAACTGAACCTCCGATGGTTTGGGTTCTGTCTATCGGTAAATCGAAGGTGCCGGCGCTGCCATGGGTTTTCCGTGATTGGACAGCAGTTAGCAGCAGTGGCGTGACATTATTGGAGCTCGCCGAAGCCGGGCTTGTGCCGTCTCCATTGGTGGCGGTGACGGCACAGGCAACGGCGACACCGCCAGCGAGAGCGTTCACAACAATAGGTGATGCTGGCCCACTATTACTCTTTGTGCCACACGTGGCGGCATAGCTTGTGATCGCGCTGCCACCATTGTTGGCGGGCGCAGCGAATGCCACCGCGACGCTGCCGTTGCCGGCCGCGACAGTCAGACCGGTGGGTGCATCTGGCGCGACAGCATAGGCGCTGCCGATGGATATTGCGGCCATCCAGCTGCACAGCACTGCTAAGAAAAACTGTTTGTTTCTGGTAATGCCAACCATTTGTACCTCAATCTTTACGTCTCAGCGGTGGTTATCGACTCATCCTTGTTGAAATGACCCGGGTAAACACTGCCAGCATTCTTCTCTGAAGTTTGCGTTTGGTCTACAAAAATCTCAAACGTGCGTTTTATCAAAGATGCTGCATAAAACGTGGATGTACATTCTACCACGCGGGCATCTTTTCACTGTGCGGTTTGGCCAGACCGCTCGTCGGAAGTGCGTAGGAACGTGACATTTGCGCTTTGTTCCTCATTGCTACCCAGAAGCCGATGGTATTGATACGCACTCTTAGAGCAAATGGTTGCGGCGTTGCGTCCAATCTGCCTTTTCCGTTTTGCATGCTCCCGCCTATAGCCTTATAGGATACCGCTTTCAAAACGCCAAAGAAAAAGGGGCCTCTCGGCCCCTTTTTCCTGTTTTGTCGTTGCCGACATAACGATATTACTGGATCAAACGTGTGTACTTATGTGGGATCGAACCGCCGTAAGCGGAAGCAACACCAGTATTCGTGTAATTGTGGAGCATCGCGCCAATAATTGGCAGACCGAAGTGAACGCGCGGCACCGCATCAGCAACACCATTCAGCGATGAGCTGACTGGCGTAATGCTTTGCTGTGCTTGCGATGCATCTGCGACATTACCAAAACTCAGGAATGCCCAACCGTTTGGACCCTGCAGTACGCGACGACCAAGTGTCGCGAATGCTGCACCCGTCGTGGTGGCTGTCGTGGCAGCAAATACATCGAAGCCATTCAGGAGACGGAAGTTGTTGGTCGAACCGAGCAAGCCGGCCGAACCGAATTCCAGTACGTTCGCCTCCCAGCACAGAACTTGGCCAGCGGCCTGTTGTGCCGGTGGACGTGGCGACGGCAGAATGGTGCCTGGTGCTGCAGTCAACGTACCTTCTTCACGATTGTACATGCCGAGGAAATAGGCATCACACGCGCCAGTTGTCGTTGCGCTAGCAAAGTTATTGCTGAATGGACGTCCGCCGACTGCTGGGACACCGGTACCAACAAGAATGTGATTCTTCTTGGTTGGCATCGTAATGATCCAGTCGGTCTTCGAAATGGTTCCAGCGTCGTTCAAGAACTCGTTAGCAACCGTATCACGCATGAACACAGCCGAAACTGCATCGCGGGATGACAGCCAGTTCGCTGTTACCACACCAGCGGTGGCTGGAGCAGCAGGCTGTCCCGTCACGAATACGTTACTTACCGTGCTGATACCTGGGCTTAGGGAGATGTTAGGATTCAAATCGCCCGATGGGAAATACGCTGCGGTGCCTGCAACTGCAGGTGCCCACCAGCCATCAAGTGCGGTTGGCTCGAGGTCATAGTTGGCACCGCCTGCGGAATTGATAATGCTGGCGCGACCGAAGAGACCGCCAACTGGCGAGGTCAGGTGACCGCCTGTCTGAGCGAATCGACCAACAGCACCAGTAGTCGTTGGGGCTACTGGTGACAAGCCGTCATATGCGTCAAGAGCACCACAGTTAGCTGGGACACCAGCTGAATTGTGCTTGATATAACCAGTAATGATGGTGTTGGTAACAACGCCCATATCGATGATTTCCATGTAGCCTTCGCGGGTACGATCCAGCGTACCGAAGCTGGTGTTGTCAGCAGTTGGCGCGATGTACGTGTAGTTCTTGAACTCATTGAGTGGCAACGTTCCGTCAGTGCGGATCGTACCAGCTGCATTGCCGAACAAATCGCTAGGCGTCACGCAGGAGTTGTCGCCGGTCTCAAGCCTGGCACCAGCAGCCGTCGGGATGATGACACCAGTCCAAACGTCTTGTGGGGACAGGAACAAGTTAAAGTCAAGTACCTCACGGCTATTCTTGCCTTCGAGGAAACGGACTTTGACAATTTTTGTCAGGGAAGTCGTGTTAACAACAGACATCGCGGTGACAAAGTTATTGCGTACCGTATAGTAAGGATAAACCAATACTTGGCCCTCACCATCCGGATTGATATGCACTGCGTTAGCGGTACCAGCAGCGCCTAGCGCTCCCAAGCCCGCCAGTACGGCTGCGTGCATCGATTTCATTTTGAACGTATTCATTTTTTAAAATACTCCTTTTAGATATTAAAGTGATCACTTTAGAAGCTACAACACTACAAGTTTATACCAGCTAAACCCAATTTTCAAACTTTTTTGTTGGTATACCGTACACCTGCATTTTGCCGCGCGCTCAGCCTTGGTACACAAACCACCACTTGCCCGCATCCAAAATCCACGTTTCTTTGACTGGGTTAATGAATTTTACGCCCTGCACGGTCAAATCCACCAACACCGTTACTTCGCATGTCTCGGCCCCACACACAGCCTTATCTGCCTTGACACCGCGCCAAATACCAGTGCGCACTCTGGGTCGATACTGCTCAACACTCATCAGCGAACGTCCACCCGGACTAATGTACTGGTACGCGACGTTTACTTCCGCCTTAAGCAATGCATCCCAACGCTCCTGCGCACGCCCCAATACAAGCCGCGATACAGCGTCCCCGCTCTTCTCGTTGACTACTGATGTTTGTGCCGGAACTGTCGACCCACAACCAACGAGATTTACTGCAAAAATGACCGCAAAAAAAATGGGGCCTGAAAACTTAAATTGCACAATTAATCCGCTTCTTCTCGGCAATACTTAAAGTAAAACCTGAGATTAAAATTGCTTCGAAAAAGAGTAATAAATTCTACTCTTACCGTCAATAGATTCCGGGGCTTTTCCGCTGTCTGTGGCGTTTTTGCAACAATATTGCCCTGATTTGAATCTTTAGCGCCGCCCGCCACGACCGCCAGCGCTATTTCTGAACCTTTGGTAAAAATTTCTCCAGCGTCGGCAACTTTTTGCGAATTTCGTCGGTAACCGCTCGTGCGTCCTCAGAATTGGTGACAACGGTTGGCGTAATCAGCAAAACCAGCTCTGTGCGACTTTTACTCAGACTCTGCGTGCCAAAAAGCCCGCCGATCAGGGGGATTTTCGATAAAAGTGGAACGCCGGACGATCCCGTCCTGTTTACATCCTGAATCAGTCCAGCCAAGACCATCGTCTCGCCAGAGCTCACTGTCACCACTGTTTGCGCCTTGCGTGTCGCGATGGTCGGGTTGGCGCTGGTGCTGGTCGGGGAACTTACTTCCTGATTGACATCCAGCGTGACGCGACCACCCGCGTTAATGCGTGGCGTCACAGTCAAAATCACGCCAGTACTTAAATATTGACGCGTGGTGACCACGGTGCCGCCAGTGCCGGTTCCGGTGGAAGCGCCGGTATCGACAGAAATCTGGTCGCCAACATTAATCGTCGCCTTCTCATTATCAAGAACCATCACACGGGGCGTAGAAATCACTTTCGAACGCCCATCCGTGCCGAGCGCCTGCAATACGGCGCGGATATCACCGCCTATCGCCGCGTTTATAAGCTGTAGTCCAGGGGCGGTTGGAATCAATGATCGTGGATCAACGATAGCCCCGCTCGCGCCAAGTGCGCCCGGCAGGCGCGGCAACGCGCCCGATGCGCTGCCGTCACCGTTAACGCCGCGCAACGAACCAACCGTGTTATTGCGCGCATTGATGAACCACTCGATGCCGAACTTCAGGTCGTCGCTCAGCGTGACTTCCGCGATCAATACTTCAACCGACACTTGGCGTCTTGGCACATCCAATTGCCGCAGTGCGCTTTGAATGGTCTCGTAATCAGAGGGCGAAGCCAAAATCAGCAGCGCGTTGTTGTCATTATCGGCAATGATACGAACATCCTTCGATACGCTAACGCCGCCGCCCGCAAACGACACCAGCGATTGGATGGCCGATTGGAGCGGAGTTTGCGGCGCAACTGGACTGCCCGGTGTGGTGGGCGATGTGATTTGTACTGGCCGCTGGCCGGGAGCCAATGTCGGCGTTGTACTCGCTCCTTGCTTATTGCCATAAACCTCACTCAACAACTGCGCCAATTTTTCGGCCTTGCCATGTTGAACCGCGTAAACATTTAGCCGCAGTCCGCCAGCGACACCACCGCTCTTATCGAGGCGCTCAATCCATTTTTTTGCTTCTTCCAAATAACGCGGCTGCGTGGTCACCACCAGCAATGCATTCAATCGCTCGATTGGGATGTATTTCACGATGCCAGCCAGTGGACTTGCGGTACCCGCACCAAAAATACGATCAAGGTCGCCACCGAGCGCTTTCACGTCTGTCGACAACGGATACAAGCCGATTGAATAGCCGGCGAGAAAATCGACGTCGAACAACTCCACAATATCGAGCAGGTGACGTAATTCACGCTGCGTGCCGGAAAGAATAAGCAGGTTTCGGATCGGATCCTGCTGCACCGATGCAGGATCGGCTTGATAGGGCAGCAGAATGCGCGCCATATCGCCCACACCGACAAATTTCAACTGCACAACCAGTGGCGTATAGCCGTTTGGCAACGGCTTGTTGACACCCCCAAGGATCGGCGACACGGAGCCTTTGATGCCAAGTGCTGCGGGCCTGATTTTGTACATACCCTCTTCCCTCACCATCACCTGCCCTGCATCGCGCAGCAGACCTTCCAAGATTGGCAGTAAATCCTGACGCGATACAGGCTTGGAGGCCCGTATCGTGGCTTTGCCGGTCGTTTGCGGGTGGATCGTAAAGAACTCCTTGAGATAGTCGCCAAGGATGTATTGCACGATCTGGCGGATGTCCAAGTCCTCGAAATTCAAGGTGAATTCCTCGGGCCCGCTGGGCGGCGATGGTGTGGGTGGTTTTTGATTGACGAAATTGCCGGTACCCGCGTACGTGCGGGCGGTTTCACGGGCAGGTTCAGTGCCCACACCCGGCGCGGTGGATGGCGCAACCGGTGCAGCTACTGCCGTCGATATTGTTGCCACGTTACCGACCGAGGCAGCATTCGCGGTTGCGGCTGTACGTGCAGCCACATTTTCCGGCTTTGTATCCGACAATGGCGTGGCGGGATGTTGCGTCGATTCGGGTTTCGACTCAGCGACAGACGGCATCGGGGAGCTCTCCACACCGTGTCCCTTTAGCGACGCACAAGCACTGAGCGCAAGCGCCAGCACAATCAGAAGGCCGCCCCGCAGGAGGAATCCAAAGGTGTCGACAGGAACTGTCGGGACTGCAGTGTTGAACAGCTTGCGAGATTTAGTGTTCACAGTTCGCGCTCATAAAAGAAACAGTCGGGGGATGGGCCACAGGCGGCGTTACCGGTGATATCGTCACAGCAGGTCACAGCGAATCCATCGTGGGTGCTCATTGCTGCGGCACATTGGGAAAGCGTCGGCGTCGCTGCGTGCCAACGGTTGCATCAGCCGGCGTCGCAGGCGCGGCGGTCTGCGCGGCATCAGCCGACGGCTGCACCCAACCTGGCAACACGGACGAACCGGGTCGTGGTCCGGTTGCGGCGACACCGCCGCCCGTGACCGGTGCACCTGGCGCGACAGGCGCCGCAGCCACACCCGGCATGGTCGGAACAGCGCTGACAACAACACCTGCGGGTGGCGGCCTTTGGACCGCACCGGGTACACCAGCAACCGGCGCACCAGGTGGCGGCGCGATTGGTGCAGGCGGCGAAGCGGCGGTGCGCAACGTCAGTTCCTCGGTCTCTTCACCCTGTTTTAATACGACGCGCATGGCATCAATTGATGCGACAGAAATGCCGGTGGATATGATTTCGGCACCCTTCGCTACCCGCATGCCTTTGCCTGTGGAAACTTCCACCAAAAACGCAAACGGAAGGTCCTGATTCAAGACTGTACCGGCGAGCTTGAACTGGCCTTTTTTCATCATCGGCTGAACGGCACCGGCGACGACAGGCGTAGGACGACGGGTCGGCACAAAAAGGGGGCGCTCCACGGTCTGGTTGAAAGCCACCTCTGCTGCAGGCAATGCAAACGCGGGCAATAGCGACGTATCGGTACCCTTCACCGCCTGCCCGACCGCAACCACTGGTGACGGACGAAGACTGCTTCCCCATTGCGTTTCAAATCCAACCACGACCAGCAATCCAACAACGAGACCGCCGATGACTGTAGTCAAGCCGTGACGCTGGAGCCACTGTTGCCATGTGACGTTCATGCTGGGCCTCCTTTGCTGCGCGGCGGCACATCGGAGCTGCGACCTTTGGCGCCATTTGGTGCGGTTGTTGCTCCGCTGTCTCCTGTTGATGCAACAGGTGGAGCCACCTCACTCGCGGCGCGTAGCGCAAACGCGTGGACATCAAGCTGGACAAACATTTCCGGCTCTGGCGTGCCCGGCGCAGGCCGATAGCCGGATCCAATATTTATCGGCGTGACCACAACGGTATCGATGAACAGGTAGGGCTCCTTTGCTTCCAGCGCATGCAGCACCCGGCGCAGGTTTACGGTATTCGTGTTCAGCGTAAATGCTGCGGCAACGTGGCGATAGGCACCATCTTCCTTCAGCGCGTTGCCCGGGACCGACGATCCGCCCACCTTGCCGCCATTGGCTTCAATCGTCGTCCGCACCGTTTCCTGCAATTCCGCCAGCGCCAAGGCTGACGATGTTCCTTTAAGAAACAGCTTCTTCACATCGCGAGACTTGAGAAGTTCTAGCTTCTCTGTCAAGCGCGGTCGTAGTGTGTTGAACGCTGTCTGGGTACTCACCTGACGGCTAAGTTTCGCGATGTTCTCGTCGTAATGCCGATGCAACAGCACGGCCGGCACCGCGACGGCAGCAATCAGAAGCCCGATCAGCAAGCCCAATAACGCGACGGCCAATAATCGACGTTGGCGCGGTGCGGCGGGCAGCCAGGTGGGTGTACTCGTCGGGATCATGAACCGCTCCGTTTGGCCGGTGTTGCGGCAGGTGGCGCGGGCATTTTCGCGGGCGGGGAGAGCGAAGAGGGTGGTGGC
>JAYURJ010000007.1:0-6777 GCA_043756275.1 Betaproteobacteria bacterium | reverse complement strand
AATGGTGAAGGCACGCCTTCACTCCAGCGGCGTTCGCCTTAAAGTCACTGGATCCCCGCCTTCGCGGGGACGACGAATGTTGATATGTTCGCTATCAGTTTATTAAACTAATGATCGAGAAACGGAATAAGCCGGTTCAAGGCAAAGCGAGCCGAATGACGCATTAGTGTGGCGCATTAGTTAGTGTTGATTAACTTCGACGCTGCGCCTACAATACTCCCAAAATGGGAGAAGTATTTAGCTATGCGGATTGTTGCCAAGAGTACTTTAAAGAAGTTCTGGGACCATCCGGCTAACGGCGATGCGCAAGGCCCGCTCGAAAGTTGGTACGAGGAAGCGCTGAAAGCAATTTGGCGGTCGCCGCAGGCGGTGAAGGATCAGTACCGCAATGCCAGCATCTGCGGCAACAATCGGGTGGTATTCAACGTCGGCGGCAACAAGTACCGCTTGGTTGTGGAAATGCAGTACCGAGTCGGAATCGTCTGGGTGAAATTCGTTGGAACCCATACGCAGTACGATTTGATCAATGTGGAGACCGTAAATGAATATTAAGCCCATTCGCAACGACGCTGAATTGCACGCGGCCTTTCGTCATCTTGAAGGCATTTTCCAGTCTGGGGAAGGTACTCCCGAGGCTGATGAAATGGAAGTTCTGGTGACGTTGATCGAAGCCTACGAATACAAGCACTACCCAATTGGCCCACCCGATCCTGTCGATGCGATCAAATTCAGAATGGAGCAACAGGGACTGACACCGCGCGATCTGGAAGCTTATATCGGACCCAGCGGACGCGTATCCGAAGTGCTGAGTCGCAAGCGGCCCTTAAGCCTGCGAATGGTCAAACGCCTGCACGAGGGTTTGCGTATTCCCTATGAGAGCCTGTTGGCAGGCGTTGTGTAGAGTGATCTTCGCGAAACAACTGATGGATTCACTTCAACACCGCTACATTCAGGCCAGCCCATCATCAATACTAATATCAACCATCAACTCATTGGCCAAACTTTCCAAGCCAGCGCGCAACACATCTGTATCAAGATCAGCGGGCACCAATAACCGCGCATCCATCTGAAACATCTGCTCGCCCGACCACGCCCCGCTGACGACTTCGGTCTTTAATTTTTCAATACTGATCCCATGCCGCGCAAGCTGGCTGGAAATGCTGTGGATAATCCCCGGGCGGTCGTTGCCGACCAGATCAAGTTTCAGATGGCGTACGCCCTTGCTTTCTGCCTCGCCACCTCTGGCAACGGCAATTCGCATACCCGGCGATTCAAGCGACCGTAAGGCCGCCATCAACGCATCACACTGTTGCGCGGGAACCTGCAACTGAACGATGCCCGCAAACTGTCCGGCAAAATTGGCCATCAGGCTATCGGTCCAGTTCGCACCAAATTCAACCGCTTTATCCGAAACCGCACTGACAATGCCGGGGCGGTCAGGGCCGATGACGGTAATCACGAGAGAGGTCAACATATTGCGTGCTCCTGTTTTTTTGCAGCCTAAATTTATGACAGAAATACAATCCAGCGCATTATCGCTTTTCTTGTCCGCAGTTTAGTTTACGCGGCGACAGGATTGCACTTTGGGTATCATTTGAATGTTCCCCTTAGTAGACACCCCTCACCCTAACCCTCTGCTCCGCTTCAAGTGTTCCCTTGTCCCCACGGAGCGGGAACAAAATTTCACACTGTTTATTGACCGACTCAAAAAAACTCCCGTTCGTGCTGAACCTGTCGAAGCACCGGCGTTAAGCTACTGATTAACCATAGTCCACGCGGCTCTTCAACAAGGTGAGCGGAGATACTTGGAAATTACCAAATTTATAATCACTCCTTCGCTTGCCAAAACATTCAACGAAAGAAACCCATATGTACACCCTCTACTACTCGCCCGGTACTGCCAGCATGGTGGTACACCTGGCGCTCCTGGAGATCGGCGCACCGTATCAGTTGGAGCTGGTCGATTTTAATTCCGATCAGCAGCAAAGCGAAACGTATCTCAAACTCAATCCGCAAGGCGTGGTGCCGACGCTCGTGATTGACGGAAAACCGATGACGGAATCCGCAGCGCTGCTGATGATACTGACTGAGCGACACCCGGAAGCGCATTTGGCTCCGGCGCGAGGCACACCGGCGTATGAGGAGTGGCTGCAGTGGATCGTTTACTTGAGCAACTCGCTTGCTGCTGCATATCGTCTCTGGTTTTATCCGGCCGATTTGGGGCTAAGCGAACACACACCTGAAACCCGCAAGGCGGTGCAGGTGAAGATTGAATCCGTCTGGAACCGTCTGGACGCACATCTTTCCGCAAGCGGGCCGTACCTGCTCGGTCGCGAATTTTCCGGAGCGGATTTGCTGCTGACGATGCTAATGCGTTGGTCGCGCAATATGCCGCATCCGGTGACTGAATGGCCCGCGCTCAAAAATCTGGCCGACCTCGTGCGCGCACGTGAGAGTTGGAAAAAACTCTACGTGATCGAGGGGCTGAGCGAGTGGTGATTCGAGCGACACCAACATCAACGCTCGATACGAACAATACGGCCATTAGGACTGTTGTTAAGCACATAAAGCCAACCATCAGGCCCTTGGTGCACGCCACGTATACGCTCTCTCAACGCGGTAGCCAATCGCTGCACTTCAACGACCTTATGGCCTTCGATTTTAATCCGTACCAGCGCTTGTCCAGCCAACGTGCCGATGAACATTTGCCCCTTCCAGCCGGGATAACGGTCACTGGTCAGAAACGTCATCCCGCTTGGCGCGAATGACTTTTCACTCCACCACTTAATCGGTTGTTCCAGTCCAGGTTTTTCTGTGCCTTCGCCTATTTTGGCGCAAGTAGTATATTCACAGCCATAGGTAATCACAGGCCAGCCGTAGTTTTTTCCGCGCTCAATTATGTTGAGTTCGTCGCCTGCCTGCGGTCCATGCTCTGTCGCCCACAATTCGCGAGTTTCAGGGTGGAAAGCAATACCTTGTACGTTGCGATGGCCCAGCGTCCAGATTTCTGGCAATGCGTCAACCGTATTGATAAATGGGTTGTCGGCGACTGATTTGCCATCGACATCAATGCGCATAATTTTGCCATGTGCGCTCGAGAGTTTTTGCGCGTCATCGCGACGCGATCGGTCGCCGAGTGTGATGAGCAGCTTGCCCTCAGGCGTGAACAACAAGCGCGAACCATAATGACTTCCATCGTCCACTTTTTCACTTTGCCGGAATATCACACGCACATCAGACAAATGCATGCCCATCAGCTTGCCACGTGCGACTGCTGTGCTGCTGCCTTTCCCCCCAGACGGCGCTGGCTCGCTATAGCTCCAAAAAATAGTGGCGTTGTCTTTGAATTTTGGATCGAGTACCACGTCCAGCAAACCGCCCTCGCCCTCCGCCAGCACCGCAGGCAGCCCTGTCACGGGCGTGCTCAATTCCCCCTCCATTGTGACGATACGCATACGCCCGGGACGTTCGGTCACCAGCATGCGTCCATCTGGCAGGAACGCAAGCGACCAGGGAAACACGAGGCCTTTAGCAACAGTTACAGGCTTTAACCCTTGCATATCAAAACGACGCAGAACTTTTGGCACAGCCCATATTGCGACGGCGATAAACGCTAATAACGTTAATGCGATAAGAATTTTTTTCTTGCTCATCGGTGTAGTCAAATCAAGAAAAGAGAGAGTAAATCAGCATGTGCCAGAAAGCTAAATTGCGTATCTGGTTGGCAACGATAACTAAGCATATTTTCGATTTCATTACTATTTTATAGGTATCAGTAGACCAGCAGGAAAGGCCTGGTGCCGCGACAGGAGAACCGAAGGGCCAAATGTGCAAGCTTACGACTCGATTGTTTCTCGATTTGTGCGCAGATGCGATCAGGTCAGGTAATTTACAGTCAGGCTGTTTCCAAAGCGCAGCATTGCACCAGTGAGCATGCCGTGAATGCGCAAGCCGTGACGCGGGAGGAGCGCATTATGATCAATAATTGGATTACTGGTGAGATAGTATTAAATAGTTGTCCATCAAATCTTCGGCGACGTTCAGAAACGCGACGCAATATGGCCCTATGGAGAACGTAGATGTCGTCGTTATCGGCGCAGGCGTGGTGGGCCTCGCTTGCGCGCGCGCACTCGCGCTGGCGGGTCGCGAGGTGATGGTGCTTGAATCTGCATCTTCGTTCGGCTCAGGCGTCAGCTCGCGCAATAGCGAGGTCATTCACGCGGGACTCTATTACCCCAACGGCTCATTAAAGGCGCGCCATTGCGTCAGTGGCAAACGCATGCTTTACGACTACTGTTCGGCGCGCAGCATTGCCTTCCGCCGCTGCGGAAAACTGCTGGTGGCCACTGAAGTGGCGCAGATCGCGCAGATCGAAAAACTGCTGATCAATGCCAGCGGTAATGGTGTTGATGACCTGACGCTGATCGACGGCACGGAGGCGCGGAAAATGGAGCCCGCATTATCCTGCAAGGCCGCACTGCTGAGCCCCAGTTCAGGCATTATCGACAGCCATAATTACATGCTGTCATTGTTGGGTGATATTGAGAACGCGGGCGGCATGGTTGTGTTCAATACAGTTGTGATTGGCGGACGAGTGAATGAAAACGGTGTCATCATCAATACGCAAGGTGCCGATACATTGCAGGCGCGGCTCGTGGTCAACTGCGCATCGTTGGGCGCGCAAACAATCGCCCACGCCATCGACGGTTTTCCAGCGTCGCACATTCCGCAATTGCGCTATGCACGCGGTGTCTACTTTTCCATATCCGGAAAATCCCCGTTCAGCCGTTTGATTTATCCGCTCCCCGAAGCCGCAGGCCTTGGTGTGCACCTCACGCTCGATCTCGGTGGACAGGCAAAATTTGGCCCGGATGTGGAATGGATCACGGAACCGTCGTACACGGTTGATGTATCTCGTGCCGCCGCGTTCCAAAGTGAAATTGGCAAGTATTGGCCTGCCATCAAGGATCATCACTTGCAACCTGCGTACGCTGGTATTCGTCCAAAAATCAACGCGCCGAATGAACCCGCCGCAGATTTCCATATTGCCGGTCGCGACACTCACGGCGTTCGAGGCGTGATCAACCTTTTTGGGATTGAATCACCGGGATTGACGGGTTCGTTGTCGATTGCCGAGATGGTGAAGGAACTGGCAGCGGCTGATTGAGTAATCGCAGGGTGATTAATTTGTGAGTAAGATTATTTCACCAGCGGCGCGACCGGTGCCGGCCCTTCGATATATGGCGTAGGGTCGAGCGCCCGGTTCAGCACTGCCGCCACGCGCGCACCTGCCTTGGCAAGCTGGATTGGGATCGCCTCGGTAGCAGCGTTCACATACGATTGCGGCAACTCCACCGGCGTTGCCGTCCATGCTTGCCGACAGACAAAACCGGGCAATTTTGCGTATGTCACCGATTTACTCAATTCGTAAGACTCGTTCATCCAGTCGCGAATGTCGGTTTTTTGCCAATCGCGAATTTCCTTGTTCCGATAGCGAATCAACAGTTGCTGCGCAAACTCGCGCTCGCTGCTGCCACGCAAGGTGAGTTTGACGAATTCGCTATCCCATACCGAGTGCAATCGGCGCGCGCTCGTGGCACCGGGGAGCAATACGTTTTTGAAATTGGCGCCGGCATCGCCATCATCGGCCGCATGCAGTGGCTGATGGATGTCACCGACGATATGCACCAGAAATCGCGCCGCCAACGCACGTACTTCCGGCGGATGGGTGAAATTGGCCAGCAACTTGATCAACACCGGCACCCGCGCTGAGGCACATTCGCCTTTGGGACAATATTCCTCGAATGTCTGGGTCTGGCAAACCGGCTGATTATCGTAGTGCCACTTGTCGGAATTCGGGATCAATTGCGAGAGCGTCTCGCGATTCAAATCGATGTAGTTGGCGATGTCGCCCAAATCAGCACCGGGAATGAGATCGTTCAGACGCATGCGCGCGCGCGGCGTCAGGAGTTCAGCGGCGACGAGGCCGGTGACGCGGTGGCCTTCGGCACCCCAGGCGAAGGCGGTGGTGGGTGCGAATGCAAACGACAGCATCACGATAGCGGCAATGGCGTGACAAAAAAATCCAGTGGGCGAAAGCATGTCGTGTCCTTACGTTTTGGTAGCTAAAACACTACTGTGCGGCAATAATACAGCAGGCCAACGCCACTTAATTCGCAACGAGAGAAACCGCATGAGCACGGCAGCACCAAATAAAATCCTGTTCGAACGCGCCAATATCAAAGTCACTGACACGCGTTTCGAGACCGGCTTGGAAACATTCCCCATCAAGAAAATCAGCGGCGTCAGGATAGATGTTGAAAAGCGCCACACACGTACCGGTGTGCTGTTGGTGGCGGGGGGAATTGCAGCGCTGCTCGGCGGGGCGTTGATTACGCTCCCCTTGTTTATTGTGCTGGGTGCCGCCTGCATTGTCGGCGGCGCGATGCTCTGTTTCGCGAAGGCCAATGGCGGCGTGATACTCACGATGCGGGGCCGCGACGTAAAGGCCTTCACGAGCAAGGACGCTGCGCTGCTTCAGGCAATCACTGCCGCATTGCGGGAAGCCATTGAGCGGCGCTGATAGTGCACGCAACTACGCACGAAACAGCGGATGCATGACCAATTGCCATCGCTGCGGCGGAGGGCTAGTATTGATCGGTCAGGTTGACCAAAAAATTATTGACGTTTCCAATATTGTCGACAATTAAAGAAAATATTCCGTCGTTCCCGCGAAGGCGGGAATCCAGCGTCGTTCGACGTAAGTCACTGGATTCC
>JAYURJ010000006.1:0-6788 GCA_043756275.1 Betaproteobacteria bacterium | reverse complement strand
GGAGTGGTAGTTCAGTTGGTTAGAATACCGGCCTGTCACGCCGGGGGTCGCGGGTTCGAGTCCCGTCCACTCCGCCAGATCAGGGGCGAACTTTCGGGTTCGCCCCTTTTTATATGTGTTCATGAATTTCGCATCACCATTGGTAATTAGTATTTCCGCCGCGTCGTTCCACTCTATTTGGATTGAAGAAAAAGCATGTTAGAGACCATCCGTGGTATGACCAAAACTTGGGTCGCCAAATTCATTCTGGCGCTGATCACCATCCCCTTTGCGTTGTGGGGTGTTGAGTCCTACATACGCACACCGTCCGGGCAGGACACTGCCGCCACTGTTGATAACGAAAAAATCACCATTCAGGAGTTTCAACAGGCAACACGTAATCAGCTCGATCAGTTTCGCCAGCAATATGGTGGAAATATTGATGCCTCGATCATGGACAACCCGGAGATGCGAAAATCCATTCTTGATCAGTTGATCGATCAACGGCTGATTGTGACGGCGACAAAATCCATCGGACTCGTGGTGAGTGATGCAACGTTGCGCGAGCGGATCAGTACGGAACCGAGCTTTCAGCAAGATGGAAAATTTTCGCCATCACGGTACGAATTGTTCCTGAAGTCGCAAGGTCTTTCGGCGGTCGGGTTTGAAAACAGAATGCGTCAGGATCTGGAGCGCCAGCGTTTTGTCGAGAGCATTGCTGCGACAGCGTTCACGGCAAATGCCAGCGTCAAACAATACCTTCTTATCTCGGAGCAAACCCGTGATATCGCCGTCGTCAACGTAGCGCCAGATGCGTTTAGCGCGCAGGTAAAAATCACACCGGAAGCGGCGAAGGCTTTTTACGAACAAAAGAAAGTGGAGTTCACCACGCCAGAACAAATTCGCGCGGAATATATTGAGCTTTCGGTAGACGCATTAGCACCGACCATTCAGGTGGTTGCGGAAGAAACCAAAGCTTACTACGAGGCAAATAGTGCGCGCTACATGCAGAAAGAGCAGCGCAAAGCCAGCCACATTCTGATCAACCTGACACCCAAAGCGACCGACACCGAGAAAAAAGCCGCCAAGGAAAAAGTTGACGCGCTGTTTGCGCAAGCAAAGAAAAATCCGAAAGAGTTTGCGGAGCTGGCGAAGAAAAACTCCCAAGATGCAGGTTCGGCGGCAACCGGCGGAGACCTCGGCTTGTTTTCGCGCGGCATGATGGTGAAACCGTTTGAGGACGCAGCATTCGCGGCAGGTAAAGATGAATTGGTTGGCCCGGTGTTATCAGATTTTGGTTATCACATCATTCGCGTCACTGACATTCAGCCCGAAAAAGGTAAAGGCCTTGCTGAAGTGACACCCGAAATTGAAGGTGAATTGAAGAAGCAAAAAGCGGCCCGCAAGTTTGCCGAACTTGCCGAGAAATTCACCAACGCCGCCTACGAGCAATCGAGCAGCCTCAAGGCCGCCTCTGAAGCGGTTGGCCTGCCGGTCAGGCAATCGCCATGGATGTCCAAAGGGCAGGGCATGCCGCCGCCGTTTACCAATCCGAAACTGCACACGGCGTTGTTCTCTGATGAAGTGCAGAAAAACAAGCGCAATACTGAAGCGGTAGAAGTCGCGACCAACACATTGGTCGCTGCGCGTGTGCTTGAATCCAAACCTGCAGTCGTGCGTCCGTTTGAGGAAGTTGAAAAGGGCATCATCGCGCGCTTCACGCGTGAAGAAGCCGGTAAGCTCGCGATCAAAGATGGCGAAGCCAAGCTCGCCGCGCTAAAGCTTGGTAAAGCCGCGGATGTTAAATGGCCTGCCTTGTTGTCGGTTAGCCGTGCCAGTGCCGGTGGATTGGCACCAAATGTGATCGAAGCGGCCATGAAAGCCGATCCCAAGGCCCTGCCTGCCTATGTGGGCACCGAAAATCTTGCTGGCGGATTCGTGTTGGTGCAGGTCGCCAAAGTAAACGACGTGCCGGCCGTCGATGAGGCCAAGTTACAGACAACGCGTACCCGAATCGCGCAGTCGCTTTCCCAGCAGGAAATTCTCGCCACACTGGGACAAATACGCGCCAAATCTGACGTGACCATCGCCAAGGATGCGCTGACGAAGAAACAGGATCAATAATCCCTCCTAGTGCCTGAGAGCCATCGCGACCGCAAGATGCACGCGATGGCCGGGACGGGCGTCGAAATTTGCCGGATTTACGGTTCAGGACTCAATGCTGTTCGCGCAGTCGAATATTCACCGTTCGCCCTGAGGTATCGAAGGGCCCTAGTGCAGGAAGCCCTTCGATACCTCACTTCGAACGGCAATTGAGCGAACAGTATTGACTCAGGACTTCAGACTAAACACATCGCCCGGATTGCGCAGGTGTGCAATGTCGTCCAATCGCATCTTCACCAATTTCATAAAGTTCGGGTGCGACAGAATATAAAACTGTTTGTCGCGTATCGCGTCGAACGTGATGTTGGCCACATCCGTTGCAGTCAGCTTGCCTGAGCTCACAGCCTTCTCTATCATTTGCTGCGCCAACATCATCGACTCAGTAGGGCTGCCAGCATTTTGCAACTCAGAGGGCCGAGAAATGTGCGATTTGGAGATTCCTGTTGGCGTGAAGCCCGGACAAAGCACCGATGCCGTGATGCGCGGCTCCACTTTGGCCAGATCGTGATACAGCGATTCACTGTGTGCCACGACGGCATGTTTGCTGACGTTGTAGGCCCCCATCAAGCCCGGTGCGATCAGCCCGGCAATCGATGACACACTGACAATATGGCCCTCATACGCGGGGTCATTCTTCGCGGCCTTGAGCATCAGCGGCGTAAAGATTCGCACCCCGTGAATCACGCCCCACAGATTCACGTTGAGCACCCATTCCCAATCCTTGACGGTGTTTTCCCAGATAAGGCCGCCTGAACCCACACCGGCGTTATTGAACAGGCAATGCACCGCGCCGAAAGAATCAGTGGCAAGGGCCGCCAGCGCCTCGATGTATTCGGCCTTCGACACATCGCCCGCCAGCGCCACCACCTCGATACCCGCTGATTTCAATTCAGCCACCGCCTGCTGCAATGGCGCGTCACGAATATCGCCAAGCACGAGTTTCATTTTCAGCGACGCTGCTTTGTCGGCAAATGCGCGGCCCAGACCACTTGCGCCACCGGTGATGACGGCAACCTTATTATCAAAATATTTCAACATTTTTCCCTGAAGATAACTTATTAAACACAAGCATTGACGAGTGTTTCAGGCCATTTATGCCTGAAGAGCCTCGTCTAAGCAGGTTCTACACAATATTATGCTGGCATACCGCTGGCGATGACGTTGAAGCCGCAATCCACATAGGTGATCTCGCCCGTTACCGCGCTGGCCAGATCGCTCATCAGGAACGCCGCCACATTACCGACTTCCTCCTGTGTGACATTGCGTCGCAATGGTGCCTGCTCCTCAAAAAAGCTCAGCATCTTGCCAAAGCCACTGATGCCCGCAGCCGCGAGTGTTTTGATCGGCCCCGCCGAAATCGCATTGGCGCGTATACCTTTAGGCCCGAGGCTGGCCGCCAGATAGCGCGTGACGGCCTCCAGGCTCGCCTTGGCGGCACCCATCGTGTTGTAGTTCGGCACCACGCGTTCGGCACCGAGGTAGGATAGCGTCAGGCATGCAGCATTTCGCCCCTGCATCATCGGCAACGCCGCCTTCGCCAATGCGGCGTAGCTGTAACTCGAAATGTCATGCGCGATACGGAAATTCTCACGCGTCATGCCATCGAGAAAATCGCCGCCGATGGCATCCCGTGGCGCGAATGCGATGGCGTGGACAAAACCGTCCAGCCCATCCCAGTGCTTCGCCAATTCCACGAACAGGTTGTCGATGTCTTCATCCTTGGATACATCGCAAGGCAGGATGATTTTGCCGTCAAAATCGGGGGCCAGTTTTTCCACCCGCTCGCGAATGCCTTCGCCTGCGTAGGTGAAGGCCAAGTCAGCGCCTTCACGCTTCATCGCCTTGGCGATACCGTAGGCAATCGAGCGCCGTGATAGCAGCCCGGTGATCAGAATTTTTTTGTTATCCAGAAAGCCCATGATTCAATATTCTCCTATTGCGTGAACTCGAATTTAACTTTAAGGCCGAAGTTTAGCCGATTCAATTGCGACAAAGTCTGACACAATGTGTTGCGTGCGTTTGGGGTATAGTTAGCGCGTTTTTTTCGACTGGTTCGTCGGCCAAGCTACGAGGTGATATGCGTTTCAACCAATTAGGTCAGCATCTGCTGTGGGTTTGTTTGGCGCTGCCGCTGATGGCAATCGGGCAGAGTACGAAGCCAGCCGCACAAGACCGCCCTGACCCAGCAAAAGTATTGCGCTACGCCTTCGAAGTTGCTGAAACCAGTTTCGATCCGCAAAAGGTCAGCGATGTTTATTCAAGCATCGTCAACAAAGGCATGTTTGATCCGCCGCTTCGTTACGATCACCTCGCCCGACCTGCCAAGCTTATTCCAAACACATTGATCGCGATGCCTGAGGTGTCGGCTGATTACAAAACGTTCACGCTGCGGGTAAGGCCCGGCATTTATTTTGACAACCACGAAGCCTTTGGCGGCAAGAAGCGTGAATTGACTGCGGAGGACTATATCTACACGTTGAAGCGGGTGCTTGATCCGAAGCTGTCCGCCCCGATTCTGGCTGAGTTGGAAGGTTACATCGCTGGCTCCGACGAATTCCTCAAGCGCATTCGCAAAAATGGCAAGATGGAATACGACACACCCATTGAGGGACTGAAAGTCATTGACCGCTATACGTTTCAAGTGAAATTGAACGAGTCAAAGCCGAACTGGATTTATAACTTTGCCGATTGCCGCACGAGCTGCGCGGTGGCACGTGAGGTTGTCGAAAAATATGGCGACGATATCGGGGCTAATCCGGTTGGCACTGGTGCCTACCGGTTGAAATCCTGGAAACGTTCGTCGAAGATGATTTTTGAACCGAATCCAAACTACCGCGAAGAATTTTATGACGGTCAACCCGCAGTCGACGACAAGGAAGGGCAGACGATCCTTGCTAAATTGAAGGGCAGGCGCCTGCCGATGATGGGGCGTGTTGAAGTATCGATCATCGAAGAACGCCAGCCGCGCTGGATTTCTTTTATCAATAAAGAGTTTGATCTGCTCTGGCGCATGCCCGAAGACGTTGCCCAGCAAGCCGTCCCAAACCGGACACTCGCACCGAATCTGGTCAAGCAGGGCATTCGCGCCGAATTGGTACCAGCGCTGGATCTCGCGTTTTTATATTTCAATATGAAGGATCCAATTGTCGGTGGTTACGCGCCTCAAAACGTTGCCCTACGGCGTGCGATCTCGTTGGCCTATCGTTCACAGGATGAAATCGATATTGTGCAGAAAGGTCTGGCGATTCCGGCGCACACGCCGTACAGCCCCGGTGTGGCAGGGTATGACCCGAATTTCCGCACCAGCGCGAGCGAATACAATCCCGGCAAGGCACGAGCATTGCTCGACATGCACGGATACATTGATCGCGACGGTGACGGCTGGCGTGACATGCCCAACGGTAGCGCACTGATACTCAAAAGCAACTCCACGCCTACCGAGAAGGACAGGACTGTCGACGAACTGTGGCGTCGCTCGATGGATGAAATCGGTATTCGCATCGAGTTTCGCAAAGCTAAATGGCCCGATTTGTTGAAAGAGTCGAATGCGGGCAAGCTGATGATGTGGTTTTTGGGTGGATCGGCATCCTCACCGGATGCCGACACGTGGCTACAGTCCTTGTATGGCCCGAACTGCGGCTTCAAAGGCAACCGTGCATGTTTCCAGTTGAAGGAATACGACGCGCTGTTTGAAAAAGCGGAACGCATGCCTGATAGTCCGGAGCGCACCAAGCTCTATCAGGAAATGGCGCGATTGATGGTGGTGTATGCGCCGTGGAAGATCAATATGCATCGCATCCTCACCGACATGTGGTATCCGTATGTGGTCGGCTTTAGACGCCCCTTGGTGCAAACAGAGAACTGGTGGCGCTACGTCGATATCGACCTCGACGCCCAAAAGCAATTCGAGGCCCGATGAAATGACTCTTGTGCGCGTTAAAGACTTGCTGATAGTTGGCGTGGCGTTTTTGCTGGCGCTTGCCGCGGCCACTTCCAACGCGCAACCCAACCCGAACAAACTGCTCCGTTACGCGTTCGAAGTCGCCGAATCGAGTTTTGATCCGCACAAGAACAGCGATGTTTACTCCGGTATCGTCAACAACGCAATATTCGATACGCCGCTGCGCTATGACTTTCTGGCCCGCCCACCGAAGCTGATTGCCAATACACTTGTGGCGATGCCTGAGGTCTCGGCTGACTACAAAACCTACACGTTGCGCATCAAACCGGGAATTTACTTCTCTGATGATGCGGCCTTTGGCGGCAAGAAAAGAGAACTCACCGCTGAGGACTACGTGTATTCGATCAAACGCCTGTTTGATCCCAAACTCGCCGCGCCGCTACTGGCTGAGGTCGAGGGCTATATCGTTGGCTCTGAAGCATTGATGAAGCGCGTGCGCAAGACCAACCAGATGGATTACGACACGCCTCTTGAAGGGTTGAAGGCGCTTGACCGTTATACCTTTCAAGTGAAACTCAATGATTCCAAACCCAACTGGATCTATAACTTTGCCGATGGCCGCGTCGCCAGTGCTGTTGCGCGCGAAGTCGTCGAAATGTACAAGGACGATGTTGTTTCACACCCGGTGGGCACAGGTGCATATCGGTTGACGTCATGGAAGCGGTCGTCAAGAATGATTTTTGAT
>JAYURJ010000005.1:0-21330 GCA_043756275.1 Betaproteobacteria bacterium | reverse complement strand
TTCAAAGCGCCGGCCAATCAATCGTTTCACCGCGAATAGCGTGTTCTTCGGGAGGTCACGGCCTGCCGCTTGGCAGATGCGCCGACGACAATTTCGCCGTCATCCTGATAGGCAACGATCGAAGGCGTCGTGCGCGCGCCTTCAGCATTTTCGATTACTTTGGGTACGCCGCCCTCCATGATGGATACGCAGCTATTGGTGATTAACGTCATGCAAAAAGGCTATTTGCTTCATGACCGGATTCTGCGCCCCGCGCTGGTAACGGTCGCAAAAGAAAAATCAACGGCTGGCAACGCGTAGCGACAAATTGACGAGCACAGCGTGCTTGAAATCCAGCCAAACAACCCGACATTCAAGACATTCAGTAACCTCAACGCGAAATTCAGAAAATCAAAGGGAACATCATGGGAAAAATCATCGGTATTGATTTGGGCACCACCAATAGCTGCGTAGCCATCATGGAAGGCGGCGTACCCAAAGTCATCGAAAATGCGGAAGGCGCGCGCACCACGCCGTCTATCGTCGCCTATCAGGACGACGGCGAAATTGTGGTCGGTGCATCGGCCAAGCGGCAGGCCGTGACCAACCCGAAGAACACCTTGTTTGCGGTCAAGCGGCTGATCGGTCGGCGCTTCGACGAAAAAGAAGTGCAGAAGGACATCGGTCTGATGCCTTACAAGATTTTCAAGAACGACAATGGCGACGCTTGGGTTGAAGCTCAGGGCAAAAAAATGGCACCTCCGCAAGTGTCGAGCGAAGTGCTCCGCAAGATGAAAAAAACGGCGGAAGATTATCTCGGCGAAGAAGTCACCGAAGCCGTCATCACTGTTCCTGCATATTTCAACGATAGCCAACGTCAGGCTACCAAAGATGCGGGCCGCATTGCCGGTCTGGACGTCAAACGCATCATTAACGAGCCTACCGCCGCTGCACTGGCATTTGGTATGGACAAGCAGGAAGGTGATCGCAAGATTGCAGTTTATGATTTGGGCGGCGGTACGTTCGACGTATCGATCATCGAGATCGCATCTGTGGATGGCGAACACCAGTTCGAAGTGTTGAGCACCAACGGCGACACGTTCCTGGGCGGCGAAGATTTTGATCAGCGCCTGATGGATTACCTGTGCGACGAATTCAAGAAGGATCAGGGCATCGACCTGAAAAAGGACGTGCTGGCCCTGCAACGCCTGAAGGAAGCCGCTGAAAAAGCCAAGATTGAGCTCTCGTCCACTCAGCAAACAGAAGTAAATCTGCCCTACATCACGGCAGACGCGAACGGCCCAAAGCATTTGGCCGTAAAGCTCACCCGCGCCAAATTTGAAGCGCTCGTTGATGAATTGATCGAGCGCACCATCAAGCCTTGCGAAATGGCGATCAAGGATTCTGGTTTGAAGATCAGCGACATCTCCGACGTGATTCTCGTCGGTGGCCAGACGCGCATGCCAAAGGTGCAGGAAAAAGTGAAGGAAATCTTCGGTCGCGAACCACGCAAGGATGTGAACCCGGATGAGGCGGTGGCTGTTGGTGCCGCGATTCAAGGTGGCGTGTTGAAGGGCGACGTGAAAGACGTGCTGTTGCTCGACGTGACGCCGCTGTCACTCGGCATCGAAACGCTGGGTGGTGTTTCGACCAAACTGATCAAGAAGAACACGACCATCCCGACCAAGGCTTCGCAAGTGTTTTCGACCGCCGACGACAATCAGTCCGCAGTGACGATTCATGTGCTTCAGGGTGAGCGTGAGTTGGCCTCCGGTAACAAGTCGTTGGGCCAGTTCAACCTCGAAGGCATTCCTCCTTCAGCGCGCGGCATGCCGCAAATTGAAGTCGCATTCGACATCGATGCCAACGGCATCATGCATGTGAGTGCAAAAGACAAAGCCACTGGCAAAGAAAACAAAATCACCATCAAGGCCAATTCTGGATTAACCGAAGAAGAGATTCAGCGCATGGTGAAAGACGCTGAAGCCAATGCTGACGAAGACAAGAAGTTGCTCGAGCTCGTCACTGCACGCAATCAGGGCGATGCGTTGGTGCACTCAACCAAGAAATCACTCGCCGAATATGGCGACAAGATTGACGCCAGCGAAAAAACCGCGATTGAAGAGGCCAGCAAGGATCTGGAAACGGCCTTGAAGGGCAGCGACAAGGCCGAGATCGAAGCCAAGACGGAAGCGCTGGGCAAGGTATCGCAGAAGCTCGGCGAAAAAATGTATGCCGATATGCAAGCCAAGGCACAGGCCGAAGGCGGTAGTGGTGGTGCGGGCGGCGGCGCTGGACCGGCGGGTGCCGGCGCGGCACCGGGCGGCGAGGCCAAGGAAAAAGATATGGGCAATGTGGTTGATGCCGAATTTACGGAAGTGAAAGACAAGAAGGGTTAATTCCGGATAATTTCGTGCCGGATTAACTGGCCGGGTTAGAGCGGACGCTTTGCGACGCTCAGCTCGGCCATTCCTATTTCTAATCGCTGGAATACTATGGCAAACAAAAAAGACTTCTACGAAATTCTTGGTGTAAATCGAGACGCGAGCGATGAGGATATCAAAAAGTCGTATCGCAAACTGGCGATGAAATACCATCCGGATCGCAATCCGGACAGCAAGGACAGCGAAGAAAAATTCAAAGAGGCAAAAGAGGCTTACGAGATTTTATCGGAGCCTGAAAAGCGCCGTGCCTACGACGCTTACGGACATGCTGGTGTCAACCCGCAAATGGGTGGCGGTCAGGGCGGCGAAGGATTCGGTGGTTTCTCGGAAGCGTTTGGCGATATTTTTGGTGAAATTTTTGGTGGTCGTGGTGGTGCCGGTCGCGGTGGGCAGCAGGTGTATCGTGGTGCTGATCTGCGCTACAACATGGACATCACGCTGGAGCAGGCCGCGCGCGGCACCGAAACCAAAATACGCATTCCCACGCTGGACGATTGTGAAACCTGCAAGGGAACCGGTGCCAAGCCTGGTACAACGGCCAAAACCTGTCAGACCTGCAACGGGCAGGGTCAGGTGCGGATGCAACAGGGATTCTTCTCCATCCAGCAAACGTGCCCAACCTGCCACGGCACTGGCAAGGTCATACCCGAGCCGTGTACAGCATGTAACGGTGCCGGACGCGTCAAGAAACATAAAACGCTGTCGGTGAAGATTCCTTCCGGGGTCGATGACGGCGACCGTATTCGATTGTCGGGTGAGGGTGAAGTCGGCGTGAACGGTGGCCCGCCCGGCGACCTTTATGTGGTGGTGCAACTCAAACCCCATGCAGTATTCCAGCGCGAAGGAGCCGACCTGCATTGCGAAATGCCCATCACTTTTACCGTCGCAGCCCTAGGTGGCGAAATTCATATTCCGACGCTCGATGGTGAAGCGAAGATCAAGATTCCAGCTGAGACACAAAGCGGGCAAGTGTTCCGCCTGCGCGGAAAAGGTATTCGCCCAGTACGCCAGACATCGTCAGGTGATTTGATGTGTCACGTTGTGGTCGAGACACCCGTTCGTCTGACCGATCGCCAGAAAGAGCTTCTGCGCGAGCTCGAGGAGATCAACAAAGCCGATGGCGACAAGCACAATCCGCGCGCGAAGAGCTTTATGGACAAGGTGAAGGATTTTTTCGCCGGTTAGTTCAAGCAGGAAACCAACCAAGAGGATACAATCAGGACACATACGGACCGCAGCAGGCAGCAGTTCGTACGGACAGCGTTCCCGGTTGACCCGGAAAATCTAGCTTGAGGAAATCATCATGTTCGAGTGTTTCCGGCGTGTTGGATGGATTTTATTATTTAGTATTTGCCCGCTTTGGCAGACAGCACTTGCGCAAGGCGTGAGCGCCGATACTATTCTCATCGGCCAGTCTGCCGCACTCTCTGGCCCGGCCCAGGAACTTGGCAAGGAAATGAAATCCGGTGCTGAGGCATATTTTGAGGTCATCAACAAAAGCGGTGGCATCAACGGCAGGAAGATCAAGCTGGTCTCCATCGATGACGGCTACGAGCCCGACAAAGCCGCCGCCAATACCAAAAAACTGATCAACGAAGACAAGGTGCTTGCGTTGTTTGGATATGTCGGCACACCGACCTCAAACGCGTCATTACCGATTCTGACGGAAGCGAAAGTGCCGTTTATCGGGGCCTTCACCGGCGCGCAAAGTTTGCGCGAGCCGTTCAACCGCTATGTGTTCAATGTACGCGGCAGCTATTTTGACGAAACCGAACAGATCGTTGGCCATCTCGTCCAGCAAGGGATCAAGAAAATAGCGGTGTTCTATCAAAATGACGCCTACGGTAAAGCCGGGCTGGCTGGTGTGGAACGTGCGATGAAAAAACGCATGTTGAACATTGCAGTGACTGCAACGGTGGAACGCAATACGACCGATGTTGCTGCGGCCGTCGCAGCACTTGCTAAATCCAACACTGATGCCGTCATAATGATCAGCGCCTACAAAAGTTGTGCGGCTTTTATCAAGTCAATGAAGCTGGCTGGCGCATTACAGCAGTTCTGGAATGTGAGTTTTGTTGGGTCTAAGGCGCTTTCCAATGAACTTGGCGAAGATGGGCGTGGAGTGCAAATTTCTCAGGTAGTTCCATTCCCTTGGTCAGATGTGAACCCAATCGTACGCGAATATCAAAAACGCATCGGTGGCCGCGAATTATATTCATTCACCTCGCTGGAGGGCTACATTGCTGCGAAGGTGCTGGTTGAGGGCCTCAAGCGTGCAGGAAAGAACCCTACCCGTGAATCCTTGGTTGATGGTCTGGCGAGCATGGGCAAAATCGACTTGGGCGGATTTACAGTTAACTACACGCCTACCAATCACAATGGATCGAGCTACGTAGACTTGACCATCATCTCACGCGCCGGCACATTCAAGCACTGATCTCTCCCCCGTCACGCATGACCACTTCGCGAGGTCATTCGTGCGGTTTCGCTTAAAGGCGGTTCGCCATGGGCCGATATTGGCCTTACAATGCGCAGTCTTCACGCGTACGGTGGCGCGTAAAAATTCAGATAATCTGCCGTCTGGAATCAAAAAAAGGGAATTGATGAACTATCCAACGTGCGTCAGGGCAGTTGGCGGGCTTTACTGCGCGCTGACATGTTTGTTGCTGGGGGCTATAGCATTTTTTGCCACCGAGGCCAGTGCCCAAGGTGTGACGACCGATACGATTCTTGTTGGCCAGTCTGCATCGCTGACGGGACCGTCGGAAGAATTGGGCCTTGAAATGAAAGCTGGCGCTGAGGCGTATTTCAATGCGGTCAATGATGCCGGCGGCATCAATGGCCGGAAAATAAAATTGATCTCGCTCGATGATGCTGGCGCGCCCGAGCGCACAAAAGCCAACACACTCAAGTTGCTCGATGAGGAAAAAGTATTCGCGTTATTCGGCTACACGAACGCTTATACGATCAACCCAATACTATCGCTCGTTGAGAAAAACAAAGTTCCGTTTTTCGCGCCCGCGAGCGGTGATCTCGCCACCCGCGAGCCAGTCAGTCGTTATGTCTTCAATATTCGCGCCAGTTACATTGAAGAGACCGAAAAAATTGTCGAGCAATGGACGCGCCGTGGACTGACCAAGATTGCCATTTTTTATCAGAACGATGCGTATGGCCGCGCGGGTTTGGCAGGTCTTGAGCGCGCGTTGCGTGGGCGAAAATCCAACATCCTGATTTTTGGCAGTGCGGACCGCAATGCGACGAACGTCGCTTCATCGGCGCAAACCATTGCCAAATCAGGCGCGCAGGCGGTCATCATCAGTGCCGGTGCCAGTACGGCCAGCGCATTTATCAAGGAGATGAAAAAGCTGGGCTCAGGCGCACAGATGTGTCTGCTTAGTTCAGTCGGTGCAATGACAGTCGCAAAATATCTTGGCGACGATGGTCGTGGCGTTGAAGTATCGCAAGTAGTGCCGCTGCCGTTTTCCGACAGCGAGCCGCTCGGACGTGAGTATCTGAAACGCATCGGTGGACCGGCCAAGGCGAGCTTTGCCTCGCTGGAGGGATATATTGCCGCCAATGTTTTTGTTGAAGGGCTAAAAAAAGCCGGCAAAGTCCCAACACGCGATTCGTTTATTGTAGCGCTCGACAAACTCGGCACTCTCGATCTGCGCGGCTATCGGGTGAAATTCAGCCCGGAAAATCACAATGGCTCCAGTCTGGTTGAACTCACTGTGCTTGGTGCGGGTGGCACGTACAAACGCTAGGGAGTCTCTGATCAAGTCCTTCGACAGGGCGAACGGTAATTTGTCGATTCCGCTCGTGGAACGTGAGGCAGGGTTTCGGCGCGCATGCGCGCCGCTGCCGAGCGCCAGAGCCCAATGCAGCGGGCGATGGCTTGTCGAACCACATTCAAATTAGACTTGATTACAGATTCCCAGGCTCAAACGACCGCGGCAATAAAAAGGGCGCAAATGCGCCCTTTTTATTGCTCGCCGTAACCGCCTAAAACATATGCTGTCCACCGTTGATGGCGATATTGGCACCGGTTACAAAAGCCGCCTCATCTGAGGCGAGGTACGCGCACAAACCGGCCACTTCTTCTGGTTTGCCAAGACGACCGATTGGGATCTGCGGGATGATCTTGGTGTTGAGTACCTCTTCTGGAATAGCCGTCACCATCGCGGTGCCGATGTAACCCGGCGAAATCGTGTTGACGGTGACACCTTTCCTCGCGACTTCCAATGCCAGCGCCTTGGTAAACCCATGCATACCAGCCTTGGCTGCTGAATAGTTGGTTTGTCCAAACGCACCTTTTTGACCGTTTACTGACGAGACATTGATGACCCGTCCCCAACCGCGCTCGACCATACCGTCAACAATGGGCTTGGACATATTGAATACGCTATCCAGATTGGTGCTGATCACGGCCGACCAGTCAACTGCTGACATCTTCTTGAAGGTCGTGTCGCGCGTGATGCCGGCGTTATTGATGAGGATATCGATGGGGCCGACTTCCTTCTGGATTTTTGCCACCGCAGCCGCGCACGACTCGAAATTTGCAACGTCAACCGCATAAGCATGGAAATGGTAATCGCGTGCCGCCATTTCTTTCAGCCACGCTGCCGATTTTGTGTTGGACGGCGAATACGTCACCACCACCTTGATACCCATGCGGGCAAGCTTCATGCAAATCGCTTCGCCCAATCCGCCCATTCCACCAGTGACGATGGCAATCCGTTGTGTCGTTGGCATGTCTCACTCCTGTTGTAATTTATTGATTGTCTTCTTTTTCGGCGATCACCCGATAAAGCGTGATTGCTACAAACAAACCCACCTGTGAAAATAATACACTGAGCCAACCACCTTTGAAAATAAACATGGCAAGCAGCGATGCCCCGATCGACAAACTTCCCCAAAGAAACGGCGACTTATTCTCCATCGCCGCCGCGCGGGTGTAAAACGTCACGCCACAAATCAATACCGCGAGTGCAGCGTAATCCATGGATCTCGTTACGACTTTTCCTGAACGTAACGGCCAGGCGCTGCTTCGATTGGTTTGAAATTCGCATTGCCCAGCGTGGACCGCGCAGGGATCATCCTGCCGCCGTATTGCTTCAGCCAATCCGCCCAGCGCGGCCACCAACTACCCTCGACTTCGGTGGATGCGTCCAGCCATTGCTGATGATCAACAGTTGGGGCGATGCTTATCCGGTGGCTGCGCTTGTTTTTTGATGCAGGATTCACCACACCAGCGATGTGGCCCGCTGCGCCAAGAACAAATTCGGCTTCGCCACCCAATAACAATGCGCTGGCATAAGCCGTACGCCAGGGCACGATGTGATCCTCCTTGGCCGCGAACACAAAGGCCGGCATGTTTACGTACGATATGTCCACCGGGATGCCGCACATCACGAGCTTGTCGGGCTTGGCCAGATTATTTCTGGAGTACATGTTGCGCAAATAGTAGGCGTACCAGGGGCCCGGCAGATTGGTGCTATCGGAATTCCAGTAGAGCAAGTCGAACGCGGGCGGCTTAGTGCCCTTCAGGTAATTACCAACGACGTAATTCCAGATAAGTTCATTGGCCCGCAATGACGTAAACGCATAGGCGAGATCGCTGCCGCTGACGATGCCACCTTGGCCAATTTCACGCTCACGACTACTGATGAAATCTTCATTGATATACGAGGTGACCTCGCCCACATCCGAGAAATCGAGGAAGGTGGTGAGGAAGGTGACACTTTCAACGACTTCGTGCCCCATGCGGCGCAACACGGCGATGGCGCTGGCGAGTAACGTGCCGCCCACACAAAATCCGAGCGCATTGATTTTTTCAACATTGGTGATGAGTCGAACTGTATCGATTGCTTTCACAACGCCGTTGGCGATGTAGTCGTCCCACGTCAGATGGCCCTGCGCTTCTTTTACGTTGCGCCATGAAACGATGAATACCGTGAAGCCCTGTTCCACCGCATAGCGCACGAACGAATTATCCGGGCGCAAATCGAGAATGTAGAATTTATTGATGCACGGCGGCACCACCAGCAAGGGACGAACATGCACTGTTTTGGTTTGCGGCGCGTACTGCACCAACTGGAAGACTTCGTTTTCAAACACCACGCTGCCGGGCGTGAGTGCGATGTTTTCGCCGACCTTGAATGCCTGCTCATCGGTCATGGAGATATGGCCCTTGTCCATGTCTTCCCGGAGATTTTCCAGGCCCGCTTTAAGCGTTTCCCCTTTTGACTCAATAGCCGCTTGAAGCGCTTCAGGATTGGTCGCCAGAAAGTTAGCCGGCGCCATCGCATCCAGATGCTGCTTCACAAAAAAGCGCATTTTCTTCTTTGTCGCGTTGGCGACATCGAGGCTCTCAATGCTGTCGAGCATCAGCCGGTAAGTCGACAGATAAGATTCCGCCAGATAGCGAAACTGCGGCGAGGATTGCCAAGCCTCGCCTGAGAAACGCTTATCAGACAGGCTGGCCAGCGGAAGCGAATGCGAAGTGGATGCTTCACTTGGCGGCCTAACGAAAAGCTCGAACAATCTTTTCTGCTCGCCGAGAAAAAGATTTTGCAAGGCTGCCAGCTTGTTCGGCTCTTGATAGAGCGCCTCCATCCAGGCTTGATAGCCTTCCTTGACACTGGAGGGTGTTGGAATCGCGCCCAGACTTTGAATCCAGTCGCGGTGGGGATCACGAGTCTTTGATTTGTATTCGGGGGAATCAGAAGCGTATTCAGATTGAGGCATACTGCACTCGGTAATGGTTGGTCAGCGACGACTAATAATTGAAATCGAATTATCCCGCATCTTGGCATGTGTAGCGAATCAGCGGAAAAGTGAATCGGTCTTCGCCAATCTGCCGATCAACTTCTGCGCAAATGGACCTTCCGAATGCATATTGTGGCAATAGGCTGGTTGTACGTCACGCTGATGATGGCGATCACCGAAAAAAATATTACGGCTGGCGTGCTGACGTTCGTCTTTTACGGCCTGATGCCCTGCGCGCTATTGCTGTTGCTGGGTGGCACGCGATTGCGCCGCCGCGCTGCCAGAGCGCAATCTCAATCCATTACCGCGCCCTCAGTGGCCGACGAACAGGCGAATAATCCAGATAGAGCCAACCCCCGCACCGATCAGTGAAATTTGCTGCACGGTATCGGCGAGGGTAGATCGTTTGTGCAAGCCCGGTATCAAATCTGCAATCGCCACATAGATCATGCTGGACGCGGCAAAGCAAAGAAACATGATCGAATACTCTGCCAGCGACACCAGCATCAAGTATCCAAGCAACGCGCCGCCGAGCGTTGCAAATCCCGACATCACATTCCAGAACAGCGCTTTGCGGCGTGAAAACCCCGAGTGGATCAGTACCAAATAATCGCCCAGCTCCTGCGGCAATTCGTGCGCGATGATAGCAATCGAGGTCACAATGCCGATCCTCACATCCGCCATGAACGCAGTCGCAATCGCCAGCCCGTCGGTGAAGTTATGAAAGCCGTCGCCGATGATGATCATCCATGCGGATGTGGTACGTCCGGTCTCGTTCACTGCTTGCGAATGCGCATGTGGATGTCCGTGGCCCGCGTGCGCATGACTGTGCCCGTGCTCGTGGGCTTGTGATGCCGCAATGGCTGCCTCTGCCGCGCCAGCGTGGTCGTGGTTATGCCGCCAGAGCACCATTTTCTCAAGTACAAAAAACGCTAGAATGCCCGCCAGCAGCCAGCCTGCGGCGGCATGGTAGCGGGTGGTTTGCTCAAAAATATGCGGCAACAGATCAAGAAACACCACACCCAACAACGCGCCGACGGCATAGCTGACAAATAGCGGAATCAGCCGTGGCTGCACGCGCCACGCAACCAAGGCGGCAAGCAGCGCAGAAAGTGTGCTGCCAGCGAGGCAGGCCACGATGATGTAAGTGAGTGTCATGGGTCGGTGTTGAGGGTTTGGCGTGCTGGTTTCAGGTCAATGTCGATTGCCGTCATCGAAACAAAAGCCTGATCGCAAACTTTATTTCTTATTTGCAACTCAATTGCAATATTTTAACACATTGACCGCGAGCGCCAATTCAAAATCGTAGCTCGCGGCATTGTAAAGCCTGCGCCGTAGCGGATTTATTGAAACTCTAGCACTGGCGCGGTGTTTCAGGCACTTTATGCTTGAGAGGCGCGCGGGATGGCGTTCTATGTTGCGAAGTGCGTTGCTAGCCCGCTGGCTTGGACGCTTTTGAAAACACCACGAAAGCAAATAGAACCTCAATCAATCCGCCGAGTCCTGCGGCAACGGCGGGCGGAACCGCTAAGAAGAAGGCGAGATTTGCCGCGACAATCAGGCTCACGCCCAACACCCAAAATATTGGTCTGCCAAAAATAGTTGCAAAGATTAGGTAGCGACTTCCGATCGTTGCCATCATTGCCGGGAAAAATAGCGCTGGCTTTAGCAGGAAAAGACCATAGGACATTGCGCAGCAGAGGATCAGCCAAATTGTCGACGCTATCGCAAGTTGGTTCAGTGCGTTGGCTTTGCTAGTCTTCGCGGGTCGTCCTAAAGCCTTCGTAACAATGATGCCAATCGGATAAATTAGCGCGCCGCCGATGAGGAGCGTCCATACGGCCTTGTTTATCCCAAGCTGATAGCACACCAGTGCGGCTGCAATCCAGACGACGCCGGATACCAAAATTCCCGGTGCGCCGTCATATTCGGCGTAGCGCATCTCGTGTTGATGCTCTTCGGTTGGGGATAGTCTCATTAGTCCTTCTCGCGTTCTATCGATCAAAGTAAGGGGCTCGCCGCTGTTGGCGCGTTCTAGAGCGACGCGAACGACTAGACTGGATTGTTAGGCATCTATAGCCGAAATCCAATAAGCCACGCCGACAGGCAGCCGCCGCCAACGAGTGCGAGTCGCAGCAAGAACACCGAGTGGAGTACCTCAGCGCTCTTTTCTTCGGCCGTCCAGGCCACGTGAAACTCATCGGTGAACTGCCGCCGCACAGCGTCAAGCCTAGCCTGTCGAATCACTATTGATGCTTGAAGTTTGTAGATCACCACGAACGCGGCAATGAGCACCAGCGCAACAGCGGTCACAAGCAGAGCTCGATCGCCTAGGGTGGGACTCGGCTTCAGCAGCTGGGTTACGCCTACAAGTCCAGCGAACAGCAACATAGAATAGTTGGAAACCGACCATTGCTGTGTCTTGAAGTACGTGAGATCACCAACTGTCAATTGGTAGAGGAGACGCAGTTCTTCGTGATCGGGCTTTGGCTTGTTCGCCACAATGCTTCCTAAAGATGCCTAACTAGTTTCAGACCACATAAACGCCTCTTAACATGCCAGAGTGCGGTCTAACACGCCGAAGACAATCGGCTGAAACTCGTTGGCTGGTGCGGTTATGAGGCATCGTGCTGAATTTGTACAGTAGTATCAAAATGGCAAAAATGAACATGTTCGTTTCGCTGTCAACCCGGTTGTTTGATCAACTGCGTGAGCGCATTCGTTGCTTGCGTTGAAGTTTACGGACAGAGTGAGCACATGTCTATTTGGTTCAAGGATAATTCACTCTGTTGAGGCAACATGAAACGCCGCCCCATTAATCCTTTTCCCCTGCAATCCAAATCACCCCGGCCATGCGCCCAGTTTGCCCGTCGCGCCGATAAGAAAAAAATCGCGCAGGCTCACTCACCGTACAAAATCGCCCGCCGAAAATTTTCGGCACGCCAACGGCCTTTAATCGTCGCCGTGCAAGCGCGTAAATATCAGCCAGATATTTGCCCTGTCGCTCCTTGATCGGACGAAACGCAGTCACATCATCATGCGATGCCGACGTAAATGCATCGAACACATCCTGCCCCACTTCAAATGCATTCGCACCGATGGCCGGTCCCAGCCACGCCAGGATCAAAGCCGGGTTCACGCGCATCGCGTCCACAGTCCGTTCGAGCACGCCCTGCTGGAGCCCGCGCCAGCCCGCGTGGGCGGCACCGACGCGTGAGCCATCCTCCGCGCAAAACAATACCGGCAGACAATCGGCGACCAGCACCGCACAAGGCACATGGCGCGCAGAAGTCACTGACGCATCCGCTTCGGCCGGGCTGTTTTTGATACCGACGTGCGCATCGGCGTCGACCACATTTACGCCATGCACTTGATTAAGCCAAACCGGCGATACGGGCAACAATTGCCGCACACGACGCCGATTTTCAGCGACATGCAGGGGCGCATCGCCAACGTGTGCGCCGAGGTTCAGGCTCGCATGCGTACCGGTGCTGACGCCGCCCGCGCGCGTGGTGAAAAAAGCCTTCACGCCCGGTGGTGCAGGCCAATCTGGAATGATCAGGTCGGTCGATTGCAGCATGTTTGTTTGCGGTAGCTTAAAACGCTCAAACCGTTAAAGCGCGGAGACGAACTCGATCAAGTCACGCATGTCATCCGGCACAGCGGCGTCAAACGTCACCAAGCCGCCATGCACGGGATGCTCAAAGCCGAGTTGCCTCGCATGCAGGGCTTGGCGCCCGAAGGTGCGGAAGGCGTCGCGCATTTCTGCGTCAGTTCCTGCCGCACCCGGCCCATAGACCAAATCGCCTTCGATAGCAGAACCAATCGACTGCATATGAACGCGAATCTGGTGCGTGCGGCCAGTCTCAAGACGGCATTCGATCAGCGTGTGATGCTCGAAACGTTGCAGCACGCGATAGTGCGTGACAGCAGGTTTGCCACCCTGTTCTTCCGGGACCACCGCCATTTTTGTGCGGTGATGTGGGTGGCGCGCGATGGGCTTGTCAACGGTGCCCTCTTGCGGCAAGTGGCCTCGCACCAGCGCCACATAAATGCGCTTCATGGTGCGCGCCTGCAACTGTTGCACCAATGAAAATTGCGCCTCCTCGGTCTTTGCGGCCACCATCACGCCGCTCGTTTCCTTGTCCAAACGGTGAACAACCCCGGCGCGCGGCACATTAGCCACCGACGGGTTGCGAAACAGCAGGCCATTGAGGACCGTGCCGCTCCAATTGCCCGCCCCCGGATGCACGACCAGCCCCGCCGGTTTATCGATCACGATGACGGCATCGTCCTCAAACAACACCTTGAGCGCGACATCTTCCGGCAAAAACGCCTTTTCATCGTCGCGCGGCACCAGCGTGATTTGAATTTCCTCACCACCGAACAGCTTGGTTTTTGGCACCGCCGCTTTCGCATCGACGCTGACAAATCCATCTTTGGCAAGGCCTGCAAGCCGACTGCGTGAATATTGTGGCAACGTTTGCGCCAACACCTGGTCTAATCGGCTTCCCGAAAATGAAATGGGCACTTTGAATGTGACCGTTTCTGTGACCCCTTCTGCGGTCAATCCGGCTTTGAGCAGGGGCGGGGAATGAAGGTCGCTTGGGCTATAATCTTCCTCTTCGATTTCGACTGGCATTTTCAGAGTATGACACGATCTTTTCTCGCAGCCGCAGCGCTATTACTTGCAACCACGTTACTCACTGGTTGCGGCATGTTTGCCGACAAACTCGACGCCAAGAAAAATTGGAGCGTCGAAGAATTCTACAAAAACGCGCGCGAAGAAATGGACTCCGGCAATTACGCGGGAGCCGTTAAAGCCTACGAAGCGTTGGAAGCCAAATATCCGTTTGGCCGCTATGCGCAGCAAGCGCAGCTCGACATCGCCTACGCCTATTACAAAGAAGCCGAAACCGCGCAAGCCGTCTCGGCGGCAGACCGCTTCCTGAAGCTGCACCCGAATCATCCCCATGCCGATTACGCGCTCTACATCAAGGCCTTGTCGTTCTTCAAGCCTGACTTGGGATTGTTCGGAGAACTCCTCAATCTTGATCCTTCAGAACGCGACCCGAAAGCACTGCGCGAATCGTTTGAAGTGTTCAAAGAACTCATTACACGTTTTCCAGATAGCCGGTATTCGGACGACTCCCGCAGCCGCATGGCCTTCCTCGTCAATGCGCTGGCCAAGCACGACGTTGCGGTCGCCCGCTACTACCTTGCACGCGGCGCGTTCCTCGCAGCCGTCAATCGCGCGCAAAACGTGCTTCAGCGCTACCCGCAGGCACCGGCCATCGAAGAGGCGCTGGTGATTTCGGTGCAGGCGTATGAGCAGATGGGAATGACTGAGCTGGCCAATTCCTCACGCCGCGTGCTGGAAAAGAATTTCCCGAACAACAACATGATTGCCAAGAATTCTACGGGCGGTGGCAAAGCCTGGTGGAAACTCTGGTAGATTGCGGGCTTGCAGGGCAATTTTATCAAACTCTAGCACTGGCGCGGCTCTCATGCCGATAGTTTGCCAGAAGGCGCGCCAATAGGCGATCTACGTATTTTTTGTTGGTTTCGCTAAATCTAGTGATCAACCGCAAGCAGCAACAATAATTGCTCCTGCGCATTTCGACGCACCGCCTTGGGCCCTCGCGCAGGTCGCTTCCTGCTGTATCCGCCCTCGCCGTCCATTTCCCACGCTTGCACGTTGTCCTCAAGATAGGGCTTCAGCCCCTCGCTGATCACACGGCGTTTGAGTTTGGCATCCTGCACCGGAAAGCAAAGCTCAATGCGGCGAAAGAAATTGCGATCCATCCAATCGGCGCTCGATAACCAGACGCGCTCATCGCCGCCGTTACGGAAGTAAAAAATACGCGAGTGCTCAAGAAACCGACCGACGATGGAACGCACGCGAATGTTCTCAGACAGCCCGACCACGCCGGGACGCAACGCGCAAACGCCACGGATGATCAATTCGATTTTCACGCCGGCACTGGAGGCGCGGTACAACGCCTCGATCACCTCGGTTTCCAGCAGCGAATTCATCTTCGCAATAATGTGGCCGCGCGCGCCGGGTTTATTACTCTTGGCGATCTTGATCTCGTTTTCGATCGCCGCGAGCACACCGGAGTGAAGTGAAAACGGTGCCTGCCAGACGCGCGTTAATTTAGTAGCTTTGCCCAAACCGGTCAGTTGCACGAACACCTGATTGACGTCCGCACAAATCTCTTCGTTCGATGTCATCAAACCGAAATCGGTGTAGAGCCGCGCGGTGCGGGCGTGATAATTGCCGGTCCCCAAGTGCACATATCGCCGTAGCACCGGCTTCTGCCCTTCCTCCTGTTCGCGACGCACCACCAATGCCATTTTGGAATGGGTCTTGTGGCCAACCACGCCATAGACGACGTGCGCGCCCACTTCTTCGAGCCTTGAGGCCCAATTGAGATTGGCTTCTTCATCAAATCGCGCCATCAGCTCCACGACAACAGTCACTTCCTTGCCGTATTTGGCCGCTTCGATAAGCGTTTCCATGATCACCGAATCGGTGCCGGTGCGGTACACCGTCTGCTTGATCGCCACGACCTGCGGATCGCGTGCCGCCTGCTGAATGAATTCGATTACCGGCGTGAAACTCTGGAACGGATGATGCAGCAAAATATCTTGTTTCTTCAGTACTTCAAAAAAATCCTTGCCCTTGGCCACCTTGGAAACACCTTTCGGCCCACCGGGTACGAATTGCGGAAACTTGAGCTCCGGACGCGTCACCTGATCAGGCACGTTCATGAGCCGCACCAGATTGACGGGGCCATTGACGCGATAGATGTCGATCTCATTTAGCTCAAACTGTGTGGCGAGAAACTGCAGCATTTCTTCGGAGCAGTTGTCGGCAACCTCAAGACGAACCGCGTCGCCCAAATGCCGCTGTGGCAATTCACCTTGCAGCGCCAAACGCAGATTCTTGATCTCTTCCTCATCGACAAACAGGTCCGAGTTACGTGTCAGCCGGAACTGATAGCAGCCGAGCACTTCCATTCCTGAAAAAAGTTCGCCGACATGCTGGTGCAGCACTGAAGTAAGAAAAATAAAATCGTTCTCGCCCTCCGCAACTTCGGCGGGAAGTTTGATTACCCGCGGCAGCATACGCGGCGCCTGCACGATGGCGCGCTGCGAATCGCGGCCAAATGCATCACGACCCGTCAACTCGACAGCGAAGTTCAGGCTCTTGTTGAATACCCGCGGAAATGGATGTGCCGGATCGAGACCAATCGGCGTCAGCACCGGCATCATTTCACGGAAAAAATAATCCTTCACCCACGCCTGTTGTTTCACGTTCCACTGCGCACGGCGCAGAAAGCGAATGCCTTCGGCTGCCAGCGTGGGGAAAATATCATCGTTCAATAGCGCGTATTGCAGCGCCACTATTTCATGCGCTTCCGCCGCGATCAGGCGGAAGGTTTCTTTGGGTGTTTTGCCATCCGCCCCGCGATTGTCGGCATCAAGTTTGATCTGCTCTTTTAAACCCGCCACACGAATCTCGAAAAACTCATCGAGATTGGATGAAACGATGGTCAGGAATTTCAGGCGCTCCAGCGCCGGGACTTTACGGTCTTCCGCCTGCGCGAGCACACGGCGGTTAAAGGCCAGTAACTGTATCTCGCGATTCAAAAATAATTCGTTCGCCTTTGGTCGGCGTGCAGAACTGGTCACCATTGGTGCTTTTCTTGATTTGTGTTTGTGTTCGGAGGCGTGCTTGGGTTTATGGGACATGGTACGCACAGCGTATTACGTTTTTGTGACGACTGCTAGCGGCAACTGTCGTGTGACATACTGCGCGGGTTCAATATTTTCGATGTTCAACGACATGTCTCATCACACGCTAGCCGCCGTCGATCTGGGTTCAAACAGCTTTCATTTGCAAATTAGCCGCGTCGTCAACGGCCAGTTGTACCCGCTCGATGCGCTGAAAGAAACGGTTCGCCTCGGCGCAGGTGTCACGCCCGATAAATCCATCGAGAGCGCAACGGCTGAGCGCGCTTTCTCGGCATTGCGCCTGTTTGCCGAGCGCTTGCGTGGCATGCCCAACGATGCGGTGCGCGTAGTCGGCACCAACGCGTTGCGGATCGCAAAGAACGCGAATGTGTTTGTAAAGGAAGCCGAGGCGATTTTGGGCTACCCGATCGAGATCATTGCCGGTCGCGAAGAAGCCCGGCTGATCTACATCGGCGTCGCGAACAGCCTGCCGCCATCGAACCACCAGCGACTTGTTGTGGACATCGGTGGCGGCTCCACTGAATTCATCATCGGCCACAGACTAAAACCAAAAATAGTCGAAAGCCTGTACATGGGCTGCGTGAGCTATTCGGAACGCTATTTTCCGGGCGGCGCGATGGATAAGCGGTCATTCAAGGAAGCGCAACTGGCCGCGCGCAAGGAAGTCGAGCAGATCGCAGCACGATTCCACAAAGAAGGCTGGAAGGAGGCTTACGGCTCAAGCGGCACGGCCAAAGCGATGGGCGCAATTCTGAATGAAAACGGCATCACGGCTGACGGCATTAGCCTTGCAGGACTCGAATGGTTGCGCGACAAGGCCATCAAGGCAGGTAGCTTCAAATTGCTCGATCTTCCGGGTGTAAAAGGCGACCGCGTACCGGTGCTGCCCGGCGGCCTCGCCATCATGCTCACGATATTTGAAGAATTGCATTTAGTGCGCATGTCGGTGGCCGACACCGCCCTGCGCGATGGTGTGTTGCACGATCTGCTGGGCCGCACTCATCACGAGGACATCCGCGATGCCACCGTGGAGACGATGTCGAAGCGCTATCACGTTGAGCAAATTCAGGCCGCGCGCGTTAAACAGTTGGCGCTAGGATGGTTTGAACGCATCGACGAATCCACTGATCCGGAAATCGCTTTTCAGCGGCGGCAAAAATTGGCCTGGGCTTGTCGCTTGCATGAAATCGGCATCGATATCGCGCAGGCAGGTTTCCACAAACATTCGGCCTACGTCATCGCCAACGCCGATATGCCGGGGTTTTCAAAACGCGAACAAGCGGCACTGGCCACATTGGTGTTAGCACAGCGCGGCAAGCTCGCCAAGGTCGCCGGCGATTTGCCAAAGGAGCCTGCATTTGCGGCAAAAGTGTTATGCCTGCGGCTGGCGGTGCTCTTGTCCCGCAGCCGACGAAATGTCGATCCGAAACGGTTTGGACTCGCCAAAGTGAATGGTGAATTCAGGCTCTCGGTCGACGCCGTGTGGCTGGAGGCCAACAGCCTGACTGACTATGAACTTCGTCAGGAGGCGCAGGAGTGGGCCAGCGTCGGCATGAAATTCGACATCGTGCCCACGTCAGGCTAATTAATCGCCAATGGTGTCCGGTGTCACCATTGCCACCAGCACGACCGCACTCTCGCCCTCCCGCTCCCGCTGACGAAACCACCAGACTGCACCTTTCTTGACCGGGACATAACCATCGACCCCATTGATGAGTCGACCGGCGACCATACCCAGCGTTGGCTGGTGGCCAACGACGATGACATTTTTGCTGTTGGTCGGCCAAAGGGCTGCGCGCAAGACCGCATCAACCGGGGCGTCTGGTGCCAGTGTGGCGACCGTTTCTACCGGCATACCAAGTGCGGCGGCTGTTTGCTGCGCACGTACGGCCGGGCTGGCGATGACACGCCAATTGGCAGACCGCTGGGCCAAATTACCCAACTGTGTTTCAAGCCAGACAGCCATGCGAGCGGCTTGTTTTACGCCTCGCGGCGTCAAGCGCCGCGCCAGATCACTACTGGCAATATCTTCGGCTTCAGCGTGACGCCAGAGAATGATGTCCATGCACCAACTTATTTAAAAAGAGTCGAGCGACCGTATCTTGGGCAGAAATTCATCGCATTCGTACATATGCACATGTAAAAAACCCGCTATGTGAAGCGGGTTTTAGTGGCACGGTGTCAGCTTGATGGACGCTGGCTAGAGATACAACACTGCCGGGAAGACGGCGACAGCCAGCACGATCAGGATCCACTCCGCGTTCCAGCGCTTAAGATGGCCGGTGTAGTACAAAATGATACAAAGAATTGCGAATACATAAAATGCAGCCAGTAGCATTGTTTCTCCCCGGTGAACTTTCAGAACGCACTTTCGCGCCGCTTATTGACCGTAAGTTACCACAGAATTGATGGGATTTCACCCCACCCGCAGCAAAACTATACCGCATCCTCGCCAGTCTCGCCGGTGCGTATCCGCACCACCTGGCTCACATCGGTGACGAATATCTTGCCGTCGCCAATCTTGCCGGTACGCGCCGCTTTGATAATGGCGTCGATCGCCTTGTCCACCATGGCGTCGGCGAGGATCACTTCGACTTTGACTTTTGGCAGGAAATCGACCGTGTACTCGGCACCGCGATAAAGCTCGGTGTGCCCTTTTTGCCGACCAAAGCCCTTTACCTCGGTGACAGTAATGCCGGTGCATCCCAATTCGGATAGCGCCTCACGTACCTCATCGAGTTTGAATGGCTTGATCACCGCTGCGATTTTTTTCATTCTTTTCTCTCCGTCAGGGCACTGTTATTTAGGCACGTACTTCGATGTTATCGGATACCGCCAGTCCTTGCCAAATCCCCGGCGGGTAATTTTTGCGCCCACCGGACTCTGGCGCCGTTTGTACTCGTTGATTCGCAGCAATCTGGTCACGCGCGTGACATCGGCATCCAGAAATCCCATACCGACAATTTCCGACGGCGAGCGATCCTGTTCCATGAGTAATTCGACGATCTGATCGAGCGTGTCATAGGGCGGCAGCGAATCCTGATCCTTCTGATCCGGGCGCAATTCAGCACTTGGTGGCCGGGTGATGACGCGCTCGGGAATCACCCGCGAGACTGCGTTGCGGTAGGTGCAAAGTTTATACACCAGCGTTTTCGATACATCCTTGAGAATCGCGAATCCACCAGCCATATCGCCATAAAGTGTGGAATACCCCACCGCCATTTCGCTCTTGTTACCGGTCGTGACGACCATCGCGCCAAATTTATTGGACAGTGCCATCAGCAGCGTGCCGCGCACGCGCGCCTGAATATTTTCTTCGGTGGTGTCAGCTTTGGTGCCTGCAAACTCCACGGCCAGCGAGGTCTTGAAGGCTTCAAACATTGGTGTCACGCCAATTTCAGAATAGCGAATGCCTTGAATCTGCATCATTTCGCGCGAATCATCGAGCGATATTTGCGCCGTGAATTCGGACGGCATCATCACGGCATGCACGCGCTCGCGGCCGAGTGCATCGACCGCAATGGCCAACGTCAATGCTGAATCAACACCACCGGACAATCCCAGCAACACACCAGGAAAACCATTTTTGTTCACGTAATCGCGCAGCGCCACCACCAGTGCCCGATACACACTCGCTTCCACCGACAGCGCCGCATGCACATCACCTTTGATGCGGCCATCGTTGAACTCAACGATTCCCAGCGTCTCCTCAAATTCCCGTTCCTGGTAGCCAACAGCACCGTCGGCATTGATGCCAAACGAGGCACCGTCGAACAACAACTCGTCCTGCCCGCCGGTCCAGTGCGCATAGAGGATCGGCACGCCGCTTTCCTGCACGCGGGCGCGCACCACGTCGTAACGTGTTTCGAGTTTTTTGAAATCATACGGTGAGGCATTGGGGACAACAATTAAATCCGCCCCAGCTGCTTTTGCGGCGGCGACTGGCTCAGCAAACCATACGTCTTCACAAATCAGCACAGCAATGTTGACGCCCTCGTGTTCGAATACGAATGGCTGGTCGCCTGTCTCGAAATAGCGTTTTTCGTCGAACACCTGATAATTCGGCAGGCGCTGCTTCAGGTACGTGCCTGCGATGCGCCCCTCCTCAATCAACGAGGCTGCATTGTAGAGTTTGCCGTTCTTCACTTGCGGGTGACCAACAATAACCTTGATGCCGACGACCTTGGTAGCCAACTCGGCCAATGCGGCTGCGCAGGCGACACGAAAATCGCGTCGAAACAGCAAATCCTCGGGCGGATAGCCACACAGCGCCAATTCGGGCGTCACCAGCAAGGTAGCACCTGCTGCCTTTGCCTGCTCGGCATACTGCAAAATCCGCTCTGCATTGCCGACGAGATCGCCGAGCATGGGGTTGAGT
>JAYURJ010000004.1:0-21338 GCA_043756275.1 Betaproteobacteria bacterium | reverse complement strand
CTGCGCGTATCTACCAGCTAGAGCGCACCAATTTTTTGCTGGCTTATCAGGGCGAAGACGATCTGCCATTGCAGCGTCGCTACGCAGATATTTTGGGCGCAATGATCAATGCAGCAGATCCAGCTTTGCGCGAACGTCCCCAGCATTCGGTAACGTTGCCGCCGTTGGGTCAACGTAAACTGCGCGTCGGCTTCGTCGGCAAATGGTTTTTTTCCTGCACGGCCGGTAATTATTTTGAACGCTGGATTACGCGCCTCGATGCCACGCGTTTCGAACGCTTCGTTTACTACACCGGCCAAACCAGTGATGATGTCACCGCACGCATCGGTGCCGCGGCTGAGCACTTTACGCGTCTGCAAAGCGACGTGCGGACCAACGCGCTGCGCATACGTGCCGACGAACTCGACATCCTGATTCATCCGGAAGTCGGCATGAGCACTGGCTCCTACCTGATGTCGAACATGCGCCTGGCACCGATCCAGTGTGCGGCCTGGGGGCATCCAGTCACCAGCGGCAGTAGCGTTATCGACGTCTATTTCAGTTGCGGGAAAATGGAACCTGCCGACTATCAATCTCATTACGCCGAGCGCGTGCTGCTGCTTGATGGTATCGGTGTGGATATCGCCATGCCGACGATGGACGCGCCAGCGGCTCGTGGCGATTTTGGTCTGCCGGCCACGGGGCGGCTGTATTTTTGCCCCCAATCTCTTTTCAAAATCCATCCGGACATGGATGAAGCGCTGATCAAAATAATTGAGGCCGATAGCGATGCCGTGCTGGTGTTTTTTCAAGCCGACAGTCGTGCTGTCACGATGGCGTTCGCTGATCGTCTGGGCACGGCGCTGGCCGCACGCGCCATCAAGGCCAGGGGCCAAGTCAAATTTTTGCCACGCCTCAATGCACGCGCATTTCGTCAGGCCCTGAAACTTGCCGATGTGGTGCTTGATCCGTTTCACTGGTCAGGCGGCGGCACCAGTCTTGATGCCTTCGCGAGTGATCTGCCGGTGGTGACCCTGCCCGGACGTTTTATGCGCGGTCGGCAGACGACTGCGATGCTGCGGATGTTGGAGGCGGATACGCTGATTGCGTTCGATGTTGATGGCTATGTCAGAACCGCGATCGAGGTCGCGTCGAATAAAACGCTAAATCACGATTTGCGTGCGCAGATCAGCGCCAACAAGCGTGTCCTGTTTGACCGCAATGACCTCAATACGCAATTTTCTGATGCGCTTTACGCATTGGCCAATGACCTGACAGCGTGAGTTATTTTTTATACAGAATAAGCATCGGCGAGCTTTGCAGGCCGTAAACTGCCTGAAACCCGCGCCACTGCTGGTGTTTCAAATATTCAAGCCAACTCAAATATGATGATCTGACTTCACACTTTCGAGGATTCGTTTCACTGGCGCAGGAATCGCAGCGGCGATCGCGTCATCCAGATTTAGCCAGATTACACCGGGTTCCATTACGCGCGGCGGCGGCTTGGCCGGGGTGATGTGGACGGGATGAATTGATAGCGAAAAATGTGTGAAGCCGTGTTCGACTATCGGCATGTCCTTGGTCTTGCGGCCGGTGAGGCCGTGGCGTAATCGTAGCGTTTTCAACACATCGGCATCGACCGCTATTTCGGGCAAGCTCCACAAGCCGCCCCAGATGCCGGTCATCGGACGTTTTTCGAGCAGCACTTCGCCCGCATAAATGATCACCAGCATCCGCGTTTCGCGATGCGGAATTTCCCGCCGAATGCGTTTGCCGGGCAACTCATCTACGCGTCCCTGATCAAGGGCGACGCAACTTTTGCGTACCGGACAAAGCAGGCAGGACGGCTGGCTTCGTTTGCACACAGTGGCACCGAGGTCCATCAATCCCTGCGTATACGATTCAATATCTGCGCCAGGCAAATTTGCGTCGGCGATCAGCCACAAACGGTCCTCCACGGGTTTGCTCGTGACATCGCCTTCCACACAAAAATGGCGTGCAAATACGCGCTTCACGTTGCCATCGAGAATCGCGCGTTTTTTTCCGAACGCAAACGCGCTAATCGCCGCCGCCGTCGAACGTCCGATCCCTGACAAGGCGTGAATCGCGTCAAAGTCTGTCGGGAAAATACCGCCATGCATCGCCATGATCTGCTGCGCGCCACGGTGGAGATTTCGCGCGCGCGCGTAGTAGCCAAGGCCCGCCCAGAGCGGCATCACTTCATCAATGGATGCTGACGCCAATGTGGCGATATCGGGAAACCGCGCAAGAAAGCGCGCGTAGTAAGGCACCACGGCCGAGACCTGCGTCTGTTGCAGCATGATTTCAGACAGCCATATCCGGTATGGATCACGCGTTTTTTGCCATGGCAGGTCGTGGCGTCCATCGCGTTTTTGCCACGGGATAATTTTTTTTGCGAACGCGCTCATGACATTTGGAATCGAGTGTTGGCCGCGATGGTAGCACGCGACTCTGTGGCGGCTGATCAGCGGCAGCCACCAGTTGTGCAATAGTCAACCACTATTGCAATCATCTAATCAATCTATTGGAGCAATGATGCTGAAGAGAGTATGGTGTCGTTCTGCTCAATGCAGACAATCAATTGATTATTCAACAGGAGATTTCTCATGAAACTCAAAGGCACCAAAACCCACGACAATTTGAAAGCCGCTTTTGCCGGCGAAAGCCAGGCGAACCGTCGTTATTTGTATTTCGCAAACAAGGCTGACGTCGAAGGCAACACAGAAGTAGCCGCATTGTTTCGTGCGACCGCTGAAGGCGAAACCGGCCATGCGCACGGCCATCTGGATTACCTCGCAAACGTTGGCGATCCTGCCACCGATTTGCCGATTGGCAGCTCGGAAAACAATCTGAAATCCGCTGTCGCTGGCGAGACGCACGAGTACACCGATATGTATCCTGGCATGGCCAAATCTGCACGCGAAGAAGGATTTGAAGAAATTGGCGACTGGTTTGAGACGCTGGCAAAAGCAGAACGCTCGCACGCGAACAAGTTCCAGAAGGCGCTAGACGCATTGGTAACGGCGTAAGAAAATCCAGCACCCGAATATCTCAACGTAACGAGAGTCACAAAATCAGGTGGGTAAACGAAAACCCCGACAACGGGCTCGTTTACCCACCTGATTTTTTCCAACCCCCACAAATCACAAGGCCAACAAATGTCATCCCGCGAAGGCAGCCTCGAGGCACCCACACGGCATCCCATTGATTGGCACAATCCCGATTTTTATTCGGCTGAATCCGCGCTGAAAGAAATGGAGCGGGTGTTTGATATTTGTCACGGTTGCCGTCGCTGTGTTTCGCTGTGCAACGCCTTTCCGCGCCTGTTTGACCTCATCGACGAAAGTCCGACGCTCGAAATGGACGGCGTGCCCAAGGAAAAATATTGGGAAGTCGTCGATCAGTGTTATTTGTGCGATGTCTGCTACATGACCAAGTGCCCGTACGTGCCACCACATCCGTGGAACGTGGATTTTCCGCACCTGATGCTGCGCTCCAAGGCCATCCAGTTCAAACAAGGCTCACCGACAAAATTCCGCGACACTAACCTCTCATCGACTGATCGCAACGGCAAATTGGCCACCATTCCGGTCGTGGTGCAGTTCGTAAACGCAGCGGCAAAAATGCCGATGGTGCGCAGCATGATGGAGTCCGCCATCGGCGTACACAAGAATGCGTGGCTACCTGAATTCGCCAGCAAAACCTTTCGCAAGAACGCGGCGGCCAGTAAAACCACGTCGCCAGTAGACGGCAAACGCACCAAAGGCAAGGTGGCAATATTTTCAACCTGCTACGTGAATTACAACGAGCCCGGCATCGGCTTTGATCTCACCAAAATACTTGACCACAACGCTATCGCTTACGTGATCGTTGAGAGAGAAGCCTGCTGTGGCATGCCAAAGCTTGAACTTGGCGATCTCGAATCGGTTGCGGCGCTAAAAGAAAAGAACATTCCGCCGTTGGCCAAGCTTGCCAATGAAGGCTATACGATCATTACGTCGATTCCCTCCTGCACGTTGATGTTCAAACAGGAATTGCCGCTCATGTTTCCGAATGACGCGGACGTGCAAGCGGTGAAGGCCGCGATGATGGATCCGTTCGAGTACCTGATTGGGCGCGAGAAAGATGGATTGCTGAAGAAAGATTTCACCTCGAAGCTGGGCAATGTGTCGTATCACATACCGTGTCATTCCAGAGTGCAAAACGTAGGGCAAAAGACCCGTGAAATGCTGGAGATGGTCCCTGACACGAAAGTCACCACGGTCGAGCGCTGTTCAGGGCACGCGGGCACGTGGGGCGTGAAAAAAGAATTTCACGAAATCGCATTGAAGATCGGCAAGCCCGTGTTTCGCCAGATGAGTGAGGCCGAACCTGATTACATCAGTTCTGATTGCCAGCTTGCAGCGCATCACATTGAGCAAGGTGTTGCATTGCTCAAAAAAGACCAACCCGATCACAAAGCGCAAATCGCACACCCGATAACACTGGTCCGAAAAGCTTACGGATTACCCGACTAAGACAAATACGATGACAACGACGACCATGAAAAAAATTACCCTTGAGAGCCTGATGTCTCTGGAAACCTATGCGAAAGCCCGCAAGGAGTTTCGCGCCAACGCCATCGTGCACAAGCGCCTGCGCACCGTGCACATCGGCGACCACGTCACGTTGCTGTTCGAAGATGAAATGACGATCCGCTACCAGATTCAGGAAGTACTGCGAGTCGAAAAAACATTTGAAGAGGCCGGCATTCAGGACGAGCTGGATGCCTACACGCCACTGGTCCCCGATGGACGCAATTTCAAAGCGACCATGCTCATCGAGTACGTGGACGAAGCTGAACGCCGTGTTGCGCTGACCAAGCTAAAAGGCATCGAAGACAAAACATGGATTCAGGTCGAAGGCAGTAAAAAGGTTTATGCCATAGCCGATGAAGACTTGCAGCGCGAAAACGAGACCAAAACATCGGCGGTACATTTTTTGCGTTTTGAACTTACCCAGGAAATGGCCGCGGCACTGAAATACGGTGTCACGCTGGCGATGGGGGTAGACCATCCGCAATACACAGTGGCGATGGAAGTGAGCAGCGAAACCAGAACAGCCCTCGTTCAGGATCTCGCTTAGCGGCATCCATATACACATCAAATAAAAAGGCCCGCAACGTTGCGGGCCTTTTTATTTGGAGCGGGCGAACGGAATCGAACCGTCAGCTCTAGCTTGGGAAGCTAGGGTATTACCACTATACGACGCCCGCGAATTGATTCGACTTGGCAATTGTAGCTGCATTCTGTTGCGTACGGGCATCGCTTGATGGCTGTGCAAGCGTAACCCGCGCGAGAAAAAACGTATGCCATTCCGGCCAAATTTATGTTGGTTTTCGCCATGTTGTGAACCAATTCACAAAATTTTTGAGAATCAAAATTATTTCTCTGAATAATCTGCATCCGCGCATCTGATGCCTGCGTAAACCCCGCGTACGCAAGCATTTATCAAGTCACCACCCCAGAAAGGAACACCCATGCAGAAGTTTCACAGCCATCAAAAAATGGCGCGCGCTGTTGCGACCACACTAATGTTTGGCGGCGCAGTGCTCGCCACTGCCGCCAATGCACAAACGAGTGACTTCACCACCAGCAGCAAGCTGCTCCTGACTGGTGGCGTCACCAACATTGAAGGCTCCGCTGGCGGCGGTTTGACGCCTTGGGCGGTCATCGGCGGCTACGGCACCAAAGATCAGATCGGTGCCAATGCTTTTTTCACCAACGTGCGCTCCCAGGATTATGAGCTTCGCAGCGGCGGCGCATTGGTCGGACTTTATGATCGCGTTGAATTGTCCTTTGCCCAGCAAAAATTTGACACCCGCGAAGTGGGCGGTGCTCTCGGGCTCGGCAACGGTTACAAATTCACGCAAAAAATCTACGGCGTCAAAGTGAAAGTCGCCGGCGACGCGGTGTTGGAACAGGATTCATGGCTGCCGCAAATCGCGGTGGGTGTTCAGCACAAGCAAAATGATCGCGGCGATTTATTGCGCGCGCTCGGCATTAAAAGCGACAAAGGCACCGACTATTACGTTTCCGCCACCAAGATTTTTCTCGCGCAAAGTGTGCTGCTAAACGGCACGGTGCGGTTCACCAAAGCCAATCAGACCGGCATTTTGGGTTTTGGCACAGCAGCGCGCGACAAATACGATGCCGTATTTGAAGCCTCGGCCGCGTTGTTGTTGCGGAGGAATTTGGCCATCGGTGCGGAATTCCGCCAGAAGCCTGACCATCTACCGTTTAAGGAAGACAACTGGTTCGACATTTTCGTTGCCTGGGCACCGACCAAAAATATGTCGGTCACATTGGCTTACGCGAACCTCGGCAACATTGTGATCAAAGACAAACAAAAGGGCACTTACCTGTCTCTTCAGGTCGGCTTCTAATTCATTCATTGGAGAACAAACATGCGACAAAAATTAGGCTTTCTATTCACAGCGTTCGGCATTGTGTTGGGTGGTGCCATGCTCACAACAAGCGTGCATGCCCAAGAAGGTGTGAAGATCAGCGACGACGCAGGTATTTTTAAAGAGTTCGGCGAAAAGGCCGGGCTGGTGGTCATCATGGACGACTTCATGGTCAACCTGCTCAACGATCCGCGCACCAAGATGTCTTTCGAAAAGATGGACCAAATACGCATCAAGGAACAACTTGTCGATCAGTTCTGCTTCATTCTCAATGGGCCTTGCGAGTACAAAGGCGCAAAAATGAAACCAATCCATGCCGAGGCCGGTATCAACCGCGAGAATTTCAATGCGCTGGTCGAACAACTGCAATTCGCGATGGACAAAAACAACGTGCCGTTCCGTGCCCAAAACAAGCTGCTGGCCGTGCTGGCACCGATGCATCGGGACATTATCACCAAGTAACGTCTCGGCAGTGCCGGGCGGTATTTGCCCGGGGTAGCATTTAGCCCAACTGAAATCTTTCAGTTGGGCTTTTTAACATTCATTTCGGCAAACACAAGCACTGACGCGGCTCTACAAGCAAATAGGGCCCAAACACCCCGTCCCTGCTGGGGTTTTTAATTGCCATAGACATATACTTCAACGCAAGCCGCGAGCACTTCACGCCGCCCCGCTGCAATTCGCGCCACTACTGACGCCATCGGTCGCAATGCAACTCTGCGTGCGCAACAAAGCCCCAGACTCGCATCACCGTTTGACGAACCCCAACCAACCCGAAGGGAAACCATGAGCCCACTGTCTTTTATCACCTCACCGGTTGCCGACATCACCAAAGCGATCACTTACCCATTCAAAATGATATTTGTCGTCAGCATTTGCGCCATCGTTAACTACATGACCTCACCCGGTAACTGGTGGGTGCAGTGGGTGGTGTTTGGCATGGGTATCGGTTTGATTGCGGTCTGGGTCCGCGCGATCAAGACGCTCGTTGCCACCATTGGCATCGCCGCGATTGGCTACTTCGTCTATCGCTGGTGGAAGAATCGCAGCGAACCTGATGCAGTCAAACGTGCGTTGGCCGAAGTGAAGCCGTTTGTGAACAAGACCGCCGCCTGATTTGCATAACGAACAGATTCGCCTATATTGAGTCCCTGCAATGAATACAGACACCACCATGCCGCAAGCTCAGCGTGCGAATGCACAACAGCAGTTGAAGGAGCTAACCGAGTCGGAGCATTTTCATCCGCTGGAAGCGATCAGCTTTTTTCGGCGCTGGTCGCGGAGCTTCGTGCGCAATCTCGTCTACACCCTGATTTTCAACATGATGTTCGCCATCGCATTTACCCTGCTGGCTTACGTTTTTAACAGGCGGATCGGACTAGCGCAATTACCCGAAGTCATTACCGAAAACACGATCATTTCCAACGTCATTGGCTTTTCTTTCTGGATTGTGTTTGCAACACTTGGGCCGCTCGTGCGGTTCATAAACAGGCGATCTTTCCTTGTCGTCGCACTGTTCTACGCGACGCTGGGCAGCATCATCGTGACGCTCTCTATGTGGGGCTTTGCGTTTGTCACCGGTCGAAGCGGCATGCTGAACTGGATCGGCACGCGCGAACAATTTTTTACCAGTTTTGTGATTTCGATCGTGATCTCTTTGGTGCTTACCACCGTCTGGAAACGCCGCGCCGAAGAGTTGCATGCGCAAATTGCAATCGCCGAAGAACGTGAGCGGACCGAGTCGGCCGAGCGTGCCGCTGCCGAAGCCAACCTGCGCGCGCTGCAGGCACAGATCGAGCCGCATTTTCTTTTTAATACGCTGGCCAACGTCACCAGTCTCATTCACACCAAACCCGACGACGCCAAACGCATGCTCGAGGATTTCATCTCGTACCTGCGTGCCACACTCGCGGCCACACGCGAGGAGCGCACCACGCTCAGCCATGAATTCGAGATGATGAAAAATTTTCTGTCCATCCTGCAAATCCGTATGGGAGATCGCTTGCAGGTTGGCATCGATCTACCAGCAGAACTTCACGGCGCGACAATTGCCCCCATGCTGCTGCAACCGCTGATCGAAAACGCGATCAAGCACGGACTGGAACCCAAGGTTGAAGGTGGGCGCGTCAACCTCATCGCTGAACGTGCAGGCGAGCAACTGCGAATCTCGGTGATCGACACCGGAATGGGTTTTGGCAGCAAACCTTCTAACGGCATCGGTTTAAAGAACGTGCGTGAGCGGGTCGCAAAACTTTACGGCAACGCCGGGCGTGTTTCGATTGAGGAAAATCAGCCGAGCGGTACACGCGTGGTGCTGACGATTCCATACAGCGCAAATTAATTAAACTCTAGCACTGGCGCGGCGTTTGGAGCATTACTGGCTGGAAACAGCCGTGGATATTAGAGTTTATAAAACTGCTGGAACAACAACTGTGAGCCCGTATGACTACCAACCTGACCGCGATCATCGCCGACGACACGTGAGCAGGGAATTCGCGTCCCATGGGGCGCGCCTGTGAGCGCCCAAGCCCGATGCAGCGGGCGCGGGAGTAATAATCGAAACCACAACATTGAGCCCGTATGACATCCAACCTGACCGCGATCATCGCCGACGACGAGCAACATCTCGCCACGTACCTCAACGACCGTCTCGCCGCGCTATGGCCAGAGCTCACCATCGTCGGCATTGCCAAGAATGGGCTGGAGGCGATGCGACTGGTCGATGATGAAAGCCCTGCTATTGTTTTTCTCGATATCCGCATGCCCGGCCTGACCGGGCTGGAAGTGGCAAAGCGGCTGGACGCTAAAACCCATGTCGTATTTGTCACGGCTTACGATCAATACGCGGTCGACGCGTTTGACCAGCAAGCGGCGGATTATTTGTTGAAGCCAGTGACCGATGATCGGCTGACGCGCACCATCGCACGACTCAAGGAAAAAATTTCAAAGTCAGAAGTGCCGGGCGATGTCGCAGGCATTCTCAGACAATTGGCCACCGTGTCGCCACCCAGCAAGAACGCGCATCTGCGCTGGATCCGCGCTTCCGTTGGCGAAACGGTGCGGCAAATTCCTGTCGATGAGGTATTTTATTTTCAGGCGCAAGACAAATACGTCAGCGTCTACACATCAGCCGGTGAATCACTGATCCGCACGCCGCTTGCAGAGCTGCAGGCCGAGCTGGACCCAAACGAATTTTGGCAAATTCACCGCTCGACCATCGTCAACATAAACTGTGTTGCGGCGACGACACGCGATGTGATGGGGAAGACTTTATTGAAACTCAAAGACAGTAAGGCCGAATTGCAAGTCAGCCGTGCCTACGCGCACTTATTCAAGCAAATGTAATCGCCTTCATTTGCCGGTCGTGCCAGCGCGACAACGCAAGTAATGCGCATGTAGCACCGATGAGTGCCCAAAACATGTCCGACTGCGTGTCCCACGGGTCACCCTGCGTGCCCAGAAATTCATCTGCGCCCTGCCCCAAAATCAACGCGCTCCACCATTCGATGATTTCGTAAAAAGCGGAAAATCCGAGACAGATCGCGATGCACAAAAACGCCACCAAGCCACGACGGGTGATCGCAAATTTGCGTATCAGCACTTCGCGCGCGACGATCGCGGGGATAAATCCCTGCGCAAAGTGGCCGATCTTGTCGTAGTTATTTCTCGTGAAGCCAAACCAATCCTGCATCCAGAAACCCAACGGCACGCGGGCGTAGGTATATGCACCGCCAAGAATCAGGATGAGGCCGTGGATCGCGATCAACCAATACAGCAACGTGGTGAGCTCGAACGTTTTACGCGTCCACCACATCAGCACCAAGGCAACGAAACACGGTGCCACTTCCAGCCACCAGGTCGCGCGGTCGTACGGCGTCCAACCTGACCAGGCAAGGCTCACCACCCATAGCGCAATCAATGCAGCGAATGCGGCGGGAACATGTTTTGCGGAAGTGTCAGCATTCATCGGCGGATTTTTTTGCGTCAATCGTTGCGGTTGGCCTGCGTGCTAAACTTTTGGCCACTATCAGCAGCAGGAGTTTTGAGTCGTCATGTTAACGCTTCATATCAACGGTGAACAAAAGCAATTTCCGCCTGACCTTAATATTGCGCAATTAGTGGCGACCATGCCACTGGCGGGCAAACGATTCGCGGTGGAACTCAATGGCGAAATTGTGCCCAAGAGTGGACATGCGACGACGCCATTGCGCGATGGCGACCAGCTTGAAGTGGTCGTTGCAGTGGGAGGCGGCTAGTGGAAAGCCGCGTAAATGATGCCGACACCTTCACCGTTGCCGGCCGCGCGTATCGGTCGCGATTGCTGGTTGGCACGGGGAAATATCGCGATTTCAATGAAACGCGCGCCGCCATTGATGCGTCCAATGCCGAGATCATCACGGTGGCAATCCGCCGCGTAAATATTGGCCAAAATCCCAACGAGCCAAATCTGCTTGAGGTATTGCCGCCATCGAAATTCACCATCCTGCCCAACACCGCCGGGTGCTACAACGCACAGGATGCGGTGCGCACATTGCGGTTGGCGCGCGAACTTCTTGACGGGCATGCGCTGGTAAAACTGGAAGTGCTAAGCGACGATGCAACGCTTTTCCCAAACATGCCTGAAACAATCATCGCCGCAAAAGAGCTGGTAGCCGACGGGTTTCAGGTGATGGTGTATTGCTCGGACGATCCGATCCAGGCAAAAGTGCTTGAGGAAATCGGCTGCGTTGCCGTCATGCCGCTGGCATCGTTGATCGGTTCGGGCATGGGCATATTGAATCCATGGAATCTACAAATTATTATCGACCGCGCCAAGGTACCGGTGTTGGTGGACGCAGGCATCGGCACCGCATCCGACGCTACCATTGCGATGGAGCTGGGCTGTGCTGGCGTGCTGATGAATACCGCGATTGCGAAAGCTGCGAATCCAGTGTTGATGGCGAGGGCCATGAAAAAAGCCGTGGAGGCCGGGCGCGAAGCATTTTTGGCCGGACGCATGCCGAAGAAAATTTATCAGGCGACACCAAGCTCTCCGGTCGGTGGCCTCATCGGGACAAAATAAAAACCGCCATGATTGGCGGTTTTTATTTTTTGACTTAAGTCAAAAACCCTAAAACCGAATGCGCATGCCGAATGAGAACGTATCGGCATCCGCATTGCCGCCGCTGGTTACGTTTCCATTCAGGTTGCGATAGCGTTCCACGCCGAACCTGAAACCGAGCCGACGACTGAAATCGTATTGCACGCCCAAGCCGACCCGGCCCGCCGATGTGTAGCGACCATCGCTATTGTTGAGTAAGCCAATCGGCACCGCACCACCGAACACCGTGTCTGCACGCACCCGCGCCACGCCCGCGTTCGCGGTCAACGAAAGCCGATCAAAAATTGGCAATGAGCCGACGAGGTCAAGGCCGTAGGAGGATGCTTTCTGTGCTGCACGCGCGCCGTCAAAGTCCATGCGCTGACCACCCCAGCGATTGGCATCGGCATATTGCCCGACCAATGCGAAATGCGGCACCAGATGCGATGAAAAACGATAGCCCACTTTGAGGTCGGTGCCACCATTCTCCAGCCCATCGACCGCCGTGAACACGCGGGACCGAAACAGGAGGTTGCTCACATCTTCCGGCAGTGTCCCCTTGACGGCATTGAGGGGCAGGCCGCCATAGTACTGGGCATGCGCTGGCATGCTGATTGTCGTGGCGATGGCTGCACTAAGCGCGCCAAACAAAATGGTTGTTATTGTTTTCATGGTTTGTTCCTTTTGGACCCAATCGTTTTACCGACAATTCGTCAAAAAGTTCCCTTGCTTCGTACGATAAGCCCGCCATAAGCTTCTGTCAAACGACCGTTAGCCCTATTTCAGGTTCAGCGTCTGAGCAACAGGCCTTTCAAATAGTCGCCCTCGGGGAAATGCAATGCCACTGGATGATCAGCGCCGGGGCCCAGCCGCTGCACAATTTGCGCGTCCACATGCGCGTCCAATGCAGCACCAGCCACAATCTTCTGGAACAGATCGGCACTGATCCCGCCAGAGCACGAAAAGGTCATCAAATGGCCACCCGGCCGCAGCAATTTCAAGCCGAGCAGATTGATGTCTTTGTACGCACGCGCGGCTTTTTCTGCGTGTTGCGCAGTCGGCGCAAATTTTGGCGGATCGAGAATGATGAGATCAAAGCTCTTCGCCTGATCGCGCAATTTTCGCAAAGCCAAAAATACATCCGCATCCAGCCACTCCGCGCGCGAAGGATCCTGATCATTTAGCTGCAAATTGTGCGCGGCCATTTGCAGCGAAGGTGCCGAACTGTCGATGGAAAGTACCGACCTGGCACCGCCAACGAGAGCGGCCACACTCATGGTGCCGGTGTAACAAAAACAATTCAATACGTCGGCATTGCGGGAAAGTGATTTTGTCAGCGCACGATTGTCTCGCTGGTCGAGATAAAAGCCGGTCTTGTGGCCATGTGCGATATCGACGGCGATCTTCATGCCGTTCTCGGTGATCACCGTCTCAGCGGACAAAGGTTGTCCAATAATCAAGCCGTTGTGTGCGGGCAAGCCTTCGAGCTCACGAACATCGGCATCTGAACGTTCAAAAATAGTTTTGGTGCCGGATTCTTCCAGCAGCAACTTCGCCAGCAGCGCCCGTTGCGAATCAATGCCAGCCGTGAGTAGCTGCAATACGATCACGTCAGCATATTTATCCGCGATCAGCCCCGGCACGCCATCCGATTCGGCGTGAAACAAACGCATTGCGTTGGTTTTTTCAGCCAGATGCGCGCGACGCGCAATCGCCGTCCTGATCCGCTGCCGATAGAACGCTTCATCAATGGTGTCGCTTTCATCAAATGACAGTACACGGGCGATAATTTGCGATTTTTCACTGAAAGCCGCGTAGGCCATAAAGCGTCCGTCCTCTGTCTGCACGCGCACGATGTCGCCGGATTGGGTGCCATCGTCAATGGAATTTACCGCGCCGGAAAAAACCCAAGGGTGCCGACGCAACAGGGATTTTTCGCGGCCACTGTTGAGGATCAATTTTTTCATGCCTGCATTGTACCGAGCGGTCGCGGGCGCACCGTATAATTTCCGCATGGAAGAGGAAATTAACCCTGATGCTCACCCGACGTCCCATCGACCGATCCGCAGCTTTGTGCTGCGCCAGGGCCGCATGTCGCCAGCGCAAACACGTGCCGTCGATGCGCTCGGTCCGGCATTTTTACTGCCATTCAATGCCGCAGCACCGTTAAATACGACTGCCGTTTTCTCGCGTCACGCGCCGCTGATCATCGAGATCGGCTTCGGCATGGGGGAAGTCACTGCCGCGATCGCACAAACGCTTGCCGACAAAAATTTTATCGGTATCGAAGTCCACACACCGGGCGTGGGTGCGCTGCTGAAACTGATCGGCGCACACAATATTTCCAACCTGCGCATTATTCAGCACGACGCCGTGGAAGTGCTCAACGACATGATTGCGGATGATTCGCTGGCGGGCTTTCATATTTTTTTCCCTGATCCGTGGCCAAAAAAACGTCATCACAAACGCCGCCTGATTCAACCGGCATTCGTAAAATTGCTTGTGCAAAAATTGACTGCTGGTGGTTACGTGCATCTGGCTACCGACTGGGAAGAATACGCACACCACATACTTGAAGTGCTGAGTGGTGAGAAAGCATTGCGCAATTCATCTGATACGCGCAGCGGGTTTTCGATACGTCCCGACTACCGCGGTTCTTCGAGCTTTGAGCGTAAGGGGCTGGCGAAGGGTCACGGCGTCTGGGATTTGGTGTTCACCAAGAATTGAATCCGAAGACAGGTGCCAAGAGTAAAATATTGCATCTTTGTGCAGTAGTAACCCAATTGAAAGAATTTGATGCAAAACATCCGCTCAACCTCCACCTCCCTCTCGCCTTCACTTCACGCCCGCCGCGCACGATTGAAGCAACTCGCCGCACTCGGTTTACTCGGGCCGGCCGGAGTGTTGGGTTTGATACAGGATGCGTTGGCAAAAGGCGATGTGCCTGTCGTCAAGGGCATGAATTCCCTGACGGGCAGCGCAACGGTGAATGGTATTGCGGCCAAAGCCGGCACACCGATCAAGCCCGGCGATAAGATTGCGACCGGCAATGGCAGTACTGTGGTGATTGTGATTAGCAAGGATGCATTTTTATTGCGGGACAGCACCACCGTCACGTTTATGGAAAGCAAAACCAAACCCGGTCTGGTGGATGGTGTGCTGGTCACCACGGGAAAAGTGCTCGCAGTATTTTCCACTCGCACTCATGATGAACTCATCATCAAAGTCCCGCATGCCACCGTCGGAGTTCGCGGCACCGGGTGTTACCTTGAAGTCCATGAAGGTCGTACCTATTTTTGCCTTTGCTACGGCGAGGCGGCGGTAAGTGGTGTGGGCATGGCGCAACCCAAGATACTGAAAACCACGCACCACGAAACGCCGGTGTGGCTGGATGATCGCGGCGGCGTGATGAAGGTAGAAAAAGCCGACTTTGTCAATCACAACGACGAAGAACTCATCATGCTGGAGAAGCTCAATGGTCGCGAGCCGCCGTTTGTGGCACTGGGGCTGACTGGACGCTATTAATGGGAATTTCTAAAACCCAGTCGTACCAGCGAAGGCCGGTATCGAAGTTTTATAAGTAACTGATACTGCTGGAAAACTTAGGCCCCGGCCCGGCGCAACCCTCGTGGTTGTTCGCCGGGGAGACAATGGTGAGGTTTTTAGAAGTTCCCAAATAAGTAAACTCCAGCATCCGCGGGCATCTTGGCGGTGTTTATGCCTATGAGGCTCACCGGTGCTAGTGTTTCCTTATTTCACGACCCTGAACCCTTTGATTGCTCTTTAATTCTTATCGCATTGGCGCCGTACGTTTCCTCGCTTGCGCCTTGAATCTTAATTTGGCGTCCCTTGCGTCATTTTTTCCATTTTTAACTTTCTTCCCTCAACGTCAATATCCATGTACTTCCAGGTCGAACGCAACATGGGATGGCGGCGATAGTTTTTAACCCAGGGGTGCAACATGTCGGTCTCGATCCTGTGCACATGCACCTTGACTGGCACAAAGGTCATGATGATGCGCACCATCTCGCGCACGAGCGCTTGTCGTTCGGGGCCATGCGGCGTGGTGCGATATTTTTCATAGAGTCGATCAAAATTCGCATTTTTGAAGCGTGGCAAATTGCCCTTGTCGCCTTCATTCGGTCCGTAGTATTGGTAAAGCCATGAGTCGGCGTCTGGGATCACGGCAGAATCGCCAAACTGCCAAATCTGTAACTTGCCCGCATTGGCTGCCTTCAAATTGTCCGGCCATTTGGCGATGCGGAACTTGAGCCTGATACCGAGGGCATCCATGCTTTTTTGCCAGAGCTCGTTGAACTGTCGCGAAAGCGAATCGGGTTGGGAGGCAAATTCGATCACGAGAGGTTGGCCGTCCGGTTGCTCTCGATAACCATCGCCATCGCGATCTATGTATCCATAGATATCGAGTAGCGCCTTGGCACTCGGCAAATTGTACTCGGCGACAACAGTTCGGAAGTCAGGGTCATAGCCCGTCGCGCCGGGACCAATCGGCTGGTGGGCGGGAATGGCCTGATTCTTTCGGATGATACGAATTTCCTGTTCATTGGAGTAGGCCATCGAGATCGCGCGTCGCAGCGCCACTTTATGCGGCGCGTAGCCGCCCACGCCGGGGTCTTCCATGTTGAAGAAGGAAAGCACAAGCTCACTGCTCAAGGTCTGTTGCATTTGAATGCCGCGCCTCGCCAGATTGGGTGCGAGTTGGTTTTTCGGAATGGCGATGTTCGCGTACTCATTGGGAAGTCGATCAATGAAATCGTGTTCGTCATTCAGGAACGCCAACCATCGCGGCTGAAGCTCTTCGATGATGTTGATCTCGATGTTGCCAATGAGCGGCAGGCGCTTGCCTTGGTTGCTCAGCAGCATGGCCTGGCCGGCAAGATCATCGGCGGCAGGTTCTGCGGCCCAGACCACTTCGCGAAAGGTTGGATTTGCCTCCAACACGATTTTCGACGAGCGCGTCCATGACTTGAGGCGGTACGGCCCGGTGCCCACCGGGTGTTCCATGATTTGGTCGGCATTTTGCTCAACGACTTCACGCGCGACGGCTGCCATCCATGTCGTATTGGCCATCATAAACATGAAATTGGGTGAGAGCCTTTGTAACTTTATCCGCAAGGTGTAGCGGTCCAGTACTTGCAACCCTTCGACTGTGCGGTCATAGTCAAACTTGCCCGTCGCCTTCGCAGCCGCACCCAATTTGTCCATCCCAGAGATAAGCCCCTCAAACACACCAAAGTGCTTTGAGCGCACCTTGGGGTCGAAATGGCGCTTGATGGAATAAGCATAGTCGGCAGCAATGAGCTCGCGCTTCACGCCTTTAAACACAGGATCATCCGCAAAAAAGATGCCGGGCTTGAGGCGCAGCGTATAGGTAAAGTTATCTGCCGACACTTCCGGCATTGAGACAAGCGTGTTGGGAACGAGCTTGAACGGTCTCGCAAGGTAATCGTAGGTAAGCGGAGGGTCAAATATGGCGGCGATGATATTGTTTGAATACAGGTCTTCAACCTGGGCGGGGTCAAAGCCGGTCTCAGCGACGAGGAACGCATAACGCAAGACCTTGCGTGGGTCCGGTGCTGCGCTGGCAGCAGGCGGAAAAGCGACTGTCAGTGTCAGCCATACAATGGCAAGCGCCCTCATGCCGCGCCTGCCAGCCAGTACAACTGTTGCGTCTCGCATCTATCCGCATACAGGTTACGGCAATCACAAATTGGGCCAGACGCCATTTGTTTTCCTATGTGAAGAAGGGTCCAGGGGTCAGAGTCAAATTCTTGCAGAAATCAATTCGACTCCGACCCCGGCGTACATTGGACCCCAGCGTACAGTAACGAGCCATTCGCCTCTCCACAAGTTTGTCTTTCTTTTCGACCTTGATCTTTGCATGGGTTCACGGCACGATGCGTCTACGAAAAGACTTTTTTTACAGCTTCGTTAGGCACCTAGCGTAAAGGACAGCGATGATGAAAATATCAACAAACCCCTCCGTCTGGCTCTTTTTGATTACCTTCGTTCTGGTTTTCTATGGGATGGGGGGTGGCCTCTGTAGAAAGCTTCGTCAACTACGCGATTTGGCCTTTGATTGGGGCGAACGTGTTCCGCGCTTATCACCGAGCCCTCGGCCCTCTTATCATAGGCTACATGGTCATTCCCATGCTCGTCGCGACCATATTGACAATTCTCCTCCTTTGGTTTCGACCAGCGTCTATTCCCCCGTGGATGATCTGGGCGGCTATCGCGTTGCAACTGGTCATTTGGGTTTCCACCGCCACCATTCAGTTGCCGATCCAGGGACAATTGAGTGCGGACGGCTTGTCACTGCCACTGATAGACCGCTTGCGGGTTACAAGTTTTTGGTTTCGCCGAGTGCCACACATTGCCAATGCATTTCTTTTTCTGTGGATGATGTCCGTATTGCTGCGGGAAAATGTCAGGCGCAGTTCCAAAGCCTGACCAATCGATGAAGCTGACGGCGGGAATCCCACGATTAACTTTTTGCAACGGCAAGTGTCAGAGTCAAGTTCTTCCGGAGTTCAATTCGACCCAGACCCCAGCGTACTTGGCAGTGGAAAAACGTAGAGCGCTGCCGAAGTCAAACGACCGAAATTTTTAAGGTAAATGTGTGAGCAGAACTATAATCAGAAATGGATTTATCGCGGCGGGTGTCATGAACATCGTTGGTGTTCTGATGTTCTCACGCTTGTTCACCAATACTGCCATTAACGAAGCTGATCCGGTCGTCATGTCAAACTTTGGCCTGCTGATGATTGCAGTATGGGGGTTGGCTTATCTGGGCACTGCGTCGATTGGCGCAAGCGTTAGATGGTTAGCTGGAGCGTTTGCGATCGAGAAACTCATCTATGTTTTGGTATGGCTCATGTGGCTTTCAGCGAATAGCCTCACAGCCTTGTATTCCAAGGATTTCTTCGCTGGCGTTTTCTACAGTATCTACGGCCCAAATGACCTCTTGTTTATGCTGTTTTTCATGTGGGTGTTTTATTCCAAGACTGATCGCAGCGTGAGCTAATGTTCCTAGCGTTCATCTTTGCGTAGCGCTCTTTGCGCACTCATTTGTCCGTTTCTCGCTGTCACTTCGGCATCATGCACCCGCGATGCGTCGGCGACTCGATGTTGCGCGGCATTGCGTGGAGCTTTCGCAGCGTATTAACCTTCTATCGCCTGCGCGGTGAGATCTGAACTACCAGTCGCTGGGCGCTTTGGATTGGACGCTTCACCAATCGCAACAAGCAGCGCAATGTCACCGCTTGCCAGAACGCTCAATCAGCCCCCGCTCATGCGACCGTAGTACACGCGCGTGTCGTATTCAAAGTCCACTTTCCCGTTGATCTGGTGCGAATCAAAAATCTCTTTTGCGCCTTGTGCCATGGCGGCATGACGAGGATCATCGCGACCGGGTACGTACGATGAAGAATTGATGCGGCCCATCAGACTCTCAAAATCAAACCGTTGAATATTGTCGAACACGGCATTGCTCGGTGGCGCACCAAAGAACGCTGTGAACACCGTATTGTCCTGCACGTTCTTGTGATTGATCTCGTTGTAGTCAGTGCCGAATTCCTGCAGTAGTGCTTCGTAAGCGCGCAGGAATGGCGTCGAATCCACGCGCCGGTCATTCCATACCAACACCACCCAGCCATCGTCTTTCAACACGCGTTGAAATTCGGAGCGAGATTTGATTTGATCAAACCAATGAAACGCCTGACCGGCGATGATAACGTCCGCCGATTTGGGAGGCAGACGTGTCGCCTCCGATGTGCCGTCCACGCTGTTGAAGCGCGCATATTCCGCCAGATACGCTTCACCGGCTTCGCGCATTTCCTTGTTGGGTTCCACGCCGATAACCGGATTACCGTTGTCCAAGAATAGCCGTGTAAGGATGCCGGTACCAGAACCAATATCGGCAATCACGCTTTCCGGCGTCATGTCACATTTCGCGGCGAGCAGGTCGATAATCTCGACCGGGTAATGCGGCCGATACTTGACGTAATCGTCGATGCGCGAAGAAAAACGGGTGGTGGAATTTTTGGCGGTCATGGCGCGTTTCGTTTGGAGTGGTTAAAACCAGTTGTCTTTCATTTCCAGCGTGGTGATATCGAGCGACTCCAGCAGATTCAACATTGGCCGCACTTTCGGCAGTTCCCAGTGAATAAAGTACTGGCACGCCTGCAATTTACCGCGATAGAAGTCTTCATATTTATTTCCTGAACGCGTGGCGACCAGCGCCTGTTCTATCCATATCCACGCCATCACGACATGTCCAAACGCTTCCAGATATAGAGAAGCATTGGCAAGCGTTTTTTCCACATTGCCTGCCGCGTGCAGGTCGCGGGTTGTCTCGACCAGATGATCGAGCATCGCAAAGACATCGCCCGCCCATTCAGTCAGATCGCCATCTTCGTCGGCTTTATGCAGTGTTGCTTCAATGCGCGATACCAGCAACTTGAACGCGGCACCTTCCTGCATCACCACTTTGCGGCCAAGCAAATCCAACCCCTGAATGCCGTGGGTACCTTCGTGAATCGGGTTCAGGCGATTATCGCGATAAAACTGCTCGACGTTGTAATCGCGCGTGTAGCCATAGCCTCCGTGCACCTGGATCGCCAGGCTGTTCGCCTCTAGGCACCATTGCGAAGGCCAGCTCTTGGCAATCGGCGTGAGAATATCCAGCAAAAGCCGCGCCTCGCGCCGGCTGTTTTCATCCGTGCCGGTTCGCTCCTCATCCACCAGCCGTGCGCAATAGAGATTGAGCGCCAGCGCACCTTCGACATAGGCTTTTTGTGCAAGCAACATGCGGCGCACGTCGGCGTGTTCGATGATCGGTGACTGAGGTGTGGACGGATCCTTCGCCGAGACGGGACGCCCTTGCGGCCGATTACGCGCATAGTCGAGCGCGTGCAAATAGCCGGTATATCCAAGCATGGTGGCGCCAAGGCCCACACCAATGCGGGCCTTGTTCATCATATGAAACATGCAGGCCAGACCGTTATGCTTTTCACCCACCAGATAGCCAATGGCGCCGGCCTTGCCCAGTGGCTGGAATTTGCCTTCACCAAAGTTAAGCAGGCAGTTGGTAGTACCGCGATAGCCCATCTTGTGATTCAGTCCGGCCAGCGCCACGTCATTGCGCGGCCCCAGCGTTCCATCTGAATTGACCAGAAATTTCGGCACAATAAATAGCGAAATGCCCTTCACGCCGGCGATCAGCTTGCCGTCCGGCCCTGGAATTTTTGCCAGTACCAGATGAATGATATTTTCAGTCAGTTCGTGCTCGCCAGCCGAGATCCACATCTTGTTGCCGGTGAGGCGATAGGTGCCGCCAGGTTCAGATTCTGCCCGGGTTTTAATGTCAGACAGACTCGAGCCCGCCTGTGGCTCGGATAGACACATGGTGCCAAAAAAGCGTCCGGCCAAGAGCGGGCGCACATAAGTGTTGATCTGCTCCTCGGTGCCGTGCGTCAGCAGCAGGTTGGCGTTGGCCGTCGTTAAAAACGGGTAGGCGGCCGTCGCGACATTGGCACCCATGAACCACGCCATACAGGCTTTTTCGATCACGCATGGCAACTGCATGCCGCCCAGGTCGAAACTTTGTTCAGCAGCGATCAACCCCGCTGCGCTATACGCGTCTACGGCTTGCTTGATTTCAGGTATGAGCTGTACGTGCTCGCCATTTTCATCGGTCACTGCAAACGGTTCATTGGCATCGCTTTTCTTGTTGTGTGGTGCAAACAGGTCGGTTGCGATTTGTCGGCTGGTTTCAATCGCGGCATCAAACGT
>JAYURJ010000003.1:0-6840 GCA_043756275.1 Betaproteobacteria bacterium | reverse complement strand
GTGCGCGGGGTTGAATTTGCGAATGTGGGGCATGCGCCGATGTTTCAGGAGCAATCGCAGATTGAGGCGGTGCGGGCATTTCTGTTGGAATAGCGGGTAGCCCGGATTACCCCGGGCATGCTTGAAGCCGGGGGTAATCCGGGATCGGTGATTGATCAAAGGTGCCGGGGTTGCCGGCGGCAACCTACTTTCTTTGCTTCGCCAAAGAAAGTAGGCAAAGAAAGGCGACCCGAGGTTCGTCGCCCGGCAAAAGCGCCGGGTGCCTTTCGGAAAGCCCTGCATGGCTTTCCGGTTCGGCAGGCGCGTCCCATGGGACGCGAAACCCCTGCCTCACCTCGAAACGACAGGCCGCTGCGGAACTCGGGCTCGAATAGTCGTTGCGCAAAAGGTCGCGCTTGTGCTCGCCCTCAGACAGTCCTCGCGGAATACTCCTGTCGTTTCTGGTTCGAGAGGCGCGAAGCATGCTTCGCGAAACCCCTCCCAAACCTCAGCGACTCTCATCGGGAACCGGTCGATTATTCGCGACTGTCTCCCCGGCGGAGGCCGGGGTCTAAGTTGACGTTGTTTTACTTGGGTCCCAGCCTTCGCCGGGCAACCCCGGCGCTCTCAACCAATCAAAAGCGTTCGCAAAACTCACCCCCGCTTAAACACCGCCAACGCTCCACCCGCCGCCATAAACAAACTTCCAATCCCCCGATTCGTCCATCGAATGTGCTCTGGGTCTTTCAGCATCATCAGCACCTTCGCTGCAAACGCGGTGTAGCAACCCATCGCGATGAGATCAACGATGTTTAATGTGAGCGTGAGGATCACGTATTGCATCGCCACCGGCTGCGTCGGATCAACGAATTGCGGCAGCACCGCGAGCAGAAAGATCAAACCCTTCGGATTGGTCTGGCTCACCAGAAAGCCCTGCATGAAAATGCCTTTGGTGGTCGTGTCCTTGAACTCAGTACGCGCCGCAATCTCCTCGAAGGGTACCGGTTCTTCACGAAATTTCTGGATGCCCAGCCAGATAAGATAAAGCGCACCGCACCATTTCATCACTTCGAACGCGGTGTTCGATGCCATCAGGATCGCACCCAGGCCGAGCGCGATGATCGTGACATTGACCATGATAGAAACCTGCATACCGATGCAGTTCCACATGCCGCGCTGCCAGCCATATTTCATGCCGGCGGACATTGAAGAGAGCGCGCCGGGACCGGGCGAGAAACAGAGGAAGATGGTGGCGATGAAGAAGGTGAGCCAGGTACTGAGGGTCATGATGGTGAGTTCGTCAAAATTGGTTTGTCATTTCGAACCCGGTTTTATCGGGTGAGAAATCTGCTGTTTGTCTGGGGAAAAGAAGAAGCAGATTTCTCTCTGCGTTCGAAATGACAAGCTGCGTTGGATAAAAAATCCCAGCACTGGAGCGGCTTTCAGAGAAAAAAGCCGCCACGAATCCCGCCAATGCTGGAGTTTTCACTATTTATGCTGGTTACGAGCGCTCCACATACTTCTGGTTTCCCTCGACTGCGCGCTTGGCCATGCCGTCGATCACACCCGGCGCGATGAGTTTTAGCCACTGGCCAAGTTTGCCTTTGACGGTCATGATCTCTTCGCGTTTGCGGGATTCAATCGCGCGCACGATGATGTCCGCACATTCCTCGGCACTCATCACATCGTCCTTGTTCACCGGGTCGATTTTGGCCGGTTTGCCATCAGCGCCCGTCGCATTTTCGCGAATGCCTGTCGCCACGAAGCCGGGATAAATCATCGTCACCGTTACACCTTCATCGGCAAGCTCAATGCGCAGCGAATCAAAGAAACCACGCATGGCGTGCTTGCTGGCGGCGTATCCGGTGCGCGTCGGTACGCCGACGAGGCCGGTCAGGCTCGCCACACCCACCAGTCGCCCGCGCGAGGCCAGCAAGTGGGGTAGCGCGTGGTGGGTGCAGTACACCGCCCCCATGTAGTTCACCTGCATGATGCGCTCCAGCATCGCGACGTCCTTGATGTCGGCAAATTTTGCCCACATTGTCATGCCCGCGTTATTGACCAGCGTGTCGATGCGGCCGAACTCTGTAATTGTAGCGTCGATGATTTTCTTGCAATCTTCCGATTTGCCCACGTCAGCCGATATGGTGATGACCTTGCCACCAAAGCTGCGCGCTTTTTCGGCCACGCGGTTGAGTTCATCCAATCGCCTTGCAGCGAGGACCAGCTTTGCGCTTTGTTGCGCTAACTGGTAGGCGAGTTCCTCGCCGATACCGGTTGACGCGCCGGTGATGATGGTGACGTTGTCTTTAAGCGCGCTCATTTATTCCAGCTCTCCCGTTTTTCTTTTCGCACCATCAATTTTAGTCCCGACCAGTCCTCGTTCAAGCCAAGTTTCTTCGGCAACGGCGTGCCGCTGATTCCGGCGGCTGAGGGTGCCATTATTTCTCAGTCTCCACATCAGGAATATGGTTAAACGCAATCGCAATCTTGCCGTGATCGAGTGCGCGATGCGCACCACCAAAATAGGCCGCCTTTTTGCCAAAGCGAAGATTCAGGTCATCGATCGCGGCGTTGAGTTTTTTCTTGTCGCCGGTCTGTTCGAGATCATCAAACAGTCGCGCTGATTGCGCTTCTTCGGAAGTCAAATCGAGAAATGTCACACCCACTTGCAGCGGCGTGAGTGATTTCTTTTTCGGATATTTCACCCATAGCGCATCGAGTGCGTGCATCAGATCGAGCGTGTCCTGCGTCTCCAGAAACCGCGTCTCGTTTTCCCACGATGGCCCGTTCAGGTATTTCACCTTGATCGCGATGCGGCCGGTGTAATGCAGTACCTTGCGCAACCGCATCGCCGCTTTCTGGGTGAGACGATTGAGTACTGCGTAGGCGTCATCGGCATTACGCAAATCGGGTGCCAGCACATGCGAGTGGCTGATCGAGGCCATGCCGTGATCAATGTCGTTGATCTCTTCACCGCGCAGCCGCGCATAAAAACGCTCACCACCCACGCCGCCCCAGACGGTGCGAAGCTGCTCCGGCGTGCGGGCGTAGAGTTTGGCAATGGTGTCGATGCCGTAGTGGTTGAGCCGTGCCTCCATGTTTTTACCGATGCCGTGCAACGCACGCAACGGCAGGTGCAATATTTTCTCCGGCACATCATGCGACTCGATGACCACCAGCCCGTCGGGCTTCTGCATATCAGATGCCAGTTTGGCAAGGAACGTATTGGGTGCAATGCCAACAGAAATTTTCAGGTATTCCCCCATCTGCTCGGCCATCGCACGTTTGATCAGCATTGCGACCTCGCGCGCCTGAGCGGGCTCATGACATTTGGCAGGCAGATCGCACACCATTTCATCGATGGAGAGCACCTTTCGCACCGGCGCAATCTTGTCCACGACCGCAACCGCCCGATGGTGAAAGTTGATGTAGAGCTCGTGCCGCGCGACCACCAGCACGATGTCGGGTATCAGCTTCTTCGCTTCACCGACGTTGGTGAGCGTCTTGACGCCAAATTTCTTGGCTTCATAACTTGCAGCGATTAGACAGGTGGTATCAGCCAGCATCGGCACCACGCCGACGGGCCGTCCTCTCAACTCGGGTCTATCTTGCTGCTCGCAGGAAGCAAAGTAAGAATTGAAATCGACGAGGAGGGAGTTGAGTCGCACGATGCCATCAATCAGTTGCCTGGTGGTTCAGTCATATCGAGAAAAATTTTTACCAACTGCTCGATGCCGACCTGATCATCGTGATCAAAACGCGCCAACTTGGGGCTGTCGATATCGAGTACACCGATCACCTTGTCGTTCACAATCAGTGGCACCACGATCTCAGAGTTCGACGCCGAATCGCAGGCAATGTGCCCGGGGAAATCGTGCACATTGGCAACCAACTGCGTTTTGCGCTCAAACGCAGCGGCACCACACACGCCGCGCGGCGCAGGCCAAACGGGAATGCGCACGCACGCAGGTTTGCCCTGAAACGGGCCGAGGATCAGTTCGTTGCCGCGCAGTAAATAAAATCCTGCCCAATTTAAATCAGGCAGCATCAGGAAAATGAGCGCCGACAGATTGGCGGCATTGGCGATGAAATCGCGCTCACCGCTCAGCAAGCCACCGAGCTGCTTGCTGAGGTCGTCATAAAAAATGTTTTTGGTGGATGCGTCCACCGCAGCAGCTTGAAACATGAAATGGCATTTCCCGAGAAAGCTGTAAAAACAAACAGTATAGCAATCCACGCCGAGCGCTGCGTCCTGTCCCCGATGAATGGAAGCTGCAAAAAAACGCCCGGCCACCTTTCGATGCGCCGGGCGAACAGGAGATTCGCTTGATTGACTTAGTTCGTCACGGCAGGTGCCGGTGTGGGTGCTTTTTGCGCGTCATGCTTTTGGCGTTTGATCTTGCGGCTTTGCTTGTTCTCCGCCTGCTGAAGCTTGGCGCGCTCTTTTTTGGTCACGACGCCGTCGGATTTGGCCTTGGCTTCTTTCGCGGAAACTTTTGCCTGGCCAGCGTCGAGCCGCGCGGCTTCCTTGGCATTCAACTCGCCGGAGGCTTTGCCTTGTTCAATGCGCGCTGCCTGATTGGCTTGGCGTTTGTCGATGTTGGGGGTATTAGTACCCTGCGCGAACGCGGGCGCGATTAGCGTTGCAGACAAAATTGCAATTGATGTAGCGATGAAGTTTCTGGTGTTCATATTTTATCCTTTCAGAGTTTAGTCAATGACAGGGGATGGCGGAAGAGGCGAATAAGACGCGTAGCGGATGCAATAAGGATAACGGACTTGCCTCGTGGACGGCGACAATGTTGGCCACCGAAGTGTATCCATTCGTTACAAACCGCCACACCCGTTTTGACGCGCCGGACTATAATTTCGCTCTTGCCGATTTGAAGGATTGACGATGCTGCGCAATATATTTTTGATCTTCGCTCTCATGCTGTTTTCTTCGTTTGCCTTTTCTCAGAATCCAACTACGCCAATGCCACCCGTCGCTGCTAAAAAACCAAAAACGTTTGAAAATTTCGGTGACAAGCGCGTCGATGATTATTTCTGGTTGCGCGATAAAACGGTACCCGAAGTCACCGACTATCTGAAGGCCGAAAACGCCTACACCGATGCATTCATGAAGCCGCATGAGGCTTTCCGTGAAACGCTGTACACGGACATGCTGTCGCGGATTAAAGAAACCGACGAAAACGTTCCTTATCAAAAAGGCGACTACTGGTATTACTCGCGCACCGAGATGGGTAAGCAGTATTCAATTTACGCGCGCAAGAAAGGCGCACTGACAGCGCCTGAGGAAATCGTCCTCGACCTGAACGAGCTGGCGAAGGGCAAACCATTTCTGGGGTTGGGCAGCTTCTCGGTGTCGCCAAATGGCAAGTTGTTAGCTTACTCGCTCGACATCACCGGCTTTCGCCAGTACACGCTCAATGTTAAAGATATGGAATCGGGCAAAGCGCTAGCCGATAAAGCAGAACGCGTGACTTCCGTCGCATGGGCCAATGACAACAAAACCCTCTTCTACGTGACTGAGGATGAAACCACCAAGCGTTCAGATCGGCTCTTTAGACACGTCATCGGCGGCAAGGCCGTTGAGCTATTCAACGAAAAAGATGAGCTCTACGGCATCAGCATCGATTCGACCCGCAACATGGCCTACATCATTCTCGATTCAGCGAGCTCCGAAACCAGCGAGCAATACCTGCTTGACGCGAACAAACCGCAGGGCACGTTTACGTCGTATCTAAAGCGTAAAGAAAACATCAAGTATTCGATTGATCACCACGGCAAGGATTTCTATATCGTGACCAACGACAAGGGCCGCAACTATCGGCTCGTTGTTGCACCTGTTTCGGGGTTGGCAAATAAAGCCGACAAGAAGAACTGGAAAGAGCTGATCCCGCATCGCAAGGATGTGAAGCTCGATGGCGTGGACATGTTCAAGGATTTTTTTGTCGCGATTGAAAAAACCGCTGGCTTGCCGCAATTACGGGTGTTCGACATTAAAACCAAAAAGCCGCACAGCATCACCTTCCCGGAAGCAGCATTTGAGGCATCCCCCGGGCAAAACGCGGAGTTCGACGCCAAACTCTATCGCTTCAATTATGGCTCGCTGGTGACTCCGGGCTCGGTGTTTGATTACGATGTCGCCACGCGCCAGCGCACGCTTAAAAAACAGCAACCGGTGCTGGGTGGATACGACACCAAGGATTATCAATCCGAGCGCGTGACGGTCACCGCAACGGATGGCACCAAAGTGCCGATGTCGCTGGTCTACAGGAAATCACTCAAGAAAAGCGGACCACAACCAACGCTTTTGTACGCCTATGGCTCTTATGGTCTTTCGATGCCGCTCGCATTCAGATCATCAAGTCTCGCATTGCTTGATCGCGGCATGATTTTTGCCATCGCGCACATTCGTGGTGGCGGCGAGATGGGCAAGCAGTGGCACGATGACGGCAAGATGATGAAGAAGATGAACACCTTCACCGATTTCATCGATGCCGCCAAATATCTGATCGATAAAAAATACACCCAACCCTCGCAGCTCGTGATTCAGGGTGGAAGCGCCGGCGGCTTGTTAATGGGTGCGGTGTCCAATATGCGGCCGGATTTGTTCAAAGCAGTGGTGTCGCAGGTGCCGTTTGTCGATGTCATGAACACGATGCTTGATGCGTCGCTGCCATTGACGGTGGGTGAGTATCTTGAATGGGGCAACCCGAACGAAGAAAAGCCTTACAAATACATGCGCTCCTATTCGCCCTACGACAATATCGAGAAGAAAGCGTACCCGTCAATATTGGTTGAGACTTCGCTCAACGACAGCTTGGTGATGTTTTGGGAACCGGCCAAGTACGT
>JAYURJ010000002.1:0-6869 GCA_043756275.1 Betaproteobacteria bacterium | reverse complement strand
GAACCAGTAGCCGCAGCATTGCTAAAGCTTCCGCCCGGAAGCGTCGCCCTCGCAGCGTTGAACAGCGAGAACATCTACGCAATTCTCAACCGTCTCGGCGTGCCGGTGGCGGAATCGGGTAAGCCATGTGTGATTGGACGCATGTGTGTACCGTGCCTCGACAACAAGTGCTTCCCCCCAGAGTTCGACCGTATGTGGCATGTTGTTCTCGAGCCAGGGCGCGCGACGCCACTTGCTTTCGTAGAGTTGCGGTACGGTGTGGGCTGGCACGCTTCTGAGCGCTGAACGTGAAACTCTTGCCCCGAAGCAAAGTGCCGCTTAACCATGCGTTGCAACCGACCGGCTTCGGCGGCGGTTGAACGCATACGTTAAGCGTCGCACTCACCACAAGCCTTCTCACGCCGCTAATCCGGAGCCTCATATGTCAGAGACCAAGACCAAATCCACGAATGCGAGTATCAATGCGTACCTCGCGTCCGGAGCCAGTCCTGAACAGATGACCGACTGCAAGGCCATCATGGCCATGTGCAAGCGGGTTACGAAGCAGCAGCCAAAGATGTGGGGGCCTAGCATCGTAGGCTATGGCTCGTACACCTACACCTACGAGAGTGGCCACTCAGGCGACGCATGTCTCACTGGCTTCGCAGTCCGCGGGAAGGAACTAGTCGTCTACCTCATCGCGGAGAATCCCGAACAAGCCGAGCGCTTGGCCAAGCTCGGGAGACACAAGATGGGTAAATCCTGTCTGTACTTCAAGCGCCTGGCGGACCTTGATGTAAAGGTCCTTGAGGCACTCATTGCCGGTTCGGTCGCAGACATCAAACGCCGGTATCCCAACACCGGCAACGCTTTAACCGCTCTCTAACGCGAGAGTACTATCATGCTTGTGCGTTTGGAACATGCCAACATTTGTGTTCACGATATCGACGGCGTCGTTCGCTTTCTGCTGGCTGCGTTCCCAGAGTTCCGGATTCGCCGCGATACGACCGAGGCGGACGGCTCACGTTGGGCTCATGTCGGCGGTGACGAGACATACATTGCGTTGAATCAAGCAAAACCCGATGCCGAGAAGCGCGGAAAACCGTACAAGGGCCGCCTGGGTTTGAACCACATCGCTTTTGAGGTTGATGATGTCGCCGCTTTGCGTGAGCGCCTCAGCGCGGCGGGCTACCAAGACTCAACCCCGCCGAACGCACACCCATTTCGTCAACGCGTCTACTTCTACGACTCTGACGGAAATGATTGGGAGTTTGTGCAATACCTGTCCGAAGATCGCAAGCAGCGGCACGATTACGAGATACCCGATTAGCCGGTCTGCCCCACCCATCAAACCTTAACGCACAATGACACTCCAACAACTACTGGGAATCGAGATCCCAATCATTCAGGCACCGATGGCGGGCGTGCAAGGTAGCGCGCTGACGGTGGCGGTTTCCAATGCTGGCGGGCTGGGCTCATTGCCCTGTGCCATGCTGGGTCTTGACGCGCTACGCAGTGAACTGACCGCGATCAAGGCGCAAACCAGCAAGCCTTTCAACGTGAATTTCTTTTGTCACGTGCCACCCACGCTAAATGCCGAGCGCGAAGCGGCTTGGCGTGTGATGTTGGCACGGTACTACAAAGAATATGGCATCGATGCGGGCAGCATTCCGGTTGGGCCGGGGCGATCGCCCTTCACTGCCGACGCCGCAGACGTGCTCGGCGAATTCAAGCCAGCCGTGGTGAGCTTTCATTTTGGATTGCCCTCACTCGAATTACTGGCGCGCGTAAAAGCCTGGGGCGCGAAAATTCTTTCATCGGCAACAACCGTTGAAGAAGCGCATTGGCTCGAGGCGCATGGCGTCGATGCCATCATTGCGCAAGGGCTTGAGGCGGGCGGCCATCGCGGCATATTCTTGTCCAATGATCTGATGTCGCAAGTCGGCACGATGGCATTGTTGCCGCAAATAGTGCGCGCTGTGAAGCTCCCCGTCATCGCTGCCGGCGGGATTGCGGATGCGCGAGGCGTTGCGGCTGCGATGGCGCTCGGTGCTGCTGGTGTGCAGATTGGAACGACGTATTTGCTATGCCCTGAATTGACCACCAGCGCGGTACATCGCGCCGCGTTAAAGAGCGAAGCCGCGCGCCATACCGCACTCACGAACCTGTTCACCGGCCGTCCCGCCCGCGGGATCGTGAACCGCATCATGAGAGAACTCGGCCCCATCAACACCGCCGCTCCCGCTTTCCCACTCGCCACTGCCGCCATCGCGCCATTGCGCGCCAGCGCTGAAAGCAAAGGCTCAGGCGACTTCTCGTCGTTGTGGTGCGGCCAGAATGCTAGCGGATGCAAGGAAGTCCCAGCCGCCCAACTCACGCGCGAATTGGCCGTCGGCATATAGCGGTGCTTGGTCACACCGCGTGGGTCGAACGCGAATCGCCCGTTGCCTATCGATGCAACTTTTCGCTAATCCTGAACTCCCATATTTTTTTACCGGATACTCCAATGCCACCCAAAACTGCCCGCGATTTCGACCCCGAAGTAATGAAGCTGTTTGACCAATACGTGCACGGGGCAATCGACCGCCGCGCCTTCCTCAACCAGTCGACAAAATACGCGGTGGGCGGCATGACGGCGACAATGCTGCTCGACGCGCTGAATCCAAGATTTGCAAATGCGCAACAGGTAAAAAAAGACGACCCGCGCATCGTTGGCAAATACGTTGAGTACGCATCGCCGGACGGCTATGGCAAGATGCGCGGCTATCTGGTGGGCCCAGCAAAGTCGCCCGGCAAGCTGCCCAGCGTGCTGGTGGTGCATGAGAATCGCGGACTCAATCCGCACATTGAAGATATCGCCCGCCGTGTTGCGCTGGATAATTTTGTCGCGTTCGCGCCGGACGCGCTGTTTCCACTTGGCGGCTATCCGGGCGACGAGGACAAAGCGCGCGAATTATTCGCCAAACTGGAACAACCGAAATCGAGCAACGATTTCATCAACGCAGCGGGCTTTCTGAAAGCCCTACCAGAATGCACCGGGAAAGTCGGCGTGGTGGGATTTTGTTATGGCGGCGGTATCGCCAATCTGCTGGCCACACGTATTGCTGACCTTGGCGGCGCAGTACCGTTTTATGGTGGTCAGGCCCCGGCTGCGGATGCTTTGAGGATCAAGGCCCCGCTATTGGTTCACTACGCTGAAAACGACGAGCACATTAACGCTGGATGGCCCGCCTATGAAACGGCGCTGAAAGCGGCAGGCGTCAAATATGAAATGTTTCATTACCCCGGCACGCAGCACGGCTTCAACAACGATACGACGCCGCGATATGACGAGAAAGCAGCCACGCTGGCCTGGCAGCGGACGGTGGCGTTTTTTAACAAGAATTTGCGGGCGTGACCAAGACAAGTTATTTTTGGCAAACTCTAGCACTGGCGCGGCTTTCAGGCATAAAAGTGCCGGGAAGCCTGGCCAAATGGCGATCTACATAGTTAGGAACCTCTGATTAAGTCTATTTTGAGTGTGGTTCGACAAGCTCACCACGAACGGAATCAATAAGTTACCGTTCGTCCTGAGCCTGTCGAAGGACTTAATCAGAGGTTCTTTGCGTATTACAAGCACCCCGCTACGCAGCTTTTTCTTCCTGCCACCCCTTGGGAATTGATCCCAGCAATTTCTTCGTGTATTCCTGCTTCGGATTGAGATAAATTTCATCCGAGTTGGCGACTTCGACGACGTCTCCGTCCGACATCACCATCACCTGATCAGAAATATATTTCACGACTGCCAAGTCGTGCGAAATAAAGATGTAGCTCATCTTGTATTCGTCCTGCAAATCTTGCAGCAGATTCAGCACTTGCGCCTGTACGGATACGTCGAGCGCGGAAACGGATTCATCACAGATCAACACATCGGGCTTCATGGTCAGGCAGCGTGCGATTGCGATGCGCTGGCGCTGACCGCCCGAAAACTCGTGCGGGTATTTATAAAACGACACTTCTGGCATGCTGACGCGCTTCAACAATGCCATCGCCAGCTGCACGCGTTCCTGTTCGTCTTTGCCGATGTTGTGAATGGCCATCGGCTCCAGCAGAATTTGCCCCACCGTGAAACGCGGATTGAGTGAAGCATACGGATTTTGAAACACGATCTGAATGCGGCGCTTGTACTTCATGAAGTCTTTTTCGGACAGCTTCAACAGATCCACGCCATCGAACAAGACTTCGCCGCCGCTGGCTGAATGCAAACGCATCAGCGTGAGGCCCACGGTGGTCTTGCCCGAACCAGACTCGCCAACCAGCCCGAGTGTTTTTCCACGCGCGAGCTTAAATGTCGCGCCTTTGACGGCGGGCACATCGCGCTTTTTGAACAAGCCCTCTTTCAACTGAAAATGCTTGGACAGATTTTTCACTTCCAGCACGATTTCATCATCTGCGGCATAACCGCGATGTCGCTCGGCAAGATGTTCCGGCTGTAAACCAGCCTCGCCCATAAAATCCTCGATCACCGGCAATCGCATCGGGCGTCGGCTCACGTTGGGGCGGCACATCAGGAGCGCCTTCGTGTACGGATGCTGTGGCGATTCAAAAATCTGTTTGGCTGTGCCCTGCTCTTTTATTTCGCCGTTTTGCATCACCACGACCGTATCCGCAATTTCACCAACGACGGCTAAGTCATGGGTGATGAACAACACCGACATGTGGTGAGATTCCTGAAGCTTGGCAATAAGATCAAGAATCTGTTTTTGAATCGTGACATCCAGCGCCGTCGTTGGTTCGTCAGCGATCAGCAGTTTGGGTTCACAGGCAATCGCCATCGCGATCATCACGCGTTGCTGCTGTCCGCCTGACAATTCATGTGGGTACGAATTCATCCTGAGCTTCGGATTTGGAATGCCGACTTCGTTGAGCAATTCTTCCGAGCGCGTCCAGGCCTGCCCCTTGGTCATGCCCATATGCAAACGCAATACTTCTGATACCTGATTGCCGACCGAAAACACCGGGTTCAGCGATGACATCGGCTCCTGAAAAATAACCGAGATCTCTTTGCCGCGAATTTCACGCATGCGCGCGTCGGTTGCCTTGAGAAGATTCTCACCGTTGAACAGCACCTCGCTGCCGGGTGACAAGATGGCTTGTTCACGTGGCAGCAGGCGAACAATCGACATCGCCGAGACGGACTTTCCGCTACCCGATTCACCTACCAACGCGACGGTTGAATTGCGCGGAATATCGAAAGAGGTGCCTTTAACGGCCTCAAAAATAGTGCCGCCATCGAGGCGGAACTTTACATTGAGGTTTTTGACTTGAAGGATATTTTCCATGTGCTGGCCTTTGGCTTATTTGATCTTGGGGTCAAGTGCATCGCGCAACGAATCGGTGAGCATCGAAAACGCCGTCACCAGAATCGCCATCGAAATACCCGCCGCCGCCAACTGCCACCATTTGCCAATCACCAGCTCGCTCTGCGCTTCGGCGAGCATCGTGCCCCATGAAACTGAGTCAACCGGCACGCCCAATCCGAGGTACGACAGAATCACTTCGGCCTTGATGAACTGCACCACATGTTGCGAGAGCTGCACCAGACACACGTGGCTCACGTTCGGCAGAATATGCACGAACATACGGCGGCTGTGCGATGCGCCGATGGCTTCCGCCGCCTTCACGTATTCGCGCGAGCCATGTTTGATAAATTCAGCGCGGATCAGCCGGTAGATGCCGGTCCAGCCGGTGAGGCCAAGAATGGCAATTACCATCGGCACGCCGCGAAAATCGGCCATTGCCGGTGAGCTCGCGAACACGGCGGCGAAGGCAAAAATGAGCAGGATGTAGGGAATAGAGCTAAAAACGTTGTAAAACAACTCCAGTGCATCACCGATCCTGCCTCCCAAATAGCCCGAGAACGCGCCCAGTACAGTGCCAATAAAAGTGGCGATGAACGCGGCGATCAGGCCGACAAAAATCGATGTCTGCGCGCCTTTGATGGCCTTTTGCAAAACATCACGGCCCCATTTATCGCCACCGAAGGGCAAGGTGTCTGCGCGCGGCGTTTCTGTCACCTTGATTTTTGCGGTTCGCTCCTCCCATTCCTTGTAGCGCGGTGCGAGCGGATCGATATCAGAAAGATCGACGTAGGGGATTTTTGCGGCGGTTTCCTTGACGTCCACTTTGGCCGCTTCAAGATTGACGGCACCGGCTAAAAAGGATGGATTGGCATACGAGACGCCAACTTCCTTGGACCAGTTTTTGGCGACGATGCCGGTATAAGAACCCGCGATCATCAGCAGAAAAAACACGACAACGACGAGCGAGACCATGCCCACCTTGTCGCGTTTCAGCCTGCGCCATGCCAGTGTCCAGAGGCCTGGGGACGCTTGATGAATCGGGACTACGGTTGTGTTGCTAGTCAGAACGGCACTCATGTTGGCACCCCTTATTTCAGCACAACGCGTGGATCGACAGCCTTATACAGCACGTCGACCGCGAGATTGACCAGCATGGTCACCACCGCCAGATAGACAGTGGCGGCCTTGATGACGGGAAAGTCCGAGCGATTGACGGCGGTAAAAATTTCGCGGCCCAATCCGGGAATAGAGAAAAAAGTCTCCAGCAGAAAAGCGCCGACAAAAATGCCCGGCAGCGAAATGCCGACGTTGGTCAAAATCGGGATCATGGCGTTGCGCAACACGTGCTTCATCATCACCGTTTTTTCGCTGAGGCCCTTGGCGCGCGCAGTGCGAACGTAGTCCTGATTCACTTCATCGAGAAAGAAGCTGCGATAGAGCCGGAGCGCGGGTGCCAGGCCAACAAACACCGCGAGCAAAATCGGCAGCGGCGCGTAGGTGGCAAGGTTTTTTGCGAAGCTGTCACTCCAGCCCTGCACCGCAAACCAG
>JAYURJ010000001.1:0-2506 GCA_043756275.1 Betaproteobacteria bacterium | reverse complement strand
CTTGCGTCAATGACTTCCCGGATTTCTGTCACCACAGGCGCGTTCATTTCTGCGTCGAGCAGTACGCGCCCGGAATCGCGCAGCAACCCATAAGCCCAGACGGCGACTAATACCGCGCCGACTATTCCCATCACCGGGTCAAGCCAGATCGCGCCCCAGAATTTTCCGCCAATCAGGGCAAAGATGGCCAGCACTGAGGTGGCCGCATCGGCAATAACGTGCAAATACGCCGAGCGCAGATTCAGATCGCCGTGATGCGGGCCATGGTCATGATCGGCATGATGATGGTGGTGACCGGCGCCATGCCCGTCTTTTAGCAGCCAGGCGCAAACGAGATTGACCACCAGCCCGGCTATCGCAATAGCGATCGCCTGGTCGTAGTAGATGGGCGAAGGCGAAAGCAAGCGGTCGATGGATTGGAACATCATCAGTGCGGCCACCATCATCAGAAGTATCGCGCTCGTGTATCCGCCCAATACTTCGATTTTCCAGGTGCCAAAGGCAAACCTGGCATCGAGCGCAAATCGTCTGGCAAAGATATAGGCGAACAACGACAAACCCAGCGCCAACGCGTGCGAACTCATGTGCCACCCGTCAGCAAGCAGAGCCATCGAATTGAAGGTATAGCCGCCGATAATCTCGACGGCCATCATCAGCGTGGTCAGTGCCACGACCCGGGCGGTGTTTTTCTCCGCAAGGGGGTTGCCTTCATTGAAGTGGTGAGTGTGTTTGCCGGAATCGGCGGTGACGAAATTCGACATGGAGCGCGTGTTCAGATTAGCAAGGCTATACTATACTCCAGTATATATTAGTTCCGAGGAGGGTTTCCATGCCGCATACCGTGCGTGACCAGAAGAAACTGTTGCTCCGCGTTCGCCGCATCAAGGGACAGGCGGAGGCCCTGGAGCAGGCCCTGGGGAGGGGAACAGAGTGCGCGGCCATTCTTCAGCAAATCGCCGCGATCCGGGGCGCGGTCAATGGCTTGATGGCTGAAGTTTTGGAGGGACATATTCGGGAGCACCTGGGGTCGGAGGCGCTTTCACCCAAAGAGCGCAGAGACGATTTGGAGCAAGTGGTTGGTGTGCTGCGCTCTTACCTCAAGTAAGAGCGCGATCTCGCAGTATCTAGTTCGATCGCGCTGTCAGCCACCCGTTGGGGTTCACGCTACCGTGGTCGTGTCCACATCCTTCCCTTCCCCCTTCTGGCATTAGCAAAGACGCAGGAACACATTAATTTGTCACGGTCACTTTGCCCCTCATTCCAGCTTCGTAATGGCCCGGAACATGGCAGGCAATTTCCAACGCGCCAGTCTTGGTGAACTGCCAGACCAGGCTTTTCGTTTCTCCCGGTTCGAGCGTGAGTGTGTTGGCGTCTTCATGAACCATGCCGGGCATCTGCTTCATCATTTCTGCGTGTTGGCGTTGTTCGTCCGAGCTGCCGATGATGAATTCGTGCTTTAACTTTCCGGCATTGGTCACGACGAATTTGACGGTTTCGCCTGCCTTGACCAGGATTTCGGATTGGTCGTATTTGATGTCCTGTGCGGTGATCTTGATGGTGCGGCCGATCTTGTTGGGATCGCCAGGTCTTCCAGCCGTGGCGCCACCTTGATCGTGCGCGCCGTGATTGTGTGTGCCGTGGCCAGCGTCTTTCTGCGCAGCCAGGGGTGAAATTCTCATGATGTGGTAACCGCCACCCATCTTCATGATCTCGAAGTCCACTTGATCGCCGGGCTTCAGACCCTTCAGCATTGCCGCATCGTGTGCCTTGAAGTCCATGGTCATTTTTGGCCATTTGAGACTCTTGATCGGGTCATGGGTGATTTTTACGGTGCCGGCCTGCTCGTCAATGGAGATCACCTTGCCGCGGCCGGCGTGGGTTGCGGCGGTTGTGGTCTGTGCCGGATGGCCTTCCTCCGCGATAGCGGGCGGCAGGGCGGTGATCGTCAATGCGAGCGAAACAGCGAGAAGGAATGTTTTCATGTGAGTCTCCATTTGTGAAAATTTGAGCAGGTTGTCTAAGTTCAAGGTAAAGCGATTGACGCCGGCAGATCAGGCAGTGGCGCGGTATGAAAATTCATCGCAAGTGATCTTTGTGTTGGCCGTGAGCGTCCGGCGGTACGGTTGCGCCCTCATCCAACTTCCAGGCCACGCTGCCCGGCGGGTGCTTGTACCAGCCCGGGTCGCGATAGTCACCGGGGGCAATGTCCGCGCGAATCTTGACGACAGTAAACATGCCGCCCATTTCCAGCGGTCCGAACGGGCCTTCGCCCATCATCATCGGCAGCGTGTTTTCCGGCAGCGGCATGCCCATTTCCACCATCTCGGTCATCTCCGCCATGCCGCGTTCGCCCATCGCCATGTAGCCGGGAATCAGATCGCCGATTTTTTCCGCAATGTCGTCGTGTTTGACGCCCACCATGTTGGGAACGTCGTGGCCCATCGCATTCATGGTGTGGTGCGATTTGTGGCAATGCAGCGCCCAGTCTCCGGGAGCATCGGCAACG